>DBFNYT010000067.1:0-43674 GCA_048425625.1 Collinsella sp. | reverse complement strand
TCTTTTATGGCAACCATGCATGGATTCGAACCTCGGTCGAGGCGCGAGCGTGAAGCGGACGCGGAGCGTCCGTAGCGAGCGGGCGAGCACGCCGGCAGGCGGGCGAAGCCGGTGCGGATCCGCGAAGCGGATGCGCGGAATCCTATACGCCGCACCATTTGAACTTGAAGCCTCCGGAAACGGGGGCTTTTCTTTTTGACAACCATGCATGGATTCGAACCTCGGTCGAGGCGCGAGCGTGAAGCGGACTATTTCTTATCGACTCGTGTAAGATTCCGAGTAGGTGTCGCGGCCCATCCGCGACCGCTCCTTCTCTAGACGACCGATCAGGGTGATATTTCGTGGCAGAGCGTCCGACATACAAGCTCAGGTTTTTCGATCCCAAAAAGCGTTTTCCATCGATGCCCGAGCAGCCTGCGGGGCGCTCGTATGGTGTTGTCTGGAAAGTCTTTGGCGAGGATCCTAAAGAGTCGTGCTACGTCGTCGAATTCGTCGGCAAAAGCCACATATCGCTCTTGGGCTACGTGAGCGTGTCGGGCAAGGTTTATAAGGTTGACCGCCCTGTTCGGGAAGCACCGTTGCCCGAGGACCCCGACATGGAGCTGGTCCTTCACGAGTCCGATTCCAGTATTGGCGAGATTATGGTGAGGGAGGCCAACGGAGCAATGCGCGCGTGTGCGCGAACTGCCGGCTCTCCCGAAGGCCCCATGCGCGAGCAGTCCGACCTCGAGACATGGAATTCGACCCGCGCCCTTCCTTACGGCGAGTTTATGGCCTCGATGTTCTTGCGCTACGTGATATTTGCCAACTCCGAAAGCACTATTGCGAACACGGCGGGCGTCGACGGTCTCGATGCAGACATGCAAAACGCTGTCGACAAGATCAAACTCGTAAAGTTGCCCGAGCCGGTCGAGGTGTTTTTGGGCTTTGACACGGCGCCGCTCCCCGATGCTATCGAGACGCTGCTTTACCGTGTTGACCATGCCGAGAATCCGAGCGGTATCGAGCGTTATGCCGCCGCCCTGATGAGCGAGATTGACTTGCCCCGCCTGCGCACCATTGCTGCCAAGTCCGAAATGAGCCTAGCGCGCATCGACCGCTCAAAGCTTTTCTATCTCAATTTTGATCGTAGTCTGCTGGACCAGGACGAGATTGACATGCTGCTTGCCGTCGAGTGCCATCTCAACCGCCTCTCCGGCATCCTTGAGCGCATTGGGGCTGGATTGGTCCCCGCGGCGTCCTCGCCGAGCTTTGAGGGTTGTGCGCTCTTTGACGCGTGGCATATTGCCAAGACGACCAACGATGTTCCTCGACTGCTCGATACGACCTCGAGCGATAACCCATGGGCCAAACCGGGGACGGTGACTTGTCAGCCGGGCGGTGAGTGGGACGTGCGCACCCGCTTCGCGCATATCGTCGAGGCACTCAACGTGGTCACACGGCTCGACTATACCTATCGGGCAAACGTTGCCGAGGGGATTATGCTCGTTCGGTTTGGGCGCTCTGTCGTGGATGCCATGCCGCAACGTGAATACGACGCTCAGGATGACGTCTGGCGCGAGCTAGACGTGGACATGCGCGCGACTTGGGCCGCGGAGCACGACGCGCGCGTGGCGCTTACGCTTGCGGCGGCGTGTTTTGCCGCAGGTGCCTGCATTTCGCGCTGCTATGTTCAGATTGCGGCTCCCGACGGCGAGCGGGGCGAGCGCGTCATTGCAACATATTCCTTTGGGCGTGCGGCCTATCTGGCCAATTGCGTGCCTGTCGCCAAGGATCTTGAGAGCATGGACATGGACGATATGCCGTGCAAGCGCATGCTTGAGGCATATGAGTCGGACGCACCGGATGCGATTGAGCCTGCGGAGGTTCACGCTCGCCCGCGTGACGACCACCGTTCGCTGCCGCCGGCGTTGCGCGACCTGCTGCTTGCCGATACGGCTGATGAGCTAGAGGTCATGGAGGAGGACGATGACCCGTATGTGGCGCGCGTCGTTGAGTTGCGCGAGCAGGTAAAAGTTGACCATGCAAGTGCGTTTGAGGGCTTCTCCCGTCTTGTTGAGGAGCTGGAGGCAAAGTGCGCCGTCGCCGAGCTTTTGGCAACGGGTCCGGTTCAGACGCAGTTTTGCGACAACCAGCTGGTGCGTATGGTGCTGCCGGTAATGGAGGAAGATCGCTCGGTGCGCATCCTGCGCGCTCCCGACGCGCTCTACTTTGCTCAGCACGAGATCTGCAGTTATTACGCCGATCAGGAGGATTTTGAACGGGCATTGCCCGAGGTGCGTCGTCTTTACGATCTGGCTCGCTCGTCCATGCAATCGCACTTTGCGCTCATCAACGTGTTGGCGCGCCTGGAACGCTTTGACGAGATTATCGAGGTGGCGCGCCACGGCCTGCGCATTGCCAGCGACCGTTCCGCAATCGGTTATCTGTTCTATCGCTTGGCGTTTGCCTATTGGAACTGCGACCAGCTCGAGCTCGCGCTGGCATGCTACCGCCTGGTACCGCGCGGCGAGGAGTCGGGTAGCAACGCACTGGAGGAAATGCAGGGCCTTATGAATGAGATGGGTGTCAATGAGCCTCCGACGTTTGAGGAGGCCGTCGAGACCATCCGCAAGGCTGGGCTTGAATTGCCTCCCGTGTCCGCCGTGGCCAACCAGCTGGCGGATGCTGCCGTGCAGTTGGTCGATAGCGGCTTCTTTTTCCTGGCGCGCGTCTGCATCTTCCAAATGTGGCGCACCATGGGCAACGATGAGCTCGGCTCCCTCAATCGCTCGCTGGGGTAGGGGCGAAAACTGCAAGGAGGAAAGGCCGCTAGGCAATTAGAAAATTCCCTCTTGCTCAACTTCGGCTGTTTGGTTACTATAGAACGGCTGTTACGGAGAGCTGACCGAGAGGCCGAAGGTGCTCGCCTGCTAAGCGAGTATGCCCCAAAAGGGCATCTGGGGTTCGAATCCCCAGCTCTCCGCCAGTATGAATTTGTAGAAGGGTCCCATTTGGGGCCCTTTTTTATTATCAAGAATGGCGGCTGGGGATTCGAACCCTCAAAAAGGAGGCATCCTTTCGGACGTCTCCTTTCAGCGAGCGTATTGTTCTTCGATCCTACACCTCGGGTGCCTTGGCTACGGTTTCGCTTTCTGCCGCAAGCGGACGGTTTTCGATGCGACGACTCAGGCGGTCGAGCTTCACAAGAAGCCATTCAATGGGATTCGGCCCCGAGCCTTCCTCATCGGCAACCAAATCCGTGACAACGACCTTGATGCCGTCTTGTTTGAGCGTGAGGCTACCTACTTTGTCGCCCACATGCACCGTGCCCGAAAGGTCATCGTAGGCAACCTTTTCGGTTACTTCTCCGGCAAGCGAAAAGATGGTCGCCTGAGCTGCGGGATCGGCGAGTGTGGCGTCGATCGTCTTGTCCGTCCAGTCGGTCTGGCTTATGCGCGCGATGAGCGGATTGCCGTTGGCGGTCTTTTCCTGCGTGTTGGCGATCGCAACCGTCACCTTGTGGCCGTAGTACCAGTTGGCAAGGGCGGCCGTGTCGGCAAAGCGCTGGTCGTTGGTGCTGGAGTTCAAAACGACGGTATAGGTCTCGTCGCCATCGCGGTCGTAGGCTGCCGTAAAGCAGTAGCCGGCATCGTCGGTAGTGCCGGTCTTGCCGCCGATATTGCCGTCCTGCCCCAGCAGCTCGTTGTGCGTATCCATTGAATGTGAGTGGTCGGAGCCATCGGCGCCTGTAACCTCAATCCAGGAATCATCGCTCGCCACGATCTCGCGGAACGCATCGCTCTTCATTGCTTCCTGCATCATCAGGGCCGCATCGTGCGCGGTCGAGTGCATGTCGCCGGCCCACTCATCAAAGTCCAGACCGTGCGGATTCTCAAAAAGAGTTCCCGTGCAGCCGAGCTCTTTAGCGCGCTCGTTCATGGCCTTGACAAACGTGGCCTCAGCATCTTTGGTCTTGGGGTCGATCTTTTTGCCCACATGCTCGGCAAGCACGATGGCGGCGTCATTGCCCGAGGGAATCATCAGACCGCGCAGGGCCTGTTCCACTGTGAGCTCGTCGCCTTCGAGCAGGCCGGCGGTCGAATTGCCCACGGTTGCCGCGGCGCTGCTCACCGTGACCTTCTCGTCCATCTTGCAGTTCTCGATGGTCAAGATTGCGGTCATGACCTTGGTGATTGAGGCGATCTTGACCTGCTCGTCGGCACTGCGGGCGTAATAGATGGAACCGTCCTTACTCATGACGATGGCGTTGGTCGCATCGATATCGGGCAGATTATCGGCCGTGATGCCGCGGGCGTCGGCGGTCTTACCGCAAACGATATCGGTCGTAAGCACCTGGGCATTGGCGATAGACGGCGCACCGGCAGCAAGGGCGAGAGCGCAGGCAATGCCGGTGGTCAGTTGCGCGGAGCGCTTTACAAGAGAACTAAGGGTCTTCACAGATTTCGCTTTCGACGGGATGGTCTCTTTAGAGTTCAAAGTATATCGTTTACCGGCGCGGACAATCAGTGCGCGGGCGTGCGCGGCCCATGTCTGCGCCCGAACGGACATATAGGTGCTTAAGGTCGACTTAATCGCCCGCGCTTGTTGTGTGTGGCGCACACTGCCTCGGGCATAATGGAGCGCGAGAGGAGCACGCATGAACGAGCGCATTTTGGTAGTTGATGATGAGAAGGCCATCGCCGACCTGGTCGGTATCTACCTTACAAAAGAGGGCTTTGATGTGCAGATTGCCTATAGCGGCGCAGATGCTGCCAAGGCGATTTTGGAGCAGGAGTTCGATCTGGCGCTGCTGGACGTCATGCTGCCCGATATCGACGGCTTTGAGCTGCTGCGCACCATCCGCGCTAGCCATACCTATCCCGTTATTATGCTGACGGCGCGCGATGCCCAACATGACAAGATCGAGGGCCTCTCGTTGGGCGCAGACGATTACGTGGTCAAGCCGTTCCGTCCGCTGGAGCTCATTGCGCGCGTTCATGCTCAGCTCCGTCGTTACACTAGCTACGACAGCCGCGCACAGGCGGTCGAGTCGCCGACCATCCAGCTCGACGGCCTCGAGATCAACCGCGACGCTCGTTGTGTGACGGTGGACGGTGCACCGGTGCGCCTCACGCCCATCGAGTATTCCATCTTGCTGTATCTGGTCGAGCATCGTGGCAGCGTGGTGGCCGTGGGGGACCTGTTCCGCGCGGTGTGGAACGAGGATTTTATGCCCGGCTCCAACAATACGGTGATGGTGCACATCCGCCATCTGCGTGAAAAGATCGGCGACGATGCTCAAAAGCCGCGCTTTATCAAAAACGTCTGGGGCGTTGGCTACATAATCGAATAACGCCTTTGATGGTGGGGAAGTGGATATGACAAAAGACGATAGGCGGGTATTCGAGGTGCCCGATCGACTCTTTGAATACATAAGGGCGGTCGTCGACAACCGTGCGCTTGCGACGGTGCTGCTCTTTTTGCTGAGTCTGCTACTCATTGGCATTGACAATATCGTTGGTATCCTGGCAGTTCTGCTCATTAGCTTCTTGCTGATCGATCGATTTGAAATCGTTCGCCGCTGCGTGGTAATCGGCGGTGCCGCGTGGACGACTACGCTGGCGATCGGGGCCATGGCGCTTGGCGGTATTGGCGGGCCCGTGTTCTTTAATGCCGCCTTTGTGTTCAACATGCTCGGCTTTGTGCTGGCACTCGCCGTGTGTGTCCTGTTCTTTTGCGGGCGTGCCCTGTATTACCAGGGTTATGAGCAAGGCGAGCAGCGTGCCGACCGCGTGATCGCCGCCCGTATTCAGGACCGTCTGATCGACAACCCCGACACGTGGGATACCATCGACGGCGACTTTCTCGAGGTCGAGGGTGCGCTCAACCGGGCGCGCGATTGCGAGCGTAAGGTTCAACAGGCCTTGCGCGACGAATCGCATCGCAAAGATGACCTGGTTACGTACCTGGCGCACGACCTGCGCACGCCGCTTGCCAGCGTGGTGGGCTATCTTTCGCTCCTGCAGGAGGCTCCCGATTTGCCGCTTGAGCAGCGTGCACGCTTTACGGGCGTGGCGCTCGACAAAGCCCATCGGCTCGACGCGCTCATCGAGGAGTTTTTCGACATCACGCGTTTTGATTTCCACGATATCGTGCTCACCCGCGCTTACGTCGATTTGGGGCTATTGCTGGCGCAGGTGGCCGACGAGTTCTATCCCATTCTCAACGAACAGCGCAAGGAAGCCCAGGTTGATATCTGCGAGGACCTGACGGTGCTCGTGGACGGCGACAAGATGGCTCGCGTATTCAATAACATCATGAAAAACGCCGTTGCCTATAGCTATGAAGGCTCGACAATTACGATCGAGGCCAGGCGTTTGGGCGACGGTGGCGTACGCGTACGATTTGTGAACCAGGGCGATCCGATCCCCGAGCCAAAGCTCAAGGTGATCTTTGAGAAGTTCTATCGCCTGGATGCGGCGCGTGCGACCAATCGCGGCGGCGCTGGACTGGGGCTTGCCATCGCCAAGGAGATCGTATGCGCGCACGGCGGTACCGTTGCATGTGAATCGACGCCCGAACACACGATATTCACCATCGAGCTGCCCGCCGCATAGCCAGTGTGCCCTTACAAACACTTGACAATGCGCTCACGTGCATATGAGCCGCGATTCCTACTATCGATACTGCTGAATTGATATCGATGTGGAGGTATGCGGTATGACGGCTGCTGCGGCTGTGGAGCCCACGGAGCTTGAAGAACTCATGAAAGCGCAGGCCGAGGCCGCGCACGAGCGCGAGGTTGGGGATGCGACTCGCCCCACGGCAGAGGATCTTGCCGCCTCGCCGACGCGAATCGATGTTGAGGGCCTCGACCTGTTCTATGGCGACCACCATGCGCTCAAGGACGTGAATATCAAGATCCGCGACAAGCAGATTACCTCGTTCATCGGGCCTTCGGGCTGCGGAAAGTCCACGTTGCTGCGCTGCTTTAACCGCATGAACGACGGCATCAAGGACTGCCGAATCGAGGGCAAGATTGCGCTCGATGGTCAAGATATCCTGGGCGACTACGACATCTGCCGCCTTCGCCAGCGCGTGGGCATGGTGTTCCAGCGCCCCAACCCGTTTCCCATGAGCATCTACGACAACGTCGCGTATGGTCCGCGCGGAATGGGAGTGCGCGATCGCGTCGTGCTCGACGAGCTGGTCGAAGACTCCCTGCGACGCGCCGCCCTGTGGGACGAGGCCAAGGACAAGCTCAAAGAGTCGGGTCTGGGTCTTTCGGGCGGCCAGCAGCAGCGTCTGTGCATCGCCCGCGCACTTGCCGTGCAGCCCGACATTCTGCTGATGGACGAGCCGACCTCGGCACTCGACCCTGTGTCGACGCTGGTGGTGGAGCAGCTGGCCTGCGAGCTCAAAGAGACCTGCACGCTCGTGGTCGTTACGCACAATATGCAGCAGGCGGCGCGTATCTCCGATTCGGTCGCATTCTTTTTGCTGAGTGAGCTGGTGGAGCACGCGCCCACCGCGCAACTCTTCAAGAATCCGACCGATCCGCGCACGGCGGATTATTTGACGGGGCGTTTTGGCTGATACCATCTAGTAAAGGTACCTTTAGGGTTAAGATGCGGTCATGCCGGCCGCAAAGGGGTTCAACATGATCTATTACGTCGAGGACGATGACAACATCAGGGATTTGACGGTCTATGCGCTGCGCAAGCAGGGGATTGAGGCCGAAGGCTTTTCGTGCGACGGTGAGTTTAAGGCTGCCGTGGCGCGACGGGTACCCGATGCCGTCCTGCTCGACATCATGCTGCCCGATACCGATGGCTTGGCGATTATGCGTCGACTGCGTGCCGATCGCCTGACGGCGACGGTGCCCATCATGATGCTTACCGCCAAGGATACCGAGCTCGACAAGGTGATGGCGCTCGATGGCGGTGCCGACGATTACCTGACTAAGCCGTTTTCGCTCATGGAGCTTGCGAGCCGCTGCCGCGCACTGCTGCGTCGCGGCGGCATGGTCAAGCAGGCGAGCGATGTGCTCAGCGTGGGCGACATCGTGCTCTCGCCCAGCCATCGCGAGGTGACCGTTGCCGGCGAGCCGCTTAAGCTCACCCTGCGCGAGTTCGACCTGCTCGAGTACCTCATGCGCAAGCCCGGCGTGGTTTTTACCCGCGAGTCGTTGCTGCAGAGCGTGTGGGGCTGGGACTTCGACGGCGGTTCGCGCACCGTTGACGTGCACGTGCAGACGCTTCGCCAAAAACTGGGCGAGCATGCCAGCGCCATCGAGACCGTGCGCGGCGTGGGCTACCGCTTGGCCGAGCCTTCTGCCGGCGATGGTGCCAAAGGCGACGACACCGCGGCCACCGCATCGGAGGAGTAACCCGTGGTCTTCGCCCCCCAGGGAAAACATACGCTGTCGCACCGCGTTTTTGTGACGATCTTTGTCTGCGCCATGGCGGTTATCGTGGCGTTTACGGTGCTGGGTGCGTTCTTTGTGCAAAACACCTTGGCGGATGCCACGAGTGCCAATCTGGCGCAGGAAACCGAGCTCATTGCTGCCGCTCTCGACGAACAGCAGGAGCCCATCCCGTTCTTGCGTAGTCTCGATCGCGAGGACTTGCGCATCACGCTGATTAACAAGGATGGATCGGTTGCCTACGACAACGAGGCGTCGCCTTCCACACTGCCCAACCATGGCGATCGCCCCGAGGTCATCGAGGCCTTTGAGAGTGGTTTGGGTTCCGCGGAGCGCGCAAGCTCTACGCTCGACGAGATTATGCTGTATCGCGCCGTCGCCCTTGATAACGGCCAGGTTGTCCGCTTGGCGCAGGCCCAGCCTGGCGTTGCGGCGATTTTGCTGTCGATGGTGGCGCCGATGCTGCTTATCGCAGCAGCGGGTGCGGTACTCTCGTTTTTTATGGCGCGCCGCGAGTCCCGTGCCATCATCGCGCCGTTGCAAGAGGTGGATTTGGACCACCCACGCCGTAGCTATGAGCACGCCTATGCCGAGATGGTCCCCATGCTTGAGCGTATCGAGTCGCAGCGCCAGGAACTCAAGCGCCAAATGGCGGTGCTAGCGGACAACGACCGTATGCGCCGCGAGTTCACGGCGAATATCACCCATGAGCTCAAGACGCCGCTTACGGCGATTTCGGGCTATGCCGAGCTCATCGCAAACGGCATGGTCGAGGGCGAGGGCGACCTGCGCAACTTTGGCGGTCGCATCTATCGTGAGGCGGGCCGCTTGGCAGCGCTTGTCAACGATATCCTTACGCTGTCTAACTTGGACGAGGCCGAGCGTGCAGCTGAGGGCGAGGCGGTGCCCATTGGGTCCACGGAGCCTATTGAGCTCTCGCGTGCCATCTACGCGGTCGAGCAGCGTCTTGAACAGGTCGCCCGTCAGGCGAATGTGACGATAAGTCATGAGACCAAGCCTGTGGTCATCGAGGGCGTGTCGCGCTTGATTGACGAGCTCATCTATAATCTGGCAAGCAACGCCATCCGCTACAATCGACCCGGCGGTACGGTTACGCTGCAGTGCGGCACCAACGACGAAGGCCATCCGTTCCTTGCGGTCGCCGACACGGGAATCGGTATCGCGCCTGAAGAACAGGGCAAGGTATTTGAGCGGTTCTATCGCGTGGACAAGAGTAGGTCCAAGGCACGCGGCGGAACCGGTCTGGGGCTTGCCATTGTCAAGCATGCGGCCCTGTATCATCACGCCACGCTCGATCTGTCGAGCGAGTTGGGCGTGGGAACCACCATTACGGTGACGTTTCCCATACAGCAGGACGAGCCATTCGCATAGCGATACAACATAGATATTGATGTAGACGCCGCATTTGACTTTCGGGTGCGGCGTTGTTGTGCAATTTTACGATTGCTTCCGACATTTTTACAGGAGAGCCTGTTTCTTATGTATAGAGTTTGGTCTCGGTAAAAAGATGCGATAACATACGGACAGTTTTGTCAATCCGAACTGGGGAAATGAAAGGCAAGCTGCATGACCCTTCTCGAACTGTTCCAGCTGCTGAAGAAGCACCTTCAGCTGGTCATCACCCTTCCGGTGGTCTGCGCGATCGCCATGGGCATCGTGTCCTTCGTTGCGATGGACAACACCTATACCGCGACGACGAGCATGTACATTCTCGCCAAGACCGACGATAGCGGTCAGATGAGCTACAACGATCTCTCGGCGAGTCAGATGCTTTCCAACGATATCGCCACGCTGCTGGATAGCGATAGCGTTAAGAGCGGCGCAGCCAATGAACTGGGCCTCACCGATCTGGATGACTACAAGGTGTCTGTTTCCTCCGAGACCACCACGCGTGTCATTACGCTTTCGGTTACCGGCACCGATGCCAAGGAGACGGCTAAGGTCGCAAAGGCCATAGCTAGCTCGGTGAGTACGGTCGCTCAGAACGTCGGCGCTGCCCAGAGCATCAACGTTATCGACGAGGCTAAGACCCCCGAAGCCCCCAGCGGCCCCAAGCGTATGCTGTACGTTGCTGTCGCGTTCCTCGCGGGCATCTTTATCGCAGTTGCCTATGTCGTTTTGGCAGACATGCTCAACACCCGCATCCGCGGTGCCGAAGAGGCAGAAGAGCTCCTGGGCATTCCCGTTGTTGGCCGAATTCCGGCTATGAAAGGTGGTAAATAGGCATGGCTAAGGCAAAGAACACCGATAAGCTCGTTGTACAGAATGCCGCCAAGACCCTTCTGGCCAACATCCGCTTTGCGAGCGTGGACGACCCCATTCGCACCATCACCGTTACCTCCTCGATTCCCAACGAGGGCAAGTCTACGGTTTCCATTAACCTTGCTCAGGCAATTGCCACGAGTGGCAAGTCCGTGCTCCTGGTTGAGGCCGATATGCGCCGCAGGTCCCTTTCCGATATGCTCGGCGTTCGTTCGCGCGGCGGACTCTATGCGGTTCTTTCCGAGCAGATCTCCATTGACCAGGCAATTGTCGAGACGGGTCAGAAGAACTTCTACTTCCTTGATGCCGAGCCGCATATTCCCAATCCTGCCGACATCATCGTCTCTCACCGCTTTGCCAAGCTGGTAAAGGCACTGTCTGCTAAGTTCCAGTACGTCATCTTCGACGCTCCCCCGGTCGGCACCTTCATCGATGCTGCCGAGATTGCCAGCCTGACCGACGGCACGCTGTTCGTGGTGCGCGAGGACTTCACCAAGCGCGAGGAGGCGCTCAACGCCATCGGTCAGCTTAAGAAGTCCGAGAAGGTCAAGCTCATCGGTACCGTTATGAACTACTGCGAGACCGAGACCAGCGAGTACTACTACTCCTACTACACCAAGGACGGTAAGAAGGTTAAGAAGGGCTCCGACGATCAGGGGACTTCCAAAAAGGGCATCTTCACCAACCGAGCAAACGTTTAGTTGATTAAGGCTGACCTATGCGTGACATTCATTGCCATATCTTGCCGGGTGTAGACGACGGCGCCGCCGATCTCGATGAGAGCTTGGCGATGCTCGAGGCTGCCAAGCGGGCCGGTGTAACCAGAATCGTTTGCACTCCTCACTGCCGTGATCCCTATTTTGATTACGACAAGATGTGGGATGCCTTTGAGCTGCTGCGTGATAACGCTGACGGTTTTCCGCTCCAGATGGGCTTCGAGGTCAACCATCGAAAGCTCGTTGAGCTTGGTATCGATGCCGCGGAGCACTTGCATTTCGATGGGACCAACGAGTTTCTGCTCGAACTTTCGACGCATGCCGATGCGTATGCGTTTAGAGAGTACGAGAACACGATTTACGATTTGCAGTGCCGTGGCTACCAGGTGATCATCGCTCATCCTGAGCGCTATCGTGCGGTTCAAAAGGATGTAAGCGTGGCGGAGCGTCTGGTCGATATGGGCTGCAAGCTGCAGGCTTCGGCGGACTTTATTGCCGGCGGTCGCTTTGGTCGCGAGAAAAAGCCGGCACAGCGCCTGTTCGATCAGAACCTGTACAGCTTCATCGCGAGCGATGCCCATAACGTGGGTCATTACGACTGCCTGGCGAAGGCTCGCGCGAAGTTTAGCGTACGCGGAGCTCATTTTCGCTAAAATCTGTCCCTAACGTTCGCATTGAATGAAAGGGCAGCCATGGATATCCAACTTAAGACGGGATGCTTTGATGACGCGGCGTTGGTGCGCCGCGTCGTTTTTATGGACGAGCAGGGCTACGAGAATGAGTTCGACGCTATCGACGAGGATCCAAACTGCATTCATGTGACGCTCTATGTAGACGGCGAGCTTGCCGGTTGCTCGCGCGTGTTTCCCGAAGAGCTTGAGCGCGTGGCTGACGCAGAGGCCCCGGTGTTGCCGGCATGCGACATGGACGAAGGCGTTGCGGCGGGGGAGACCTACATTATGGGGCGCGTCGCCGTGCTGCCGGCTATGCGTCGTCGCGGACTGGCGAGTGCGATCGTGGAGACCAGTGCTTCGTGTGCACGCGATGCCGGCGCCAAGCTTATTAAGCTGCATGCGCAGGAATACGTGCTGCCGCTCTATGTAAAGGCGGGCTACACGCAAATTGCCCCGGTAGATTACGAAGACGAGGGCCAGCCCCATGTCTGGATGGCCAAGCGCGTAGATGGCAGATAGGGACGTTCCTTTTCTGCCGGCAGCTGGGGACACTCCTTGGCAATTGACGCATTGGAGCGCTCGGACATACAGTTTTTCGATTCCGTATGTATATATGCGCGCTATTGGGTTATAAAATCTAAGTCTGAACATAGCAGGTCTGCGATGCGGCTCGGGCAACCGGGCCGTTTTTGCGGACGGGGGTAGCGCGAAAGGACTGCACATGCGTCAATTTAAGACCGAGAGCAAAAAACTGCTCGACCTCATGATCAACTCCATCTACACCAATAAGGAAATCTTCCTGCGCGAGCTTATCTCTAACGCGAGCGACGCCGTCGACAAGCTCAACTTTAAGAGCCTGCAGGATCCGAGCGTCAAGATCAACCAGGGCGACCTGGCCATTCGCGTCTCCTTTGATAAAGACGCCCGCACCATTACCATCTCGGATAACGGCATTGGCATGACCGCCGAGGAGCTCGAGCGCAATCTGGGCACCATCGCCCATTCCGGCTCCGAGGAGTTTAAGACCGAGAACGCCGAGCAGCAGGGCTCCGATGTCGACATCATCGGCCAGTTTGGCGTGGGCTTCTACTCTGCCTTTATGGTTGCCAGCCATGTGAAGGTCGTCAGCCGCGCCTATGGCGAGGATGTCGCCCATGTGTGGGAATCCGACGGTCTTGAGGGCTACACCATCGAGGACGGTGAGCGCGCCGAGCACGGTACCGATGTCATCCTGACGCTGCGCGAGAACGAGAAGCTCGATGCCGACGGCGAGGCCGAGACCTACGATCGCTTCCTGACCGAGTGGGGTCTCAAGAGCCTGATTCAGCAGTACAGCAACTATGTGCGCTACCCGATTCAGATGATGGTGTCCAAGAGCCGCCAGAAACCCAAGCCCGAGGACGCCGGCGACGATTACAAGCCCGAGTACGAGGACTACCAGGAGCTCGAGACCGTCAATTCCATGACACCGATCTGGAAGAAGCGCAGCTCCGATGTCGAGCAGAAGGACTACGACGAGTTCTACAAGTCCACGTTCCACGACTTTGACGATCCTGCGCGCACCATCAGCTTCCACGCCGAGGGTACGCTCGAGTACGACGCACTGCTGTTTGTGCCAGGTCGCGCGCCGTTCGATCTGTACAGCAAAGATTACGAGAAGGGCCTGTCGCTCTACAGCTCCAACGTCCTGATTATGGAGAAGTGCGACGACCTGCTGCCCGACTACTACAACTTTGTCCGCGGCGTCGTGGATTCCGCCGACGTGTCGCTCAACATCTCGCGCGAGACGCTGCAGCAGAACCGTCAGCTCAAGGCCATCGCCAAGCGTGTGGAAAAGAAGATTACCGCCGACCTTGAGGATATGCGAGACAACGACCGCGAGGCCTACGAGAAGTTCTTCGAGAACTTTGGCCGCGGTCTTAAGTACGGCATCTACTCGAGCTATGGCATGAAGGCCGATGAGCTCGCCGACCTGCTGCTGTTCTGGTCTGCCAAGGAACAGAAGATGATTACCCTGGCCGAGTATGCCAAGGGCATGCCCGAGGATCAGAAGGCCATCTACTACGCCGCCGGCGACTCGCGTGAGCGCTTGGCAAAGATGCCCGTGGTAAAGGGCGTGCTCGACCGCGGTTATGACGTGCTGCTTCTGACGCAGGATGTGGACGAGTTCACGTTCCAGGCTATGCGTGAGTACGTTGCCGCCGATATGCCCAAGATCTACGAGGACGATGCTGCCCGCGAGGCTGCCGAGAAGGCTGTGGCCGACGGTGCCGAGCCCGAGGTCGAGGATCGTCATCTAGAGCTCAAGAACGTTGCGACTGGCGATCTTGATCTGGCGACCGAGGACGAGAAGAAGGAGGCCGAGGACGCCACCAAGGAAAACGAGGACCTCTTTAGCGCTATGAAGGAGGCGCTCGGTGACAAGGTCGAGAAAGTTGCCGTCTCCGCGCGCCTGACCGATGCCCCCGCTTGCATCACCACCGAGGGCCCGCTTTCGCTCGAGATGGAGAAGGTGCTCCAGAAGGGACCCGAGGGCGCGCCCGACGGTATGCCCAAGAGCCAGCGCGTGCTCGAGCTCAACGCCAAGCACCCGGTCTTTGCCAAGCTCGTCGCTGCTCAGAAGGCGGGCGACACTGACAAGATCAAGCAGTACTCAGGCTTGCTCTACGATCAGGCCCTGCTGGTCGAGGGCATCCTCCCCGAGGACCCCGTGGCCTTCGCGGCGGCTGTTTGCAACTTGATGTAGTTCGGGGATACGGCACCGTAACTAGATTAGAACGAGAGTGGATAATCTCCCACTTTTGGCTCGAATGCGGGCTTGAAGTGGGAGATTTTCCACTCTCGTTTCCTTTTGAATGATCCCTTCGTCCCCAAGGGATCATTTATTTGTGCGGGCTGTGGTTTTGTGACCTGCTGAAATTTAGGATACTGTACATCTGTACGTTAACTCATCTTCGTAGTATATTGCTACCCGCAAAACTCAACACCATTGTGCTTTGAGACGTTAAAGCGCCTACTACAATGGTTGTCGATAGTACGATTCGATTTAACGACAGGATGGATGGTCCAAGCGTGAGTCTCGGCAGCAAACTATCCAATGCAAAGGTGTCCTTTGCGATATTTAAGCGCGACATTAAGCGACTGCTTGTGAACCCCGTCGCCCTGGTGGTTACCCTAGGCGTGTGCGTTATTCCCTCGCTGTATGCCTGGTATAACATCGTGGCAAACTGGGATCCGTATGGAAACACCCAAGGCATCAAGATTGCTATCGCCAACAACGATCGAGGCACCCAAAACGACTTGGTGGGTGAGCTCAACGCTGGCGACAAAGTGGTCGACCAGCTCAAGGAGAATCATCAGTTGGGCTGGACGTTCGTCGACTCGACGGCCGATGCCAAGGAGGGCGTCGAGAGCGGCGAGTACTATGCCGCTATCGTGATTCCCAAGAACTTCTCGGATAACCTGGTTTCGATGCTCGACGGCAACTACCATCAGCCCAAGCTCACGTACTACGTCAATGAGAAGAAGAGCGCCATTGCGCCCAAGGTTACCGATACCGGTGCAAACACCATCGAGGAGCAGATCAACTCGGAATTTGTCTCTACGGTAGGCAAGACTGTTGCCGGTATCGCCAAGGATGCCGGTGTCGATTTAAAGGACAAGGCAACCCAGACTCAGGACTCGCTGGCAAGTTCGGTGTCCGAGGCGTCCGACACCTTGGGCGAGGTGCGCGATTCGATTGGCGATATGAATGCCGCCATCGATAAGACGAGTGGCGCTATCGCCTCGGCTGATGCGGCACTTGCCGGCTTGCAAGGCCAGGCACCGTCGCTGACGCAGGCGATCTCCCAGGGCAACGACCTGCTGAGCGAAGCTCGCACCACGGCGGGCAACTCCATCACCTCGCTCTCCAAGGCGCTCTCGGAAGGCAGCCTTGCGCTCACCAAGACGTCGGCCTCTGCGAACGCTGCCATCGGCAAGCTGACGGGCGCGGTCACATCTACGACCACCCGTATCGACAACTCGCTCGAGTCTCTTCAAGCGACGATCGACCATAATAAGGCCGTTATCGGGCACTTGGAGATTCTCGCCAATGACACGTCGACAGGTTCCGAGGAAATTGACGCGCGCATTGTATCGACCATCGATTTGCTTCGAGAGCAGAATGAAAAGCTTCAGAGCATCAAGGACGGTCTGTCCGCGCAGTCGAGCGCCATGGCGAATGACGCAGCGGCTGTTTCGGGTGCCAGTGACGCTATCAATAACGCAATTCATACCGGTGCGACCAACCTTGGCCAAGCCCAGACGGACTTGGGCCAAAACGCGCTGCCGAAGGCCTCGAGCGCGCTCGACTCTTTTGCTGCCGTTTCGGGCGACCTGACCGGTATCGTCTCGGGTATGACACCTACACTTGCAAATGCGCGCGGCACGTTGGCGCAGCTTAGCGCTACGCTCGGCCAGGCCAAGACCACGCTGTCCCAGACCGATTCCTCGCTTGCCAAGGTCCAGGACAAGCTTGCAACCGCCGCCAATGACATCGCGGCGCTGCAGACCTCCGAGTCCATGGGCGAGCTGGCCGATCTGATGGGCGTCGATGTCAATGACGTGGCAGATTTCATGGCGTCTCCGGTTGAGTTGACGTCCAAGTCAATCTATCCGGTCAAGAGCTTTGGCTCGGGCATCGCTCCCTTCTACACCAATCTGGCGCTTTGGGTGGGCGGCTATGTGCTCATCGCCATTTACAAGCTCGAGGTCGACCGTGAAGGTGTTGGCAGCTTTACGGCGCGTCAGGGCTACTTTGGCCGCTGGTTGCTCATGGTGATCCTGGGCGCGTTGCAGGCCATCATCGTTACGGTAGGCGATCTGGTGATTGGCGTGCAGTGCGTCAGCCCGCTGTTGTTCGTGCTGGGCGGCATCGCCATTTCGTTCACCTACGTCAATATCATCTATGCGCTGTCCACCACGTTTAAGCATATCGGCAAGGCTATCGGCGTCATTCTCGTCATCGTGCAGATCCCGGGTTCGTCGGGCATGTACCCCATCGAGATGATGCCCGGCTTCTTCCAGTGGCTGCACCCGCTGCTGCCCTTTACCTACGGCATCAATCTGCTGCGCGAGACGGTCGGCGGCATGTATTCGTTCAACTACCTGTTTAACCTGTGCATTCTGGGCGTGTTCTTGATCGTGGCGCTCTTTATCGGCCTGCAGCTGCGTCCGCTGCTGCTCAACCTTAACCTGCTCTTTGATAAACAGCTCTCCACGACCGGTATGATGATTTGCGAGTCCAACGACCTGCCGCGCCAGCGCTACTCGCTGCGCACGGCCATGCGTGTCATGCTCGATTCCGATTCGTACCGTCGCGAACTGCTCGATCATGCGGTCGCCTTTGAACATCGCTACCCGTACTACATCAAGGGCGGTTTTGCCGCCGTGGTGGGCGTTCAGGTCCTGCTCTTTGTCCTGTCGACGGTTCTCGATATCGACAATAACGGCAAGATCATCCTGCTTGTTATTTGGATCATCTCGGTTATTGCCATCTGCGGCTGGCTTATCAATATCGAATATATCCGAGCGAGCCTCAATACCCAGATGCGCATCTCGGCGCTTTCGGATGAGGACCTGCGTCGCGAGATGCGCGAACACACGGCCGCCATTCCTGCCGCCCGCCACATGTTTGGCCTCAACGCCAGCGAGCGTGGTGCCAAGGGCGGCGATCAGTCCACGGGCCGCTTGCCGCATATCGGCTCGCACCATAAATCTCAGGGCAGCGACAGCACAGCCACAAATGATGGAGATACCACCGCGCTTGGCAAGCACTCCAAAGGAGGTGAGGCATAAATGAAGAACATCCTGCATCTGTTTAAGCGCGATGTCCAAAACGTGTCTCGCTCCGTGATCGGCTTGGTTGTCGTGATGGGCCTCATTATCGTACCGTGTCTGTACGCGTGGTTTAACATCGCCGGCAGCTGGGATCCGTACGGCAACACCGGCAATCTTAAGATCGCCGTGGTCAACACCGATGAGGGTTACGAGAGCGATTTGATCCCCGTCGAGGTTAACGTGGGCGAAAACGTGACCGCCACCCTACGCGGCAACGAGAGCTTCGATTGGGTTGTGCTCAACAATCGCGAAAAGGCTATCGAGGGCGTTAAGTCGGGCGCGTACTATGCTGCCGTCGTTATCCCCAAAACGTTTAGCGCTGACATGATGACGCTTTTCTCGACCGACGTGAAGCATGCCGATATCGAGTTCTACGAGAATCAGAAGGCCAACGCCATTGCGCAGATCGTGACCGAGAAGGGTTCGAGCGCCGTCCAGAGCCAGGTTAACAAAACTTTTACCGAGACCATTACGACGATCGGTCTTAAGACGGTGTCCAGCCTGCTCGATTACATGAGCACCGACCAGGTGGGTAACTTTATCGCCAACCTGTCCTCGACGCTCGGCGATTCGATTGAGGACCTGCGAGACGTTCGGGCAAATGCTTCGTCGCTGGCGGGCATTTTGAGCTCCACGTCCGATTCGCTGACGTCGGCGAGCGGCATGCTCAAGCAGACGGGCACGGTCGATGAGTCAACGAAGCAGCTGATGGAGCATGTCAAAAGCGGTATTAGCGATTCCAAGGAAGCGCTGAAGGACGCCAACGACGCCATCAATGCCGCGATTGACGGAAGCGCGGGCTCGTTTGACAACGTGTCCGCCGAGCTTGCGAAGGCATTTGATGCCGCGAATCAACATGTCGACCTTACAGTGTCCCAGCTCAACGATGCCGCGGCGGCGCTCAACACGCGTGCCGACGATATCGACGCCACGGCCGACCAGCTCCGCAGCTTTGTCGATCAGGTGACTGACGAAAAACTCCAGGACAGCCTCAAGTCTGTGGCAACATCGCTGAGCAGGATTGCTGTGGAGTATCGCAACAACGCCAAGGACTTGACGGCCACCGCGAAGTCTCTCTCTGACAGCATGGCAGAGGTTAATAAGTCGCGTGCCGAGGTCGATCAGGCAATCGCGGATGCCAAGGCTGGTATCTCGGGCGCCAAGACTGACTACGACTCTACGTTTTCGGCCAAGGCAAAGGAGCTCAAGAAGACCATCTCGGGCGTTTTGGATTCGCTGAACGGTATTTCGAACGATCTGGATAGTGCTGTTGCTGGCCTGACCGACGCATCCGGTTCGCTGGCAAAGGGCCTCTCCAAAGCTGCAAAGCTGGTCAACAAGGCTTCTGATCAGCTGGGCGAGGCGTCGGACAAGATCAGTGCGTTTAAGGACGAGCTCGACGGCGCCTTGATGTCGGATGACCTCGCTACGATCAAGACGATGATCGGCAATGATCCCGAGGGTCTGGCCGTGTCGCTTTCCGGCCCCGTCGCGCTCGATCGCAAGCCGGTCTATCCGATCCGCAACTACGGTTCGGCCATGGCACCGTTCTACACGATTCTGTCGCTCTGGGTGGGCTCGATTGTGCTGGCGGCCATGATGAAGGTCTCGGTTGACGATGAGCTTATCAACGAGCTCATCCCCGTGCGCCTGCACGAGATCTACCTGGGCCGCTACCTGTTCTTTGGCGGTCTGGCCCTGCTGCAGGCAACGCTCGTGTGTGCGGGCGACATCCTGTTCTTTGGCATCCAGTGCGACGACCCGCTGCAGTTTGTGCTGGCGGGCTGGGTCGCGAGTCTCGTGTTCTCCAATATCGTCTACACGCTTACGGTTTCGTTTGGCGATATCGGCAAGGCGCTCGCCGTCGTGCTGCTGGTCATGCAGGTCGGCGGTTCGGGCGGCACGTTCCCCATCGAGATGACCGGCCCCGTGTTCCAGGCGATCTATCCGTTCCTGCCGTTCACCCACGGCATCAACGCCATGCATGCCGCCATGGCCGGTGCGTACCACATGGAGTACTGGATTGAGCTAGGCATTCTGGCGAGCTATCTGATTCCGTCGCTGGCACTGGGCGTCGTCTTCCGCCGCCCGGTCATCAAAGCCAACGACTGGATCATCGAAAAACTGGAGTCAACCAAATTGATTTAGTTCAGCAACGTAAACGCCGTCGGAACATCGAGATCTTCCAACCCGATGCTTTAGCGTAGTGAATTGCACGGGCTGCTTGGTTGTTGCTACAGTAGCGGGGCGTGCCGGGGGTCCGGTGCGCCCTGCTTTTATTTGACCATGAGGCGGCACGCAGCCATGCGCGTGCGGACACCACGCCCAGATTGAGCGCGAGGATGCCCTATGGCCCAGCATGCCACTGACAATATCGAAATGATGCCCGATAGCCCTGTTGCTCGCGAGGACCTGGGCGCGGGCGGCACCTCCCGCGGCGCCGGCGCTCGCTCGCCGCTGTTCTGGAAAGCCCTGCTGCTTTCGGTGGCAGTCGTCTGGGGCTACTCCTTTACGACCATGAAGGACGCGCTCGACACCATTCCGGTGTTCGAACTGCTCTACGTGCGCTTTCTGCCTGCGGCGTTGGTCATGTTTTTCATCTTCCACAAGCGCATCATCGCGCACCTCAACGCCCGCAACCTTATCGTCGGACTTGGCATGGGCGCACTTATGTGGGCCGCCTACGCCCTGCAGACAGTCGGTCTGGCGCACACCACGGCGGGCAAGAATGCTTTTTTGACGGGCACGTATTGCATCGTTGTGCCGTTCGCGAGCTATTTTCTGAGCGGCGAAAAACTCACCCGCTATAACCTGGGCGCGGCGCTGCTGTGCTTTGCGGGCATTGGCTTGGTGGCGCTCGATAGCGTTGAATTCAACATCGGTGATGTCATTACGCTGGCGGGTGCGGTCTTTTTCGCCATCCAGATGGCGGTGACTGCCAAGTACGGTCGCAAAATGGACATCAACGTCATCACGTTTTGGATGTTTGTGGGCAACGGCGTGCTGAGCCTGGCAACGTCGCTGCTATTCGAGACCCAAGCGCCTCTGTCCGTGTGGACGCCGAGCTTTATCAGCGCGATGGCGTTTCTCTCGGTTGGTTGCACATGCGCGGCTCTGCTCATCCAAAACGTCGGCCTGGCGCATGTCTCGGCCTCGACGGGCTCACTGCTCCTTTCGATGGAGTCGCCTTCGGGCGTGCTGTTCTCGGTGCTGCTGATGGGGGAGGCGCTCACCTCGCGCCTGCTCGCCGGCTTCGCGCTCATCTTTCTTTCGATTATCTTGAGCGAGACGCATTTCGATTTCTTGCGCCGAAAATCACACCCGCAATTGTAAACAACTTGTTGCGCCGCCCTCCCAGGGCGGCATTTTTTATGCGTCGCCCTTAAAGTAGTACCTTGCACTTTACGCTATCAAAGTGCTTGCTGCAAAAACGTTACTGGAGGGCATCTATGGCACCAGCACTGTCCGATCTTCAACCGCAATCAGCGCCCAAGGCCACCGCGGCGGCGCAGACCGCTATCGGTGACGGTCTTGTTGCAGAAGCTCAGGCTTTTGCAGACGAGCTCGCTGCGTGGCGACACGATTTACATCAGATGCCCGAGCTCGGTAACAATCTTCCGCAGACCTCTGCCTATATCCAGGCACGTCTGGACGAGATGGACATCCCCCATACCACGCTCGTCGACGGTTCCTGCGTCGTTGGCCTGATCGGTGCCGGTGCGGCCGCTCAGGGCAATGGCACGTGCAAGGACGAGCAGGCCGGAACGGTCATCATGCTTCGTGGCGACATGGACGCCCTGCCCGTTGCCGAGGAATCCGGCGAGCCCTTTGCATCCACCAACGGCTGCATGCACGCTTGCGGTCACGATATGCACGCGACGGCGCTGCTTGGTGCGGCTCGCCTGCTCAAGGCCCGCGAGGCCGAGCTCGTCGACGCCAATGCCACCGTCAAACTGCTGTTCCAGCCGGGCGAGGAGACCTTTGAAGGGGTACGCGCTGCCATCGCCGATGGCCTGCTGCAGAACCCGCGTCCTCAGGCGGCCTTTGCCATGCATGTCAACAGCCAGTCGCCGCTTGGCCTGGTGCTCTACGGCAGCCCGGCGCTCTCGGGCGTGTACGGTTTCCGTATCACGCTCCAGGGCAAGGGCGGCCATGGCTCGAGCCCCGAGATCTGCATCGACCCCATCACGGCAGGCGTGCATGTGCATCTGGCGCTCCAGGAGCTTATCTCCCGCGAGGTGCCGGCGGCCAAGGAAGTCGCACTTACCGTTGGTAAGTTTGCTGGCGGCTTGGCGGCCAACGTCATCCCCGACACCTGCGTGCTCGAGGGAACGCTGCGCGGCTTTGATGTTGAGCTCATGGAGCACCTCAAGACCCGCATCGCGGAGGTCGTTAACGGCGTTGCCACAACATATCGTACGCCGGCGACCATCGAGACGCTTTCGGATGTTCCGCCGCTTGTACTCGACAGCGATATGACTCAGGCGTCGCTTGGCTATGTGGGCGCAGTGCTGCCCAAGGCGGCTTTCTTGCCGCTTTTCCATGCCATGGCGAGTGAGGACTTCGCGCTTATCTCGAGCGAGATTCCGAGTGCGTACTTTACCGTGGGCGCGGCCGTAACCGACACGGACGAACACTTTGCCCAGCACCATCCCAAGGCACGTTTTAACGATGCCGAGCTGCCGCTCGGTGCTGCGGCTTATACCGCCGTCGCTTTGGGCTATATCGCCGACCACAAGGAGTAACCAATGCCCCAGCAGCGTAAGTTCTTCCCCGGCTGGCTCGTGGTGGCCTCCGGCTTCGTGATCATGGCCACGTGTTACACGATTTTCGTCAACTGCATGAGCCTGTTCCAGCCGCTGATCGTCAGCAACCTGGGTATTTCCCTTGCGCAGTACAACGTCTCCAATGCCATCTCCACCGTGGTGAGTGTCGTGGGTTCGCTCGTTATCGGTCATGTTGCCGATAAGGTGAGTGGCCGCGTATTGGGCTCGCTTACCGTTATCGCTACCTCGGCGGTGCTTGCCGGCATGAGCTTTGTGGGTGAGCTTTGGCAGGTCTATGTGCTCTTTGCCGTCTCGGGCTCCTTTGCGAGCACCTGGATCGTGTGCCTGGCGTGCTCCGTGGTCATGCTCGTGTTCCTGCTGGCATCCGAGCCCATCGCCGCCAAGCTGCGCGCGAGCGTGGCGGGGGAGTAGGTAGGCCAAAGCGCATCGCCGCTTGTCCGCTTCGTCCGCGGCGGCGCGTCTGGCCGAACGAGTCCCCATACCCTCGTTCGGTCAGGCGCGCCGCCGCGTTGCTGCTTTGTGCCGTATAATGTCCACTACCTATGACGCGATACAAAAGAAAGGTGTTTGCCCATGCAGGCACAGAAGGCGGAGGGAACCCGCGACCTTATCGGCGCCGAGATGCGCGCCTGGCAAAAGATGCAGCAGATTGCGGCCGGCGTGTTCGAGCCGTTTGGTTTTAAACCCATCGAGACGCCCGCGATCGAGCAGGTTGACGTGTTTGTCCACGGTATCGGCCAGTCGACCGACGTCGTGCGCAAGGAAATGTTCCGCGTGTTCAGCGGTGCCAACCTGGAGCGCGTCTTTACCGAGGGCACCGACACCAAACTCAAGCCCAAGCAGCGCCTGGCACTTCGCCCCGAGGGCACGGCCGGCGTGGTGCGCGCCGTCGTCGAGAACAATCTGGTGCCCCAGGGCTCCACGCCGTTTAAGGCTTACTACGCCGAGGCCATGTTCCGCGGCGAGCGTCCCCAGAAGGGCCGCCTGCGCCAGTTCCACCAGGTGGGCATCGAGTGGCTCGGCGCTCCCGATCCGGCGGCAGACGCCGAGTGCATCATCATGCTCATGGAGTTTTACAAGCGCCTGGGCTTCGATCTTTCCAAGCTTCGTCTGCTCATTAACTCGATGGGCGACGCTCAGTGCCGTCCGGCTTACCGCGAGCAAGTCAAGCAGTTTATCCTCGATCACGCAGACGAGATGTGCGATGAGTGCCGCGAGCGCGCCGAGCTCAACCCGCTGCGTGCCTTTGACTGCAAGAACGACCACTGCCGCGAGATCATGGCCGAGGCTCCGCTGATGGGTGACAACCTGTGCGATGAGTGCCGCGAGCACTACGAGCAGGTCAAGCGCTATCTGGATGCCGCCGGTATCGAGTATGTCGAGGATCCCACCTTGGTGCGCGGCCTGGACTACTACACCCGTACTGTCTTTGAGGTCGAGGCCCCTGGCGCCGGCGTCGGCTCCATCGGCGGCGGCGGCCGCTACGATGGCCTGGTCGAGCTCGAGGGTGGCAAGCCCACGGCGGGCGTCGGCTTTGCTGTCGGTTTTGAGCGCGCCCTGCTGGCCCTGCAGGCCTTTGGCAGCGATTTGGGTGCCGATGAGGCCCCGTGCGTCTATGTCGCCAACGCCGGCAAGGAGCTGCGTCAGAACGTCTTTGCCATTACGCAGGAGCTTCGCGCCGCAGGTATCGTGACCGAGGCCGACTATCAGGGTCGTTCGCTCAAGGCCCAGTTTAAGCAAGCCGATAAGGTAGGCGCCAAGCTCATCTTGGTCCTGGGTGGCGACGAGCTTGCCGCCGGCAAGGTCAAAGTGCGCGACATGCAGAGCCATGACGAGGTGCTCGCCGATCTGGACAACGTCGTCGAGGCGGTTCGCGAGCGCCTGTAGCGCATCTTTTTGAGCTTCGGGCCTGCTAACGTGCCCTGCTCATGGAGAGCGATTGTTACGGGGGTGTTTCGCTTTTATGCGGAATGCCCCCGTTTACGTATGCCGCCCACCGAGAAATACGACCATTTAGGGCAAAAACCTTTGCAATGCAGAAAATACTTTTGTGTGGTAAAGCGCAATCAGTGTCGAAAGTATTTCTCAAGCGCCTATAATGAATACCGCATGTTACGTGCATAGAAGGAGGAATGGGAGGAAACGTGGCTGAGAACCTAAGCAACCAGTCTGTACCCGAAGCCGCGGCGCGCGTCGCTGCCGTGGTCAACCGCCTCGTTAACCGAATCGGCTCGAATGCCGAGTCCAGGGAGCGTCTCGCCGAGATCGAGATCCCCGAGGAGCTGCGCGACAATCTGGCGCTGTTCTTGCGCCTGGAGCGCCGTGTGCTTAGCGAGTATGATCCCGAGATCGCGGACCTGTTCGACAAGATTTTGACAGCCGAGATTGTGGTCAATGCCGGCAACCCCGGTACCTGCGCTGCCGACGAAGCCGTCGACGAGCAGGGCGTGCCCACCGCCGACGAGCCCACTGCCGTGGCATTTCGTGAGGTCGTCGATTTGATCGACAGCCTGCCGCTCGATAAGCAGCAGGTCATCGTTCGCGCCTTTACGAGCTTTTTCCATCTGGCAAACCTGTCGGAGGAGAACTACCGTGTGGCGCAGCTGCGCGAGCGCGAGGCCGGTGCGTCGACCGATACCGAGGTCGATCCTGCCAACGAGCTTACCGTTGCCTATCACCAGCTGGTGAATGAGCTGGGTGTCGAGGGTGCCAACGAGCTGCTCGACAAGCTCGAGTTCCACCCTGTCTTTACCGCACATCCCACCGAGGCCCGTCGTAAGGCCGTCGAGGGCAAGATCCGCCGTATCTCCAACCTGCTGGAGGAGCGTCCGCGTCTGGGCGGCTCCGACCTGGTGGAGAACGAGCGCCATATGCTGCAGGAGATCGACGCCCTGGTGCGTACGAGTCCCATCGCGCTCAAGAAGCCCACGCCGGTCGAGGAAGCCGATACCATCATCGACATCTTCGATAACACGCTGTTCGACGTTATCCCCGTTATCTATCGTCGTTTTGACGATTGGGTGCTGGGCGACAAGGCCGGTACTGTGCCGCCGCTGTGCCCGGCGTTCTTCCATCCCGGCAGCTGGATCGGTTCCGACCGCGACGGTAACCCCAACGTCACCGCCAAGGTGAGCCGTGAGGTCGCCGCCAAGTACTTTACGCACATGGTGCTCAAGCTCGAGGACAAGTGCCGCCACATCGGCCGCAACCTCACGCTCGAGGCTACCTACAGCAAGCCGTCGGCCGAGCTCATTAACCTGTGGAACTATCAGGTCGAGATGAGCCCTCGTTACACGGCCCGCGCCGAGCTGATCTCCGAGCACGAGCCGCATCGCGCCGTCATGCTCGTCATGGCCGACCGCCTGAACGCCACCGTCCGTCGTATCACCGACGCCATGTACCACAGCGCCGACGAGTTCCTGGATGACCTGCGCGTCGTCCAGCGTTCGCTGGCCGCCTGCGGTGCCGTCCGTGCTGCCTACGGCCCGGTCCAAACCATCATCTGGCAGGTCGAGTCCTTCGGCTTCCATATGGTCGAGATGGAGTTCCGTCAGCACTCCGTGGTGCATGCCCGCGCCCTTAAGGATATCCACGAGAACGGTATCCATGGCGACCTGCAGCCCATGACGCGCGAGGTCATCGATACCTTCCGCGCTATCGGCTCCATCCAAAAGCGCTACGGCAAGAAGATGGCGCACCGCTACATCATCTCGTTTACCAAGAGCGCTCAGCATGTGGCCGACGTCTTTGAGCTGGCGCACCTGTCCTTTGCACACGAGGAGGATGTCCCCGAGCTCGACGTGATCCCGTTGTTCGAGCAGCTCGAGGACCTCGAGGGCTGCGTCGACGTGCTCGATCAGATGCTTACGCTGCCCGTGGTGCAAAAGCGCCTTGCCCAGACCAACCGCCGCATGGAGGTCATGCTGGGCTATTCCGACTCTTCCAAGGATGCCGGTCCTACCACGGCCATGCTCGCGCTGCACTCCGCGCAGGAGCGCATCGCCAAGTGGGCAGAGAAGAACGATATCGACCTGGTGCTCATGCACGGTCGCGGCGGTGCCGTGGGCCGTGGCGGCGGCCCGGCCAACAAGGCCGTGCTGGCGCAGCCCAAGGGTTCGGTCAACTGCTTCTTTAAGCTCACCGAGCAGGGCGAAGTCATCTTTGCCCGTTACGGCAACCGCACGCTGGCTCAGCGCCATGTTGAGTCCGTTGCCGCCGCAACGCTTTTGCAGTCGGCCCCGAGTGTCGAGAAGACCAACACCGAGACCACGCAGAAGTTCTGGGATATGGCCGAGAAGCTCAACACTGCAAGCCACGAACGCTATCTGGACCTGCTGAACACCGAGGACTTTACACCGTGGTTCTCGACCGTGACGCCGCTGACCGAGGTCGGTCTGCTGCCGATCGGCTCGCGTCCCGCCAAGCGCGGTCTGGGCGCCAAGTCGCTCGATGACCTGCGTACCATCCCGTGGATCTTCAGCTGGAGCCAGGCGCGCATTAACCTGGCCGCTTGGTACGGTCTGGGCACCGCCTGCGAGCAGCTTGGCGATCTTGACCAGCTCAAGGCTGCCTACCAGGAGTGGCCGTTCTTCCGCACCTTTATCGACAACATCGAGATGTCGATCGCCAAGACCGACCAGCGCATCGCCAAGATGTATCTGCACCTGGGCGACCGCCAGGATCTGTCCGAGAAGGTCTTCACCGAGATGCAGCTCACGCGTAAGTGGGTCCTTGCCATCGTCGGTGACGAGTGGCCGCTGCAGCGCCGTCGCGTGCTCGGCTGCGCCGTCCGTGTACGTAACCCCTACGTCGACGCCCTGTCCATCGCCCAGGTCCGCGCCCTTCGCGAGGTGCGTATGAACCAGGACGAGATGGCCGAGGAGAAGAAGGCCGAGTACATGAGCCTGATTCTTTCGACTGTGA
Organism: Collinsella sp.; assembly: GCA_048425625.1. Lineage (GTDB taxonomy): Bacteria > Actinomycetota > Coriobacteriia > Coriobacteriales > Coriobacteriaceae > Collinsella. The sequence goes on along the minus strand of DBFNYT010000067.1, from coordinate 16,004 downwards.
CCGGCGTCTCGGCAGGACTGCAGAACACGGGGTAATCGATAGCCCTGTGGCTCTCACCGGGACCCGTCGGGTTACCCTCTGAATGCGTCCTCGCACTTGAAGCCCCCTTATCCTGCTCCTTCGGAGCTGCGGATAAGGGGGCTTCGTGCTGCGGAATGCATTCAGAGGGAAACCCGTCGGGTCCCTTCGTCCTCGGTCTTCGGCGGATCAGCCGCTGGGTGAGGGTGGTGCTTGGGGCGACGTGCAAAAAACGGAGTTTTCAGCAGCCAAAGATTGGTGCATAAGGCTATGGGTGACGTTCGCGGCTCCTGTTGATGCTTTTGCATGACGATTGGGCTTTGTCGATGTTCATATATGGCTGGTTTCTCGCCGCATGCCATCCAGATGGGACGAGCCATGAGGACTATCTACCTTTTGAAATACTTTTGGCACCAAAATCTTATCCCGCGATGCTGAATACTCGCAAAAATGCACGCTCCGGAGGGCACTACCCTGTTACGGCTAGAAATCCATGCGCCATTTTATGCAATTAATTAACGCATTTATGCAAAATGGCTTACGTGCGTACGTCTCGGGCTAGATGTTTGCCTCGGCGCTGCGTAAATCATCCTGTCTATAGTGTCTTTGACAGGCGGTCGCGGTCCCGTTTGGGGTCGCGGCCGTTTTGTTGTGGGTCAAATATGAACGTTGTGTTAATGAGTCGGTGGACGGTGGTGTTTTTCGGTGAGCGGCGTATCCTTCCAACGGTTTATCTAGTGTGTCAGTTGAAAAGGAAGAGGGCGCTCGTCATTGTTTGAATGTGAACTGCCGTTTGACCACAAGACGTTGCATCTGGAGCTCGAGGATAAGAACTTCGCGGGTGTGATGGAAGGTCATCAAAACGAGTTTAAGACCACGAAATCGCAGGAAGAGCTGGTAGAGGAGTCGCTTGCCAACCCTTATGGCTCGCCGTCGCTCGAGGAGCTTTGTGCTGGCAAGAAGGATATCGTCATCATTAGCTCCGACCATACGCGTCCCGTTCCCTCGCGTGTGACGATGCCTATTCTGCTGCATCACATCCATTCCGCTGCGCCCGAGGCTCGCGTGCGCATTTTGGTTGCTACGGGTATGCATCGTCCGTCGACGCATGAGGAACTCGTCAACAAGTACGGCGAGGAGATCGTTGCCAACGAGGAAATCGTTATGCACGTCGCGACCGATGACAGCATGATGAAAAAGATCGGCACCCTGCCTTCTGGCGGCGAGTGCATCATCAACAAGATTGCTGCCGATTGCGATCTGCTGCTTGCCGAGGGCTTTATTGAGCCGCACTTCTTTGCCGGTTTCTCTGGTAGCCGCAAGTCCGTCCTGCCTGGCATCGCCAGCTACAAGACCATCATGTACAACCACAACGGTCAGTTTGTGAACGATTCCCATTCGCGTGCCGGCAACCTGTGCCACAACCACGTGAGCGAGGACATGTTTGCCGCTGCCGAGATGGCTCACCTTGCCTTTGTGCTTAACGTGGTGCTCAACGGCAAGCATGAGGTTATCGGCTCCTTTGCCGGCGACATTCACAAGGCGCACGAGGCCGGCTGTGAGTTCGTGAAGAGCCTTGCCGGCGTTGAGCCCGTTGAGTGCGAGATTGCCATCACCACTAACGGCGGCTACCCGCTCGACCAGAACATCTATCAGGCCGTGAAGGGCATGTGCTCTGCCGAGGCTACGCTTCCCGAGGGCGGCGTGATCATCGACGTCGCCGGTTGTGCCGACGGCCACGGTGGCGAGGGCTTCTATCACAACATCGCCGACAACGATCCGGCGGAGTTTGAGCGTGCCTGCATCGACCGTCCTAAGGACGAGACCCTGCCCGACCAGTGGACGAGCCAGATCTTTGCCCGCATCCTGGCGCATCACCCTGTGATCATGGTCACCGACCTGTGCGATCACCAGATGATCAAGGATATGCACATGACGCCGGTCAACACTCTCGATGAGGCGCTCAAGCTCGCCTTTGAGATGAAGGGTGTCGATGCCAAGGTGGCCGTCATTCCCGATGGCCTGGGCGTTGTCGTCGCGCAGCACTAGTACGCGGCCTAAACGAATCGTTTATAACCGACAAGAAAGATAAGGTTTTATGCTTACCAAACTCCTCTGCGAATTCGGCGCAACGGCCCTCATGATCATCTTTGGCGTGGGCGTGCACTGCGATACCGTGCTCAAGGGCACCAAGTATCAGGGCTCCGGCCACATGTTTGCCATCACCACCTGGTCTTTTGGCATCTCGGTCTGCCTGTTTGTCTTTGGCGGCGCCGTGTGCATGAACCCCGCCATGGTGCTTGCCCAGTGCATCGTCGGCTTGGTGCCGTGGAGCAGCTGCATCCCCTTCATGATTGCCGATATGCTCGGCGGCTTTGTGGGCGCCGTAATCGCTTGGCTTATGTATGCCGATGAGTTCAAGGCTTCCGAGGGCGTCGTCGACCCTATTGCCCAGCGCAACATCTTCTCGACCAACCCCACCACCGAGGGTACGAACTACGCCCGTAACTTCTTCTGCGAGGCTATCTGCACCTTTGTGTTCATCAGCGCCATCCTTGCCGCTGCTAGCCGCGCTGGCGAGAACGTTCTGATGCTCGCCATCTGCGTTGGCCTGATCGTTTGGGCCGTTGGCATGGGCATGGGCGGCATCACCGGCTTCGCCATGAACCAGGCTCGTGACCTTGGTCCTCGCATGGCCTACCAGGTGCTGCCGATTAAGAACAAGGCCGACAACAACTGGAAGTACGGCCTGCTTGTTCCTGGCATCGCACCGTTTATCGGTGCCGCTCTGGCCGCGCTGTTTGTGCACGGTTTCTTGGGCATGTTCTAGTCTGAGGCTACATAGTTGTCCGCTGGCCGCATGGGGTAACTCCCCAGCGCGTCCTCGGACATGAAAGAGCCCCCGCTGCGCACTTCGTGCGGCGGGGGCTCTTTCGTCCTGCGGAATGCGCTGGGGAGTTACCCCATGCGGCCAGCTGCGGGATCTCAGCCGCGTTGGAACAAGCAACCCAACATATATATCTGAATTTGGATGGGAGGGGCTTATTGCTGATGGGGGCGTTGGGCTGATGTTGGCACTTTGGGATGGGTTGTGCTTTTGGTTGGGCGGAGCATTGGGATGAGGGTTCTGTCTAGCCGAAGAGGGGCTTGATGGCTGATAGGTAGTCTTTGGCTACGTCCTCTTTTGGGGCTTCGAAGTTGTGCCAGGCCCACCATTGGACGGTGGCAACGAAGCTTGAGGCTATGTGGTGTAGTAGGAAGCTTCGGTCCATGGTTCCGGCGGGGCCTGCGGGGTCGACGGGGACGGTTTCGGCTGCTCGTGACATGATGGTCTTGCGGAGACAGTCGGCGAAGACGCGCGAGCCGGCGCCGGCTACGAGGGCTCGAACGCCTTGGCGGCGCTCCCAGAGGTTGTTGAGGATATGCTCGACCTGCACGAGTGGGTCGTCGAGCGGTGTGCCATCGTCGTCGAGGGCGTGGGTGCAGATGTCGCTCACGCCCTCGGACAGTAGGTCGTCTTTGCTCTTAAAGAGGCCGTAGAATGTGGCCCGACCAACATGGGCACGAGCGATGATGTCGCCGACGGTAATCTTGCCGTAATCCTCTTCGCGCAGCAGCTCGGAGAACGCTGCAACGATGGCAGCGCGGCTTTTTTCTTTGCGGGCATCCATGGCTATGCATCCACGTGAACGAGTAGACAACGGAGCGTGCCGGAGCAACCCTCGTAGGGGCGCTTGCCGGCGCCGTAGCCGACGGCTTCGATGTGGTAGCGAGCCGGCAGGTGCTCGGATGTGCGCAGTGCGGCGACGATGGCAGCGCCCGTGGGCGTCACGAGCTCGCCGGCGACCGGTGCGGGCGTGAGGGCGATATTGCCCGCCTGGCACAGGTTGACGACAGCGGGGACGGGAATGGGCATAAGGCCGTGGGCACAGTGGATGGTGCCGTGGCCCTCGGAGAGCGACTCGACCACGATGTCCTCAATGCCTAGGTCATCGAGGCAGATGGCGACAGAGCAGACGTCGACGATGGAATCGACGGCGCCTACCTCGTGGAACATGACGGTCTCGGGCGTTTTGCCGTGGGCCTTTGCCTCGGCGGCGGCGAGCGCGGTAAAGATGGCGAGCGCGCGACGCTTGGCGCCATCACTCATCTGCGAATTCTCGATAATTTCAGCGACGTCGGCTAGTGAGCGGTGATGATGGTGGTGGGCGTGATGATGGCCCTCGTGGTCATGGCCGTGGGCCTTATGATCATGTTCGTGGCAGTGACTGTGCTCGTCGTGCTCATGATGGTGGTGCTCGTGCTCGTGCGTGTGCTCGGCAGCTGCTTCGTTGCCGTAGAGCCAGGCCATATCGTGGTCGTGGTTCTCGAGCTCCTCTGCAAGCTGGACGTCAAAATCACAGGCGTCGATGCCATGCTTGTTTGCACGCGTGACGGCGATCGTAAAGCCGTCGACCGGCAGCGTAGCGAGCTGTTCGCGCAGGTGCTCCTCGCTGGCGCCCAGGTCGAGCAGGGCCGCGACAGTCATGTCGCCGCTGATGCCCGAGGTGCCGTCGATGATAAGCGTGTGCTGATGATTGGACATGGAATGCTCCTTAGCGGGCGCGGGGTGTGCCGGCGCTCAGATGATTGATAAGACTTGCCTGGTAGGCGGCACCAAAGCCGTTGTCGATATTGACGACCGATACGCCGCTGGCACAGGAGTTGAGCATGGCGAGCAGTGCGGCTACACCACCAAAACTTGCGCCGTAGCCCACGCTGGTGGGAACGGCGATGACCGGACAGCTCACCAGGCCGCCGACAATGCTCGCCAACGCGCCCTCCATGCCGGCGATGGCGATGACCACCTGCGCCTGTGCAAGTTCCTCGGCATGCGCGAGCAGGCGGTGCAGGCCGGCAACACCCACGTCGTAGAGGCGGTCGACCTCGTTGCCATAGAACTCGGCCGTCAGTGCCGCCTCTTCGGCGACGGGCAGGTCGCTTGTGCCGGCGCAGGCGACGACGATGCGTCCGTTGCCGGTAGGGGAGGGCTTGCCGCCCACGAGGGCGAGCTGTGCGTCCGGGACATATCCCAGGTCGATGCCGTTGTCGAGGAGCTTCGAGGTACGGGCCGCTTTTTCGCTGTCCAGGCGCGTGACCAGGATGCGCTCCTGGCCGGCATCGCGCAGCGCCTCGATAATGGCGGCAATCTGCTCGGCGGTTTTACCGGCACCGTAGACAACCTCGCCGGCTCCCTGGCGCACCCCGCGTGAAAGATCGAGCTGTGCAAAGCCCAGGTCGGCGGTCGGCGCCGTCTGGATGCGCGTGAGGGCATCGGCCGGCATAATGCTTCCGTCTGCCACGTCACTTAGCAATTGCTCAAGATCTCGTTTGTCCATATAAGTTCCCTTCGACGCAGAAAAGTTTAGCACGCGAAGGGTTGTTTCCGAACATTAGAGCATAATTGTTCGGAAATCTGACATGTCAGATTAGATGAAGTTGTGAGGCAAACTGACTAGTCGCGCAGGATGATGTCCATGGCGAGCATCAGGTTGCGCTCGTCGATGGCAAACGGGGCGGCCTCGCGCGTCTTGGGCTTGGCACAAAACGCGATGCCCGTGCCCGCGGCCTGAATCATAGGGATATCGTTTGCCCCGTCGCCGATCGCGACGGTGTGGGCCATATCGACACCGCACTCGACTGCCCAATCCAGCAGCCGGATGAGCTTGGATTCCTTGGTCACGATGTCTGCCGCCAGCTTACCGGTGAGCTTGCCGTCCACGACCTCTAGGCGGTTAGCCAGGCAAAAATCGATGCCCGCGGCGGCCACGATCTTGTCGGCGACCTCGTGGAAGCCGCCGCTTACCACGCCGACCTTCCAGCCCTTGCTGTGCGCCGAGCGCACAAGCTCCAGCGCGCCAGGAGTAAACGTCACGCGCTCAAAGGTACGCTCGAACACACTCTCGTCCAAGCCGGCAAGCAGCCCAACGCGCTCCTCGAGCGCCTGCTTAAAGTCCAGTTCGCCGCGCATGGCGCGCTCAGTGATCTTCGCCACTTGCTCGCCTACGCCGGCCTCCTCGCCCAACAGGTCGATGACCTCCTGGTCGATGAGCGTGGAGTCGATATCCATAACGATGAGGCGTGCAGTCATGGCGGGCCTTTCCGAGTGCAGTTGTATTGGGACACATTGTCGCACGTGGCGCGCCTTGGCGACGGCCGCGGTGCGTCAATTGTTTCGTCTCCGTCAAGTCTTTGGGCAGGAGCTACTTTTCCGCGGCACATCGACGCAGGTGCGATAAGATAGAACGCCATGTCCGGCTGCGCGGTTTACGCAGGCAGGGCAAATCTGTACGACGCCGCCCGGAACGACACGGGGCGGCACAGATCCATAAAGGAGGATCACTGGTATGAGCCAGACCCGTCCCATTGACGAGCATTCCATGCACACCCGTACCTGCGGCGAGCTTCGCTTCGAGAACGTGGGCGAAGAGGTCACCCTCACCGGTTGGGTGAGCCGTCGCCGCGACCACGGCGGCCTTATCTTCTGCGACCTTCGCGACCGCGAGGGCATCACGCAGCTCACCTTCGACCCCGAGCACTCCGATGGCGATGCCTTTAAGATCGCCGAGACCATGCGTCCCGAGTGGCCCATCAAGATCCACGGCGTCGTGCGCGCTCGTGGCGAGGAGACCACCAACACCAAGCTCGCGACCGGCGAGATCGAGGTCCTGACCGATCATGCTGAGGTGCTCAACACGTCCGTCACCCCGCCGTTCCAGATCGAGGACGGCATCGAGACCAGCGAGGACACCCGCCTGCGCTATCGCTATCTGGACCTCCGCCGTCCCGAGATGATGGCCAACCTCAAGCTGCGTTCCGACTTTACCTTTGCCATTCGTGAGGCGCTGCACAACCGTGAGTTCATGGAGGTCGAGACGCCCTCCCTGTTTAAGTCCACGCCCGAGGGCGCTCGCGACTTCATCGTTCCCAGCCGTATTCAGCCGGGCAACTTCTACGCCCTGCCGCAGTCCCCGCAGCTCCTGAAGCAGCTGCTCATGGTCGGTGGCGTCGAGCGCTACTACCAGGTTGCCAAGTGCTTCCGCGACGAGGATCTGCGCGCCGACCGTCAGCCCGAGTTCACCCAGGTCGATATCGAGATGTCCTTCGTGGACCAGAACGATGTCATGAGCGCGCTCGAGGAGGTTCTTGCCGATGCCTTCGGTCGCATGGGTGTCGAGATGCCCACGCCGCTGCGTCGCATGAACTACTGGGAGGCCATGGACACCTATGGCTCCGACAAGCCCGATACCCGCTACGGCATGCACCTGGTCGACCTGACCGACATCTTTGCCAACTCCAAGTTCAAGGTCTTCGCGACCGCTGCGAACGAGGAGGGCTCTGTCGTCAAGGCCATCAACGCCAAGGGCGCCGGTGCCTGGGCGCGTGCCAAGATCGATAAGCTCGCCGGCGTGGCCTCCACGTTTGGCGCCAAGGGCCTGGCCTGGATCGCCTTCCGCGAGGACGGTTCCATCAACAGCCCCATCGTCAAGTTCTTCTCGGACGAGGAGATGGCGGCTCTGCGCGAGCGCATGGACGTCGAGCCCGGCGACCTTGTGATGTTCGCCGCCGGCCCGCGCCTGCTTTCTGATGAGATCCTGGGCGGTATGCGTTCGCACATGGCCAATGCGCTCGAGATCAAGCGCGAGGGTCACGACTTCCTGTGGGTCGTCAACTTCCCGCTGTTCCATTGGGACGAGGATCGCAAGGCCTATGCAGCCGAGCACCAGCCGTTCACCCTGCCGACCGAGACCGACATCGCCAAGATCGAGGCCGATCCCCTGGCAGCCGGTTCGTGCACCTACGACTTTGTCATGGACGGCTTTGAGGCCGGCGGTGGCGGTATGCGTATCCACAACGCCGAGATGCAGATGTCCATGCTCAAACTCCTGGGCTTTACCGAGGAGCGTGCCGAGTCTCAGTTCGGCTTCCTCATGGAGGCCCTCAAGTTTGGTGCGCCCCCGATGGGCGGTTTCGCTCTGGGCCTGGACCGCGTGTGCATGCTGCTCACCGGTTCCGACTCCATCCGCGACGTCATGGCGTTCCCCAAGACGGCCAGCGGCTCCGACCTCATGTCGGGCGCCCCGAGTGCCGTTAGTGGCGCCCAGCTCAAGGACGTCAGCCTGCGCCTGATGTAGGCGAGCGGCTACATATTGCCTGTTGCGAGGGAAGGACACGTACCTTCCCTCGTTTTTTATGGGACGGGGGTGCGCCGGTAACGTACAATAACTACCACATGGCTGGGTTTTGCCGGCCGAATGTGCGATGCCGCGGGAGGGGACATGGTCGAGTTTACAAAGACGATTAAAGATCCGTTGGGATTGCATGCCCGCCCGGTTGCGCTGCTCTATGACATTATCGCCAAGCATCGTAGCGACGTGTCAGTCAGCATCGGCGACCGCCATACCGACGGTCGCGACGTTATGGGCCTCATGGCTCTCTACGGCGAGTGTGGCGAGGATATCATCTTCCGCGTTTCGGGCGTAGACGAGGCTTCCTGCGTTACGTCGATCAGAAACCTCTCGCTCTAAGCATGACGGGGCGCGGCAAAGGACAGCTCTTTGCCGCGCCTTTTTGTTTCGTATAGGAAACTTTTTCGAAAACTGAATAGAGACCCTTTCCAAAAAGTTAACCACGTGCTAGTTTACTAAAGCGAACATAGACGTGGTTAACTTTTATCACGTCGATGTTGAGGACGAACTGACGTTAGGAGCAACTCATGTCTTGCGGACCGCAGATGCCGGCCATGCCGCTTTCGATGGTAAAAGCGGGCGAAACCGTGCGCGTGTCTCGTGTAAAGGGCAATGAGGACATGAAACACCACCTCAAGGACCTCGGCTTTGTCGAGGGCAACGAAATCCACGTGGTGAGCTCGAGTGGTGCCAATATCATCGTCACGGTGCTGGGCGCACGCTTTGGTATCGATTCCAAGGTTGCCATGCACATCATGACCGTCGGTTAGTCCGCAGCATTTCATAAAAACCGAAAGGGGGACAAGAGGATGAAGACGTTGGGTGACGTTAAGGTGGGCGAGAGCTCTACCATCGTCAAGCTTCACGGTGAGGGTGCGCTTCGCCGCCACCTTATGGACCTGGGGCTCATCAAGGGCACTTCGTTCAAGGTCGTGAAGGTTGCACCGCTCGGTGATCCGGTCGAGATCAACGTGCGCGGCTACGAGCTTTCCATCCGCAAGGAGGAGGCGGCTGTCGTCGAGGTCCAGTAAGGGCTCGCGGCGTATATTTCTGCAGATAAAGTTAGGTATTTCTAACTTAATGCAGCAACTTTGAAGCACATTATCCAGCCTGTGCGGAGAAAGCAGCGCAGGCACACAAGGAAGAAGGATTGAATGGCGGATTCTCAGATCCATGTCGCGCTGGCGGGTAACCCCAACTGCGGCAAGACCACGCTTTTCAACCTGATCACCGGCGCCAACGGCTACGTTGGCAACTGGCCCGGCGTCACGGTTGAGAAAAAGGAGGCCAAGCTCCTAAGCGACAAGAACGTTACCATCACGGACCTCCCCGGCATCTACTCGCTTTCCCCCTACAGCCCCGAGGAGCAATGCTCGCGCGATTATCTCATGAGCGGCGAGCCCGATGTCGTCGTTCAGGTGGTCGATGCCACCAACCTGGAGCGCAATCTATACCTGGCGCTTCAGGTCATCGAGACCGGCCTGCCTGTGGTCGTTGCCCTCAACATGGCCGATCTGGTCGAGAAGAATGGCGACAAGATCGACACCGACAAGCTCTCCAAGAAGCTTGGTTGTCCGGTCATGATGATCTCGGCTCTTAAGAACAAGGGCATCAAGGAGCTCTTCGAGCAGGTCAAAAAGTCCGCTGCTTCTAAGGGTCAGGTGCCGGAGCACAAGTTCGATTCCTCCATCGAGGACGTTCTGACACACATCGAGAACAACCTTCCGGCGAGCGTTCCCGCCAACAAGCGTCGCTACTACGCCGTCAAGCTGTTCGAGCGTGATGCAGACGCCTGTAAACTCATCAACCTCACTAAGGAGAAGGCTGCTCGCGTGGAGGAGCTGGTCGCCCGGTGCGAGCAGGACTGCGACGACGATGCCGAGTCCATCATCACCGGTGAGCGCTATGGCGTCATCGCGCACATTATCGACGAGTGCATGACCAAGGCTCCTGCCAAGATGAGCACCTCCGAGAAGATCGATCGCGTGGTTACCAACCGTATTCTGGGCCTGCCGATCTTTGTGGTCATCATGTTCTGCGTGTACTACATCGCCGTTTCCACCCTGGGCGGCACGGTGACCGACTTCACCAACGACCAGCTCTTCGGTACCGACGGTTGGTACGTGCTCGGCCAGGGTCGCGACGCCTACGATGCAGCCGTCGAGGCCGCAGGCGACAACGCCGACTCGGTTGACCCGGCGCAGTACGGCCCCTATGTCCCGGGTATCACCACCGTGGTGCACGACGCCCTTGTGGCGGGTGGCACCGAGGACGGCGGCCTGGTCGATTCGCTGGTCTGCGACGGTATCGTTGGTGGTCTGGGCGCCATCTTCGGCTTCGTCCCGCAGATGTTCCTGCTGTTCGTGATGCTGTCTTTCCTGGAGGACTGCGGCTATATGGCCCGCGTCGCCTTCATCATGGACCGCGTGTTCCGCCGGTTTGGCCTGTCCGGTAAGTCCTTCATCCCCATGCTCGTGTCCTCGGGCTGCGGCGTCCCCGGCGTCATGGCCACCAAGACCATCGAGAACGAGAAGGACCGCCGCATGACGGTCATGACCACCACGTTCATTCCCTGTGGCGCTAAGCTGCCGATCATCGCCCTGCTCATGGGTTCCATCATCGGCGATTCTTCCACCACCGCCGCGTGGATCAGCCCGCTCTTCTACTTCCTAGGCGTCTTTGCCGTCATCGCCTCGGGCCTCATGCTCAAGAAGACCAAGCTCTTCGCCGGCCGTCCGACCCCGTTTGTCATGGAGCTTCCTGCCTACCACTTCCCGGCGATCCGTTCCTGGGCGCTGCACGTGTGGGAGCGCTGCTGGGCCTTTATCAAGAAGGCCGGCACGGTCATCTTTGCGTCCACCGTCGTCGTTTGGTTCCTCTCCAACTTTGGTAGCTATAACGGTTCCTTTGGCTTCCTGCCTGCGATGGACGGCATCCCCGAGGAGTTCATGGACTACTCCGTGCTCGCCATGCTGGGCAACCTGGTCGCCTGGATCTTCGCCCCGCTCGGCTTTAGCACCTGGCAGGCAACTGCGCTGTCCGTCTCTGGCCTCGTTGCCAAGGAGAACGTCGTCGCAACCGCCGGTTCGCTGCTCTCCGTTGCCGACGCCGGCGAGACCGACCCGAGCCTGTGGACCGCATTTGCCGGTATGTTCCCGACCATGGGCGCTTGCGTGGCCTTCGGTGCCTTCAACCTGCTGTGCGCCCCCTGCTTCGCCGCCATTGGTACCATCCGCAACCAGATGAATTCCGGCAAGTGGACTGCGATCGCCATCGGTTACGAGTGCGCCTTCGCTTGGGTGATCGGTCTGTTCATCAACCAGTTCTACAACCTGTTCGCGCTCGGACAGTTTGGTTTCTGGACGATTGTGGCCGTCGTGCTGCTCGTTGCGATGCTCTTCCAGATTTTCCGTCCCATGCCTAAGCATGTATGGACCGACGAGGACGAGACCAACGCTGCTTCCGCCGCAGTTTCCGCTTAAGTCCGAATAAGGATCAGCCCCTTTCCACGAGCCCGGGTGTCCCAGCGACACTCGGGCTTTTTGGTGGGGGAGATATGGCGTTTCCGCAGATAAAACCGACCAAAATAAACCGTCCCTATTTGGTAGGTGGAGAATGGGGTAAAGTAAGTGATGGTTAACTAGAGGAGGCTTGCTATGGCACCTATCGATATTGTTGTACTGGCTGTTATCGGCGTTGCGTTTGTCGCGGTATGCGTGCGCATCTACCGCAAGGGCACCTGCGCCGACTGCGCTCAGGGTGGCGTTTGCACGGGGCATTGCTCCAACAAAAAGACGTGCGCCGCACTTAAGGGCGTAGACAAAATCGCCGAAGACTTGGGCCGCGGTATTCATTAGCCGACCGGCGTTTGGGTATGTTTGGCCGCGGATACGGCGGTTGCTGATACGATAGGTGTGTTAGCAAGTGCCGCCATGCGGCTCAAACGAAAGGAAGCCTGTATGGAGTCCTCCGCCTATCCGATGCTCTTTAGCCCCATCAAGGTCGGTACGACCGAGGTCAAGAACCGTGTCTTTATGCCGCCGGTGTCCACCAACCTGGCCGACCACGGCTATGTGACCGACGATTTGGTCGACCACTACCGCGCCCGTGCCAAGGGCGGCGTGGGCCTCATCATCACCGAGGTCGTGACCGTTGAGCCCACCTATACCTATCTGCCGGGTGACATGTGCTGCTACGACGACACGTTCATTCCCGGTTGGGAAAAGCTCGCCGCCGCCGTGCACGAGTATGGCTGCAAGATCATGCCGCAGCTTTTCCACCCCGCCTACATGGCCTTTAACATCCCGGGCACGCCGCGTCTGATCGCCCCGTCCTTCGTGGGCCCGTCCTATGCCCGCGAGGCGCCGCGCCCCATCACGGTTGACGAGATTCACGAGCTCACGCACCAGTTTGGCGACGCCGCCGTGCGTATGCAGAAGGCCGGCGTCGATGGCGTCGAGGTCCATGCGGCGCACGCCCACGGCATGCTCGGCGGTTTCTTGACCCCGCTCTACAACAAGCGTACCGACGAGTACGGCGGCTCGCTCGATGCCCGTATGCGCTTCTTGCTCGAGGTCATCGCCGAGATTCGCGAGCGCTGCGGCAAGGACTTTATCATCGACGTCCGCATTTCGGGCGACGAGTACACCGATGGCGGCCTGACCCTCAACGACATGATTTATGTCTCGCGTCGCCTGGAGAAGGCCGGCGTCGACATGATTCACGTGTCGGGTGGCACCACCATCAAGCGCGGCTCCGCGATTCCCGCCGCCGGCACCCAGCAGGCCTCGCACGCCGCCTGCTCGCGCGAAATCAAAAAGCACGTGAACATTCCCGTCGCCACGGTCGGCCGCATCAACGAGGCGTGGATTGCCGAGGAGCTGATCGAGGACGGCGCCGCCGACATCTGCATGATGGGCCGCGCCAACCTGTGCGATGCCGAGTTCTGCAATAAGGCCGCTGCCGGCAACGCCGACGACATCCGCCCCTGCATTGGCTGCCTGCGCTGCCTGAACGGCATTATGTTTGGCAAGCGCATCTCCTGCACCGTCAACCCGGACGTGGAGCGCGACGAGGCCGGCTACGAGCCTGCCGCCGAGGCTAAGAACGTACTGGTTGTGGGCGCTGGTCCTGCGGGCATGGAGGCAGCCTACATTGCCGCCAAGCGCGGCCACAACGTGGTGCTCGTGGACAAGCAGGACGAGCCGGGTGGCGAGATGCGCATCGCAGCTGTTCCGCCGGCAAAGCAGGAGCTCACCCGCGTGATCAAGTATCAGTACCGTCGCCTGGCCGAAGCGGGCGTAACGTGCGTCTTTGGTACCGAGCTATCTGCTGAGGATATTCAGCGCGACTATGCCGGCTACGAGGTCGTTTTGGCCTACGGTGCCGAGCCTATCGCTCCGGCCTTTATGCAGGGCTTTAAGCAGGTCATGACGGCTGACGACCTGCTGGGCGGCAACGCCTTCCCGGGCAAGAAGATCGTCATCGTCGGCGGCGGTACCGTCGGCTGCGAGACTGCCGACTATCTGGCTCCGCTGGTCAACGACCTGTCGCCGGCCAATCGCGATGTCACCGTCATCGAGATGACCAAGACGCTCGCTGCCAACGAGGGCGGCGCCGGCCGCGCGGTGCTCATCACGCGCATGCTTTCCAAGGGCGTTCACGTGCTGACCGAGGCCAAGGTAACCGAGATTACCGAGGACACCATCAGCTACGAAAAAGATGGCGAGATCCACACTATCGCCGATGCCGATACGCTGGTGCTTGCCATGGGCTATCGTCCCAACACCAAGCTGGCCGACGACCTGGCCGCTGCCGGTGTTGCCACCCACGTGCTGGGCGACGCCCAGAAGTGCGGCAACATCCGCGATGCCATCGGCGATGGCTACAAGGTTGCCTGCGAGCTCTAGTCAACCCCTTGTTGCGTGGGGGCAGGTTACTTTGCACCAACTTGGCGCATGTAAACCTGGCCCCATTGACGAGGTTTCCGCCATCCCAGGGCGGCTACATGGAGTAGCGCCCGTGCGCATCGATTCCCTCTCATAGATGTGCGGCACAAAGAACCCCGAGCTCACACGAGCTCGGGGCCTTTTTCGTCTGGATTGGGGACGCATAGCCGGACGAAAGCGTGTTGCGTTTGGCGTAAAACCATACGAAAGTGCAATTTGCGTCTTATTTCCGAACGTAAAACAGACGAAAACCGTTTACGTCTGCTTTAAATCCGTACGAAAACGGTTTTCGTCTTGCAGGGCAGTTGCCGTTTCTACAGTTCAACTTCCAGTTCGGCTTTGTGTTCGCAGAGGTAGTCGCGCATGTAGGGGATGGCAAATGAGACCTTGCCGTACGAAGGAGCCTCGATAATCGATTCTCTTAACAGGCGGCTGCGGACGGAGCTCACCTGTTGAGGCGTTTTGTTTAGGGCATCGGCAACCATGCTGGTCGAGCTCGTCTGCCCCAAAGACGCCATGCTCAGCAGATAAGCGATGCACGTGGGCGGAATGCGCTGCAGCGCGGGCTCAATCACCATGGCGCAGAAGCGTTCGCGTGCCGTTGCAATGCCACGCTCGGCTTCTTCTTCTCCAATAATCGCTGTATGTGCGCGTCTTGCCAACTGCCATGCGTAGTATCCAACGAGTTGGATCATGAAAGGATAGCCTTGCGTTGCCTCGGCAAGTTGGCCGGCAATACCTGGCTGCAACTCCATGCCAGACGCTTCAATGGTTTCCTCGAGGGAGTACGACACTTCGGTTACTGCCACAGCCTTCAGATCAAAGGGGAGGGCACGGCGCAAAAACGTAAGTGTCTTTCCGTTGATGATGCTTTCAATCATCGAAGGCAGCCCAGCAAAAACAAAGGCGATATCAAGGTCTTCGCCGATAACCTGCTGAATCGCAATGGAGAGCGTTCGGACCTCATCGAGCTCTGCGTCTTGAACCTCGTCGAGAGTGATGAGCAGGCCATTTCCATTCTTGGATATTGTCTGTCTCATGGCGTCGCGTAGCGATGGGCCGATTCGCTCAATATCTATGCTGCCGATGGATATGCCAGCTACGGTGGGCTCAAATCTGGCGTGTTTGGCCTGGAATTTGGGCTGCAGCTGTTCGAGAATGCGCTGGCAAAGTCCCTCGGTTGCGACCTCTTTTATGACCGTCCAGCCATGGCTTTGCGCCAAACGTGAGCACTCGTCAAGGAGGACCGTCTTGCCCGTTCCACGGACGCCGGCTATGCGCATTAGGCGCCCCGGGGCACCAGGCCCGTTGACGAGGCCCTCATTGAATTCTTCGAGCACATCTTCGCGGCCGATAATCGTGGGAGGTGTTTTACCTGCTGTGGGCTTAAAAGGGTTTGTTTGCATGTGAGCCACCTTTGCTCAAGATATAGCAAGATATAGCAAAGTATAGCAAGATATAGCAAAATATAGTGAGATATATCAAAGTAAGCGCTACTCGCGGGTTTTGCGGTGGTGCTATTTTCCAAATGCCGCGCGGATAAAGCGCTGGTCGAACAGCTTGTTGGCAACTCACGAGGGCTCGGGGTGCCAATTTGGGATGGAGTGGTGCTGTGCCACGAATAGGGCCTATCTACTACGTTTAAGCCGCAGAGGTCAACCATAGCCGGCTTTTTCGAAAATCGACAAGCTGCCTACCTGCACTGATAATTGTTCTCGGGGGAAGCGGGCACTGCGGGGCGCGGCAACGGCGCGCGATTTCCGCGTCGCAGCGCTACCCTGATGCTGAATGCCGGGACGATGACCCACTG
>DBFNYT010000066.1:0-4524 GCA_048425625.1 Collinsella sp. | reverse complement strand
CGAAGCAAACCCTTGGACTTCCCGTCGCCCGCTCCATAAGATAGACGAATGGCTCTGGTTCCTTTTGGGACCAGAGCCATTTTCGTAAGTGTACGGGGTGACGGGAATCGATGCCGCCTCGCACCCCACCTAAGTTGCGGTTAAATACGGACTGTCTTTTGGCCTTTGCGAACCCATTGAAGGCCTGGGTAGCTAATTTGGGACGGGGCTTTTTTGGCTACTCTAGCGATCGGCTGGCAAGTGTGGTCAAAAGCCCTGTTCCAAAATGACTGGTCTGGTGCTGAGCCACGAAAGCAGCCCATCTACTACGTTTGGCCCGCAGGGGTCGACCATAGCAGCATTTTCGGAAAATCGGCAAGCCGTCTACCATCGGTTTTGATATTTCGGATTTCGGTATGGTCGAGGGTAATCGGTTAAACGTAGTAGATAGGCCCATTTCGTGGCGAACAGTAGGATTTGCGGTCCAAGGCTGTCGGTTTCGGATGGCCAACCTGGAAGTTGCGGTGAAATAGTTCCTGAAAAGCTCGAATAAGCCCATCCAGGAACTATTTCACCGCAACTTAGGAGGGGATGGGGCTGAGGGGCGGGCGATGCCGTTGGCTGTCGGTTAGTGGCGACCGTGGTGGCGGAGCTTGTCGATGGTGGAGTCGGTGCTGCGGTTGCGGGCTTCGGCTGCGGTTTGGCGCTTGCGGCGGTAATCGATCATGCCTTGGATGATGGGCTTGCCAAAGCTCACGACATCATCGTTGTAGATGGCGGTTCGGGCTGCGAGGAGGCAGTCGGTAAAGTCCATATGGGTCTTGCCAAAGAGTTTGACGGCAAGGGCGACAACGGTGGGCTCGTCGACCATGACGTCATCGAGCAGCCTTTTCATGGCCGTGGCAATCTCAACGCGGGGAACCTTATAGACGTCGCGCAGCGTGACCACGACGCGCGTGATGATTTCGGGGTAGACACGAGCGGTGCGCGTGGCGATGACCTTGGCGGCACGCGGTGACAGAACTTCGTCGTCGTCAAGCAGGTAGCGCAGGATGACGGTCTCGTCGATGATGGTGCTACTCATGGATATCTACTTCCTCGGGACCCAAAACCGACTCGTCGCTTTCTGTGGCTAGGTATTCAATCCAGGCATTGCGCTCCTCGGAGCGGCGATTGGGGTCCCCATATGCTTTGAGCAATCCATAGGCGGCCGTGCCGTCCTTGGAGCGCACGGCGACCGGCTGAAAGGGGAGCTTGCGCATCAAAATACTCTGCGCGACAAATAGACGGACAGCCTCGGCGAGCGATGTGCCCATAGCGTCGTAGAGACGCTCGGCATGCTGCTTGTCTTCCTCGCGAATGCGCACCTGCAGGATGGCTCTTTTTTGAGTCGATGACATCACTGGCCCCCTTAATGAGCGTGCAATATAGTCGGTCAAATGCGGCATGTGCCGATACTTGAGCATCTTATAACGATTACTTTATTTCGCTCAAGTAAATAACCATTAACACGAATACAAGCGTAGTACATCCAAAATGAGAGCGCGTAAAAATCTCAGAGGTGTACGCATGTAATACACTCACCTTTATAGCTTTTAGAGAATAATTCCAACCTGCCAAAACCCCTGCAATACACCCGTATTGCAGGGCCTATGCTCAAGTTTGCCCCCTGCAACTGCGTATATTCAACCTGTATACCGTTGGAGAAATTCTACCGAGTGCCTGTTTCGCCGCATGCACTCGATACGTCGATGCCAGGCCACGGGCGGTCCGGGGCAACGTCGACAGGGTCTCTCCGGCATGGGATTCAGGAGGGAGTGAACAACATGGGCAATAAACGAGTCGTAGCCGATTCCTCGCGCTGCATTGGGTGCCAAACCTGTATGGCGGCGTGCATTGAGGCACACGATATCCCCGGCAACATCGCCGCACCTCGCTTGCGCGTAACGCGCACCTACGAGATTTCCGCGCCGGTGGCATGTCACCACTGCGAGGACGCTCCGTGCGCCAAGGCCTGCCCTACGGGCGCCTTGTTCTTTGATCCAAAGAACCATCGTATCGGCGTCAACGAGGACAACTGCATCGGCTGCAAGAGCTGCGTCATGGCCTGCCCCTTTGGCGCCGTGAGCGTGGCGACCACGCAGGTCCCCGTCTTGATGGGCGACGTGCGCGTGGGTTCGCAGACCAAGAGCTTCGTGCTCAAGTGCGACCTGTGCGTGGACCGTCCCGGCGGTCCGGCGTGTGCCGAGGCGTGCCCGACCAAGGGCCTCACCCTGGTAGACGAGGAGCGCCTGGCGGAGCTGACTGCCGAGCGTGCCCGCGCCACCATCGAAAACGAGGCGTAGGCGGGCGGCCATACAAGCCCAACGATTGTCAAATACGTACCGATTAATCGGTAGCAGAGAAAGGAAGGAGGGTGTCATGGAGAAGCATAAAGTGATCTGCCCGTATTGCGGCGCCGGTTGCCAGTTTAACCTCTTGGTCCAAAACGGCCAGGTCGTGGGTACCGAACCGCTCAACGGCATCACCAATCAGGGCGAGCTGTGCCTTAAGGGCATGAGCGGCTACGACTTCATCAACGACACCAAGATCTTGACTCCTCGCGTACTGCACCCGATGATCCGCCGCACCAAGGGCGCGGATCTTGAGCGCGTAAGCTGGGACGAGGCACTGGATTTCACCGCATCTAAGATGCAGGCCATAATTGACGAATATGGTCCTAACGCTGTCATGACCACCGGCTCTTCGCGAGGCGGCGGCAATGAGGCGAACTACGTCATGCAGAAGTTTACGCGTGCGTGCATCGGCACCCACAGCGTGGACAACTGCGCCCGTACTTGACACGGCCCTACTGTCCTCGGTCTGATGGACACGGTTGGTTCAGGTTGCATGTCATGCTCCATCCCCGGTATGGAGGATGCGGGCTGCATTTTCCTCTTCGGCTATAACCCTGCCGATTCGCACCCCATCGTCGCAAGGCGTATCGTGCGAGCCAAAGAAAAGGGTTGCAAGATCATCGTCGCCGATCCGCGCCATATCGAAACCGCGCGTATCGCCGATCTCTACCTTCCGATCAAGAATGGTTGCAACGTCGCGTTCCTCAACGCCTTTGCCAACTGCTTGGTCAACGATGGCCTCTACGACAAGGAATTCGTCGCCGAGCACACGAACGGCTTTGACGAGTGGTGGGAGACCATCAAGAACTACACTCCCGAATCTGTACAGGACATCACGGGTGTCGAGCCCGCGCTGATCCACCAAGCTGCCGAGATGTACGCCACGGCGAAGCCCTCTGCCATCATTGGCTGGGGCATGGGCGTATGCCAGCAGAAGCAGAACCTGAAGACGGTGCACACCATCGCCTCCATCGCCTGCGTTGCCGGCCAGATCGGCAAACCCAATTCCGGCCTCGCGCCCGTGCGTGGCCAGAACAACGTCCAGGGCTCCTGCGATATGGGCATGCTGCCCAACCTGTACCCTGGCTACCAGAAGGTCACTGACCCCGCAGTGCGTGCCAAGTTTGCGAAGGCTTGGGGCGTGCCCGAGGAAAAGCTCCCGCTCGAGGAGGGCTACAAGCTCACCGACCTGGGCCACCTGGTCGACGAGGGCAAGGTGCACTGCTTCTACAACTACGGCGAGGACCCGGTGCAGACCGAGCCCGATTCGGCCGGTATGCGCAAGACGCTCTCCGAGCTGGATCTGTTCATTTGCCAGGACATCTTTATGACGCAGACGACCATGCTCGCCGACGTCATCCTGCCCGCTACCTCTTGGGGCGAGCACGAGGGTGTCTTTACTGCATCCGACCGTAGCTTCCAGCACTTTGACGCGGCCGTTCCGCCCAAGGGCGAGTGCCGCCACGACTGGGAGATCTTCGCGGACCTGTCCACGCGTATGGGTTATCCCATGCACTACGACAACACCGAGCAGATCTGGAACGAGTGCATTAGCCTGTGCCCCAACTTTGTGGGCGCGACCTACGAGAAGATGGCTCCCGAGGGCGGCTACGCCCAGTGGCCCGTCAAGAGCACCGATGTGAACGACCACGGTACGCCCGACATGTTCGCTGGTGGCAAGTTCACCACCAAGGACGGCCGCGCCAACCTGATGGCGCACGACTGGGAGGCGCCCTCCGAGCTTCCCGACGATGAGTACCCGCTCATCCTGTGCACCGTCCGCGAGGTCGGCCACTACAGCTGCCGCTCGATGACCGGCAACTGCAAGACGCTGGCGCTGCTCGCCGACGAGCCCGGTTTTGTCCGCATGAATCCCGCGGACGCCCAGGCGCGCGGCATCAAGAACGGCGACATCGTCTCGATTCACAGCCGCCGCGGCCAGGTATACAGCCGCGCCAACGTGAGCGACCGTATCAACAAGGGCACGGTCTATATGACCTACCAGTGGTGGATCGGCAAGTGCAACGAGCTGACCATGCACAAGGTCGACCCGGTCTCGCACACGCCCGAGGACAAGTTCTCCGCCTGCCAGGTCGACGCTATCGCCGACCAGGTCTGGGCCGAGGGCGAGGTCGAGCGTCAGTACACC
>DBFNYT010000065.1:0-14687 GCA_048425625.1 Collinsella sp. | reverse complement strand
ACTAGTCATTGGGTACCTAGTTATTGGGTGAAAAAAGGGGACGCTGCGGATTGGTTCCGCGGCGTCCCCTTTGCGTTGGCGTGTCGGTTATGCCTTACAGCTCGTAGAGCGTGGTGAACTTGTCTTGGAGGTAGCTGCAGTAGTAGCGGGCATCGAACGCCATGCCGCACGCGCCCTTGATGAGCTCCGGCGCGTCCTTGGCGCGGCCCCACTGCCAAATGTGCTCGCCCAGCCAGGCACGGACGGGCGCCAGATCGCCGCTCGCGCAAGCACCGGTAAGGTCGACGCCGTCGCGGCACATGGCCGGCACGAACATGGCGTCGTAGGCGCTGCCCAGCGCATAGGTGGGGAAGTAGCCAAACGAGCCACCGCTCCAGTGCGTATCCTGCAGACAGCCGTGCGTGTCGTCGGGAACGGGAATGCCCAGGTACTCGTCCATAAAGCGATTCCAAAGCGCGGGGATGTCCTTGGCCATGGCCTCGCCGGCAAACAGCATGCGCTCGATCTGGTAGCGCACCATAACGTGCAGCGGATAGGTGAGCTCATCGGCCTCGGTGCGGATCAACGACGGCTGCGCGATGTTCACGGCGTGGTAGAGCGTGTCCTCGTCGACGTCGCCGTAGACCTCGGGTGCGTGGCGGCGCAGCACCTCGAGCAGCGGTCCCATAAAGGCACGGCTGCGGCCCACGGTGTTCTCAAAGAAACGGCTCTGGCTTTCGTGGATGCCCATGGAGGTGCCGCCCTCCAGACAGGTGCGCGCATAGGCGGGATTGACGCCCAGCTCGTACATGGTGTGCCCCGCCTCGTGGATGATGCTGTAGACGTTGGAGATGCAATCGTCCTCGTAGATGTGTGTCGCGATGCGCGCGTCACCCACGGCAAAGCCCTCGCTAAACGGGTGCTCGGTAAAGGCAAGCGTGGTGTCGTCCAGGTTCAGGCCGACGAGCTTCATCAGGTCGAAGCTCATGGCGCGCTGGGCGGCCTCGGGCACGCGGGCGTGCAAAAAGTCGGCATCGGGCTGCTGGCCGCGCTCGCCGATGGCGTGCACGAGTGGCACGACCGTTGCCTTGACCTCGTCACAAAACGCATCGAAGCTCTTGGTGGAAAGACCGCGCTCGTACTGGTCGAGCCAAACGTCGTATGGGTCGCGCTTGGGGTCCATAAGCTCGGCCTGATGCTTGAGCTGGCCCACAATCTTGTCCACATAGGGCTCAAAGCTCGCCCAGTCGTTGGCCGTCTTGGCCTTGCGCCACACGGCGTCGGCCTCGCAGGTGAGCCTGGTCCAGGCCTCGGCCTCCTCGGTAGGAATAACGCTTGCCTCGCGCTGGTCGCGGCCGAGCACGCGGATCTCGTCGAGCAGCTGCGGGTCGTCTACGTGTCCGCCTGCAACCGTCTCGCGCGCTAACGAGCGTACGAGCTCAACGGACTTCTCGCTGGTCAGTAGCTTGTGATGCTCGCCGGCAAGCGTGCCCATGGCGTCGGCACGGGCGGCAGCACCGTTGGCAGGAGCAATCGTCGCTCCATCGAACTCGGCAATCTTGAGCAGGTACTCGCGAGTCCACAGCTTGCCCTCGAGTTTGCGGAACTTTTTGACGGCCTTGTCGACTTTAGCAGCCTTGACGCCCTTGGCAGCCTTTGCCACGGCGGCCTGGGCCTTCTTATCGAGTTTCTTTCCCATACCGTATCCTTAATCTCGCAGGCCGAGCGCCGCAGGCGGGTGCGCGGCCAATTTGCACAGCTACTTGCCTTGTACCCAGCGCGAACAAAACGGAACGCGGCGATGCGCTCGCGAAATGTGTTATCCTATAGCCCAATGCGTTGACGGAGAGGGTTTTGCCCGCCGCGTCGCCGGCAAGAGAGGGAAGGTCATGGGCTGCAAGCCTTCCTGCGGTGGCAAGGGCCAAGCGTTCACTCCCGAGCAGCAACCTCAACGGGCGCGCGGCCAGCGGCGGCGAAGCCCCAGTAGGGAAGCCGTGAGCCTCGCGATAAGGGGCGCAGAGTGGGCGCGGCGGGCCAGACATCCGCCGGGTCAAACAAGGTGGTACCGCGGAATTCAACCGTCCTTGGGCAATGCACATGCCCGAGGGCGGTTTTTTGTTACCGAACCGGGCCGCGTTTTCGCAACGTCAGACGGCGGCAGCCGCCTCGGCAAGCGGGGAACGCGAGAGACGAAAGGGAAGACATGAGTCTGATTGATGATCTGGTCAAACTCGAGGAAGAGGCCAAGGAGCTCGTCACTAGCGCCGACGACGCCGCCAAGCTCGAGGCTGCGCGCGTTGAGCTGCTCGGTCGCAAGGGCCGTATCACCGGCCTGATGCGCATGATGGGCAAGCTCGCCCCCGAGGATCGCCCCATGATGGGCAAACGCGCCAACGAGATGCGCCAGCTGATTGAGGGCATGCTCGACGAGCGCACCACCGAGATGAAGGCCGCCGCCCTCAAGCACGCACTCGAGCACGAGGCCGTCGACATCACGCTGCCGGGCATCCGTCCGCAGATCGGTCACCAGCACCTGATCAAGCAAATCATCGAGGAGGCCGAGGACATCTTCTGCGGCATCGGCTACACCGTCGAGTCCGGCCCCATGGTCGATACCTCCTACTACAACTTCACCGCGCTCAACGCGCCCATGGATCACCCGAGCCGCTCGGCTCGCGACACGTTCTATGTGGTCGACAACAACCCCGGTAGCGTCGCGCACCCCGAGGCTCACGCCCACGGCGAGTCCGACGTGCTGCTGCGCACCCAGACCTCGGGCGTGCAGATCCACACCATGGAGTCGCAAAAGCCGCCCATCTACATGATCTGCCCGGGCACCGTCTATCGTCCCGACACGGCCGACGCCTGCCACCTGCCGCAGTTCAACCAGATTGAGGGCCTGGTCGTCGACGAGGGTATCACCTTTGGCGATCTTAAGGGCACGCTCGACTACTTTGTTAAGTGCATGTTTGGTGAGGATCGCAAGACGCGCTATCGCCCGCACTTCTTCCCCTTCACCGAGCCTTCCTGCGAGGTGGACGTGAGCTGCCACGTGTGCGGCGGCAAGGGCTGCAACTTCTGCAAGCACAGCGGCTGGATCGAGATTCTGGGCTGCGGCATGGTCGACCCCAACGTCCTGATCAACTGTGGCATCGACCCCGAGAAGTACACCGGCTTCGCCTTTGGTATTGGCGCCGAGCGCGTCGCGGCGCTGCGCTACGACCTGCCCGACCTGCGCACGTTGATGACTGGTGACATGAGGTTCTTGAACCAGTTCTAGAACGCTTTCTTCTTAGTTGCAGTTTCCGGCTCAAAGCCGCATTTATGAAAGGAGACCAGTTAGATGCGCGTTTCTTACGACTGGCTCAAGACCATGATCGATATTCCGGAGGATCCCAAGACCCTTTCGGACGAATATATCCGTACCGGCACCGAGGTCGAGGCGATCGACACCGTGGGCGAGTCCTTCGACCACGTGGTGACCGCCCAGGTGCTCACCAAGACCCCGCACCCCGATAGCGACCACATGTATGTGTGCTCGGTCGACGTGGGTGACAAGAACCTCGACGCCGACGGCAACCCCGCCCCGCTGCAGATCGTCTGTGGCGCGCAGAACTTCGAGGCCGGCGACCACATCGTCACGGCCATGATCGGCGCTGTGCTTCCCGGCGACGTCAAGATCAAGAAGAGCAAGCTTCGCGGCGTCGTGTCCATGGGCATGAACTGCTCTGCGCGCGAGCTCGGCCTGGGCGGCGACCACTCCGGCATTATGATCCTGCCCGAGGATACGCCCTGCGGCATGCCGTTTGCCGAGTACGTGGGCTCGAGCGACACCGTGCTCGACTGCGAGATCACGCCCAACCGCCCCGACTGCCTGTCCATGATCGGCATGGCCCGCGAGACCGGCGCCATTTTTGATCGCGATTTCCACGTGGAGCTGCCCGCCATCAAGGCGGAGACCGGCCGCGCGACCGATGACGAGCTTTCGGTCGAGATTGCCGACGAAGGTCTGTGCGACCGCTACGTCGCCCGCATCGTGCGCAACGTGAAGGTCGGCCCGTCGCCCGACTGGATGGTCAAGCGCCTCAACGCCTTGGGCGTGCGCCCGCACAACAACATCGTCGACATCACCAACTACGTGATGATGCTCACCGGTCAGCCGCTGCACGCCTTTGACCTGGACACCTTTGCCGAGCGCGATGGCCGCCGTCGCGTGGTGGTCCGCGCCGCCCAGCAGGACGAGAAGTTTACGACGCTCGACGGCGAGGAGCGCACGCTCGACGCCGGCATGGGCCTTATCACCGACGGCGAGCGTCCCGTGGCGCTGGCCGGCGTTATGGGCGGCATGGATTCCGAGATCGAGGACGACACCGTCGACGTGATGGTCGAGAGCGCCTGCTTCAACGCCGGTCGCACCTCGCACACCAGCCGCGATCTGTCGCTGATCTCCGACGCCTCCATTCGCTTTGAGCGCCAGGTCGACGAGACCGGCTGCGTGGACGTCGCCAACGTTACCTGCGCGCTCATCGAGGAGATCGCCGGCGGCGAGGTCGCTCCCGGCTACGTGGATGTGTTCCCCGCGCCCAAGACCATCGACAGCATTAAGCTGCGCCTGGCCCGCGTGCATGCCATCTGCGGCGCCGACATCGAGCCTGACTTTATCGAGCGCTCGCTCACCCGCCTGGGCTGCACCGTCGAGCGCGACGGCGAGGACTTTATGGTCACCCCGCCGAGCTTCCGTCCCGACCTGCCGCGCGAGATCGACCTGATCGAGGAGGTCCTGCGCCTGTGGGGCATGGGCCGCGTGACGGCGACCATTCCGGCTGCCAAGAACCACATCGGCGGCCTGACCCGCGAGCAGAAGCTCACCCGTAAGGTCGGCGAGATCCTGCGCGCCTGCGGCCTCAACGAGACCACGACCTTTGGCTTTGCCGCCCCGGGCGACCTGGAGAAGATCGGTATGTCCACCGAAGGCCGCGGCTGCCCCGTGGTGCTCATGAATCCGCTGGTAGCCGAGCAGACCGAGATGCGTCGTTCGCTGCTGCCGGGCCTGCTGCAGTCCGCGGCCTACAATGAGGCGCACGGTACGCCCAACGTGCACCTGTACGAGGTCGGCAGCCTGTTCCACGGTCGCGAGAACGCCAGCCTGCCCAAGGAGACCAAGTCCGTGGCGGGTGTGCTCTCGGGCCAGTGGAGCGAGCAGTCCTGGAGCATGAAGTACCGCAAGCTGCGCTTCTTCTTTGGCAAGGGCATTGTCGAGGAGCTGCTCGCCCAGCTGCGCATCGAGAAGGTTCGCTTCCGTCCCGTCGAGGGCGAGGGCTACGCTTTCTTGCAGCCGGGTCGTGCGGCCGAGGTTCTGTCCGGCGGCACCGTGCTGGGCTGGGTCGGCGAGATCCACCCCGAGGCGCGCGAGGCAATGGGCATCGATGAGGTTGTCGTTGCCTTTGAGCTCGACCTGGACAAGCTGATCAAGGGCGCCCGCAACCAGGAGAACTATCGCGAGTTCTCGCAGTACCCTGCCGTTGAGCACGACCTGGCTATCGTGGTCGATAACTCCGTGACCTGCGAGGATCTTGAGCGCCGTATTACCAGCGCCGGCGGCAAGCTGCTCGAGGGCGTGCGCCTGTTCGACGTCTACCGCGATCCCATCCGCATCGGAGCGGGAAAGAAGTCCATGGCCTTTGCGCTTACGTATCGCTCCGACGACCACACGCTCACCAGCGAAGAGGTCGAAAAGGCGCACCAGAAGATCGTCACCAAGGTGTGCAAGGGCGTAAACGGCGAGGTCCGCGGATAGGGCTTGCGACGGGAGCGTAGGGGCTGATGGCGGTTGCTGTGGCCTTTGCGTGACCGCGGTGTTCGGAATAAGGCACCGTTGAGCCTGCATATATGACACGCGCATTACATAACGGCGTGCTGCTTTGTCGGCAGTGCGCCGTTTTGCTATGATAGCCCGCGGCGTGTTACGAATCTGACAATGCGTAACACTGACAAGGTGATTTAAGCGGCGTTGCAATTTCGTGCGCCGATAACCGGGAGGCGTACATGCACATTCCAGATAATTATCTGTCCCCGCAGACCGATGCCGTCATGGCGGTGGCAATGGTGCCCGTTTGGGTCCACTGCATCAAAAAGGTGCGCGCCACGCTCGATCGCGAGCATATGGCTTTCCTGGGCATCTGTGCAGCATTCTCCTTCTTGCTCATGATGTTCAACGTGCCGCTGCCCGGCGGTACCACTGGTCACGCCGTTGGCGGCGCGCTCATCGCGCTGCTGCTTGGCCCCGAGGCCGCTGCCATTGCCGTCTCGGTCGCGCTGGCGCTGCAGGCGCTGCTATTTGGCGATGGCGGCATCCTGTCCTTTGGCGCCAACTGCTTTAACATGGCCTTCGTGCTGCCGTTTGCCGCGGCCATCGTGTTCCGTGCGCTCAACAGCCGTCTGCACGACAAGAGCTGGGGCACCTCGGTTTCTGCCATCGTGAGCGGCTGGGTCGGCCTGTGCCTGGCGGCCCTGTGCGCGGCAATCGAGTTTGGTATTCAGCCGATGCTCTTTACCAACGCTTCGGGCGCGCCACTGTACTGCCCCTTCCCACTGTCTATTGCCATCCCTGCCATGATGATCCCACATATGCTGGTTGCCGGCGTGGTCGAGGGCGTGGCGACGGCCGCCATCTACGGTTTCATTAAGAAGACGGCGCCGAGCGTTATCGTCGGGCCCGAGGCCGTCGATGGCCAGCTTGCTGCCGAGGGCGCTGTTCCTAAGAAGACCTCGCTGGTCCCCACGCTCATCTTGGTTGCCGCGCTTGTCGTGGCCACGCCGCTGGGTCTGCTGGCCACGGGTGACGCCTGGGGTGAGTGGGACGCCGAGGGCGCCGCGACCGCCGTTCAGGAGGCTGGCGACGACAGCCTGCAGACTTCAGTCGGCCTCGATACCCCGACCTTTGCCGATGCCCTGCCCACGGGCGATTATCTGCAGGCCTATTCCGAGGAGCAGGGTCTTGGCTTTGCCGGCCAGGCCGCGATGTATATTCTTTCGGGCGTGATTGGCGTGGCGGTGCTCACCATCGTATTCCGCCTGGTCTCGCTGACGGTCAAGGAAAGCGGTGCTCATGGCAAGAGCCGAGCTGCCTAGCTGGCTTGCGGTCGAGCAGCGTTACGAGCCCGCGGGGGCTCGGCATCGTGTGATGCAAAAGAATGTCCTGCACCTGGCGAGCCTGCTTGAGCGGGTTCGCCTGGGTGGAGGCGTACACGAGGGCGGGTCGATGGTCGACCGCGCCCTTTCTTGCGTTTCGGCTCCGGTACGCCTGGTGGGGATGTTCGTTTGCATCCTGTGCGTGTGTCTGACGCAGAGCCCGCTGTACCTCATGTTGATGGCGGCCATTGCGCTGGTGCTCGTTGCCGTGCGCCCCGTACGCGGACTGCGGGCAACCTTTGTGCCGGCGCTTGGCGCTGCGGGGCTCGCGGTGGTTCTGGCGCTGCCCGCCCTGCTGCTGGGCGCGTCTGCCGCGGGCGCCATGCTCAAGATTGCGCTCAAGACCTTCATTAATGTGTCGCTGGTGCTGGGTGTTTCGTGGACCATCACGTGGAGCCGCATGTCGGCGGCGCTCAAGATACTGCATCTACCCGACGAAGTTATCTTTACGTTTGATATGGCGCTCAAGCATATCGAGGTGCTGGGTCGCACGGCGCACAATCTGTGTGAATCGGTCATGCTGCGCAGCGTTGGCCGTGCGCCTGCGGGTTTTTCGCGCACCGACTCGCTGGCGGGTATCATGGGCATGACCTTTATCAAGGCGATGGAATGCAGCCGCGCGATGGACGAGGCCATGCTGTGTCGCGGCTTCGCCGGCGTGTATCCGGCGCCTGCACGGAGCGGCTTTGGCTGGCGCGATGCGGTTTACGCGGCCGTTGTGGCGTTGCTCGCCGTGTTGTGCGCGGTGCTGTAGCGCGGACGGTCGAACCGTTGATGTGAGTAGGGAAGGGCGACGTTTTGGCAAACGATACGAATAACGCGATGGGTGCGAGCGGTGCTGCCGGCGCCGAGGTCACGCCGCTCATCGAGTTTCGCGACGTGGTGTTTTCCTATGCGGGTCATACGGTGGTCGATGGCGTTTCATTGCAGGTGAACCGTGGAGAGCTCGTTGCTCTGCTTGGTCCTAACGGCTGCGGCAAGACGACGATTATGCGTCTTATCAACGGCCTTGAGCTTGCGGACGCGGGTGCGTACCTGTTCGACGGGCATGCGGTCGATGCGGCGTTTCTAAAGGATTCTGCGGCCGCTCAGCGTTTTCATCAGCGCGTGGGCTTTGTGTTCCAGAATGCCGACGCCCAGCTGTTCTGCGCTACGGTGGGCGAGGAAGTTGCTTTTGGTCCCGCTCAGATGGGGTTGCCGGCAGACGAGCTCGAGCGCCGCGTCCGCGATGCCATGGAGCTATTCCAGGTTGCCGACCTTGCCGACGTCTCTCCCTATCAGCTCTCGGGCGGGCAAAAGAAGCGCGTTGCGCTGGCTGCGGTGGTGTCGATGAACCCGGATATCCTGGTGCTCGACGAGCCTACCAATGGGCTCGACGAGGATTCATGCGACATCGTGGTCAACTTCTTGCTGGCCTACGTCGCGGCGGGTAAGACGGTCTTGATGAGCACACATCACCAGGATTTGGTGCGACGCCTGGGTGCCCGTGCAATCTATATCGATCGATATCACCATGTGGTCGAGGCGCCGGTGTCGTCGTATGGAACCGAGAGCGGCGCTGCGGAATAGTTGCTGCGTAGAGCGTGCGTAGCCGCCTGCGCGGCTTTGCCGTGATGGTATAGTTATCCAGGTTTTTATGGGGGTGGCTATGCCAAGCTGGAACATTCATATCGCTCAGACGGAGCGTTTGCTGGAGCGCACCGGTGCGCTTGCCAATAGCGTGCGCGACCGCAATGCCTTTTTGTTTGGCTGCGTGGTTCCGGATATCTTCGTGGGCTATATGGTCCCTGGCATCGCCGATCCCATCCCATACCGCATTACGCACTTTGCAAAGCCCGAACCTATCCCTAAGCCGCGCGAGCACGAGTTCTGGGATACCTATGTGGCGCCGCTGCTCAAAGGGGCGCCTGTTGGTACGCCGGCTGCCGCGACCTCGATTGTCGAGGAGCGCGAGCGACTCAATCGGGTACATTATCCCCAACGCTACAGGGATGCTGAGCCGGTTGTCGGTCCCGGCGCTCGTGAGTTCTCGCTTGCGTCCGAAGATGTGGCGCAGTCGTTGCTCGATTTGACACTGGGTGTCTGGTCGCATCTGGTGGCCGATACCGTATGGAATACGCGCGTGAATCAGTACCTGGAGGCGCACGGCGGCAAGCCGTGCGAGGAGTTCCGCATTAAAAAGCAAGGCGACTTTGACTGGTTCGGCAAGACGCTCGGCATTGTTTCGATTCCGCGCGCGACCGATCGCCTGTATACTGCGGCGACGCGTTTTGGGCAGTATCCCATCCATAAGGAGTATGTGCTCAAGACCATCGGCGTTATGCACGAGATCGTGCGCGAAAACCCCGGCGAGCCCGACCATCCGCCATACCGCCTGCTGACCGAGAAATTCTTCGACGCAACGTTTACCGAGGTCATCGAGCTGACCGAGGCGGGCTTTGCGGCTCGCGTTGCCGCTTCGGACGTCCCCGCAGTCCCTCTGATCGCTAGCTGCTAGCCGGCCGGCTTGGCAGTGAATAGCTCACCCCAATTGATCAACAGCTTCCGTCGCATGGCGTAAACACGGCAAACGAGCTGCACATCTCATAGCATGCCATAAGCAGTTGGTTGCGTGTCATGCCATACAGTAGACATCGGCGCACGGAAAAAGGGCCCGGAAGGCAATGCCTTCCGGGCCCCTTGCAATGCAAATTTGCTCGCAAGTACGATTTAGCGCACCTGAGCGACGTAAGCGACGTTGGTCGAGGAGACCTTGTCCTCGAGCTGGACGCTCATGCGGGGATCGCCTGCGGTAGCGACGGTCAGGTCGCCGGCCTCGACGTAGCCGAGCTCCTTAGCGGTCTCGATCGCCTTGACGATCGTGCCGTTGACGGTGCCCTGGGTAATCTCGGCCTGGTGTGGGATAACGCCCCAGTACATAATCATCTGCTGGACGGCCCACTCGTGGCGGGAGAACGCGCAGATCGGCATGTTGGGACGGAAGTGCGAGATCAGGCGAGCGGTACGACCGGTGGTCGTCGGCACGGTGATGCACTTGGCGCCAACAGTGGTAGCCATGTTCACAGCGGACATACCCACAACGTTGTTGACGACGCGGGTGCCGTGAGCGTCAGCCGGAACCTCGAGCGGAGCGTGAGCCGGGAGGTACTTCTCGGTCTCGAGAGCAATGCTGGCCTGCATCTTGACGGCCTCGACCGGGTACTTACCGGCAGCGGACTCGCCAGAGAGCATAACGGCGTCGGTGCCGTCGTAAATGGCGTTAGCAACGTCGGCAACCTCGGCGCGCGTCGGGCGCGGATTCTGCTGCATGGAGTCGAGCATCTGCGTAGCGGTGATGACGGGCTTGTAGGCCGCGTTGCACTTGGCGATGATCTCCTTCTGGATGTGCGGAACGAGCTCGGGCTTGATCTCGATGCCCAGGTCGCCACGGGCGACCATGATGCCGTCGGAAGCCTCGAGGATCTCGTCGAAGTTCTCGACGCCCAGGGCGCACTCGATCTTCGGGAAGATCGTCACGTGCTCGCCGCCGTTCTCGCGGCAAAGCTTGCGAATGCCGCGGACGGACTCGCCGTCACGGATGAAGGAAGCGGCGATGTAGTCGATGTTCTCGGTCAGGCCAAAGAGGATGTCCTGACGATCGCGCTCGGTGATGGCGGGCAGCGAGATGTTGACGTTGGGCATGTTGACGCCCTTGCGCTCGCCGATCAGGCCGTCGTTCTTAACGACGCAGGTCATGTCCTGGCCGTCGACGGACTCGACCTCGAGGGCAACCAGGCCGTCGTCGATCAGGATAAGGGAGCCCTTCTCGACCTCGGAGGGCAGAGCCAGGTAGTCGAGGGAGATGTGCTCAGCGGTGCCGTGGAAATCCTCGGACGTGGGCTGAGCGGTGACGACGATCTTATCGCCGGTCTTGACGGCAACCTTCTTGCCATCGACCAGAAGGCCGGTGCGGACCTCGGGGCCCTTGGTGTCGAGCAGGATGCCGACGGGCAGACCGAGCTCCTTGGAAATACGACGGACGCGCTCGATGCGACCGTGGTGCTCGTCGTAGGATCCGTGCGAGAAGTTAAAACGGGCGACGTTCATGCCCGCCTTGATCATCTCGCGGATGGTCTCGTCGCTATCGCAGGCGGGACCCATGGTGCATACAATCTTGGTGCGCTTGTACATTCAGACCTCCATCTGACATCGTCTTGCGCTGATAGATAAACCATAAGAAATAAAACTGAGATGATTATAACGAAATGCCGACCGAATACCCCAAAAAATCGACCGTATGCCGAATTAGAAGTTCATTTTTTGCGGTAAAAACGGTATATGCAAAAACTTTACCAACCGTTCTAACCGCTGCTATCTGGGCGATATTTCAGTTTGATGATGCACCGAAGAAAAAACGTTTTATCAATGTTGAGCATCACACGGTCTGCATCGTTGCACTCGAGCCGTGTTTCCAATTGGAATGTTTTGGCTAGACGCGCCGCTTTGGGGTACCATAGCTCCACTATCAACTGCCGCTCAGCACGGCAGCCTTGATGAGCCCTTGCCCTTCTCCTGGGAATTATGATCGGGCATCAATCTGCTGAGTGGCCCGAATCCCAGGAGGGGACTCTATATGCAAAAGGAATACCTGTCCGCCGCGGCGGAGGTACTCAGCGACCAAGGTGTCGATGAGAACCTCGGCCTGAGCAACGACGAGGCGTCGTCGCGCCTCGCCAAGACAGGCCCTAACAAGCTTGAGGAAGCCGAGAAGACGCCGTTGTGGAAGCGCTTCTTTGAGCAGATGGCCGACCCCATGGTCATCATGCTGATCGTTGCCGCCGTCATCAGTGCACTCACGGGCATGGTCAAGGGTGAGGCGGACTTTGCCGACGTCGCCATCATCATGTTCGTCGTTATCGTCAACTCGGTGCTGGGCGTGGTTCAGGAGGCCAAGAGCGAGGAAGCTCTCGAGGCATTGCAGGAGATGAGCGCCGCGCAGTCCAAGGTGCTGCGCGACGGCAAGCTCGTGCACCTGCCGAGCGCCGAGCTCGTGCCCGGCGATGTGATCATGCTCGAGGCGGGCGACTCCGTCCCGGCCGACTGCCGCGTGCTCGAGAGCGCCACGATGAAGATCGAGGAGGCCGCCCTTACCGGCGAGTCCGTGCCCGTCGAGAAGCATGCCAACGTGATCGAGCTCGCCGCCGGCACCGACGACGTGCCGCTCGGCGACCGCAAGAACATGTGCTACATGGGTTCCACCGTGGTGTACGGTCGCGGTCGCGCTGTCGTGGTCGGTACCGGTATGAACACCGAGATGGGCAAGATTGCCGGCGCCCTGGCCGAGGCCAAGGAAGAGCTCACGCCGCTGCAGGTGAAGCTTGCCGAGCTCAGCCGCATCCTCACCATCATGGTTATCGTCATCTGCGTCGTTATCTTTGGTGTCGATATCATCCGCCACGGCGTGGGCAACGTTCTTACCGACCCGACCGCCCTGCTCGATACCTTTATGGTCGCCGTCTCGCTCGCCGTCGCTGCCATCCCCGAGGGCCTGGTCGCCGTCGTGACCATCGTGCTGTCGCTTGGTGTGACCAAGATGGCCAAGCGCCAGGCAATCATCCGCAAGCTCTCTGCCGTCGAGACCCTTGGCTGCACGCAGACCATCTGCTCCGACAAGACCGGTACCCTTACCCAAAACAAGATGACCGTCGTCAAGCACGAGCTCGCCGCGCCTAAGGAGAAGTTCCTGGCCGGCATGGCTCTGTGCTCCGATGCCCAGTGGGACGAGGAGCTGGGCGAGGCCGTGGGCGAGCCGACTGAGTGCGCGCTCGTCAACGACGCCGGCAAGGCGGGCCTCACTGGCCTGACTGCCGAGCACCCGCGCGTGGGCGAGGCCCCGTTCGACTCGGGCCGCAAGATGATGTCCGTGGTCGTCGAGACCCTGGACGGCGAGTATGAGCAGTACACCAAGGGCGCGCCCGACGTGGTGATCGGCCTGTGCACCCATATCTACGACGGCGACAGGGTCGTTCCGCTGACCGAGGAGCGTCGCGCCGAGCTCGTGGCCGCCAACAAGGCCATGGCCGACGAGGCCCTGCGCGTGCTGGCGCTGGCAAGCCGCACCTACACCGAGGTCCCGAGCGACTGCAGCCCCGCTGCGCTCGAGCACGACCTGGTCTTCTGCGGCCTGTCCGGCATGATTGACCCTGTCCGCCCCGAGGTCTCCGACGCCATCCGCGAGGCCCACGACGCCGGTATTCGCACCGTCATGATCACGGGCGACCATATCGACACCGCCGTGGCCATTGCCAAGCAGCTGGGAATCGTCACCGATCGCAGCCATGCCATTACCGGTGCCGACCTCGACCGCATGAGCGACGAGGAGCTCGACGCGCACATCGAGGACTACGGCGTGTACGCCCGCGTCCAGCCCGAGCACAAGACGCGCATCATCGAGGCCTGGAAGTCGCGCGACCAGATCGTCGCCATGACCGGCGACGGCGTCAACGACGCCCCGTCCATCAAGCGCGCCGACATCGGCGTCGGTATGGGCATCACCGGCACCGACGTCACCAAGAACGTTGCCGACATGGTGCTTGCCGACGACAACTTCGCCACCATCATCGGTGCCTGCGAAGAGGGCCGTCGCATCTACGACAACATCCGCAAGGTCATCCAGTTCCTGCTTTCGGCCAACCTTGCCGAGGTGTTCTCGGTGTTTATCGCCACGCTCATCGGCTTTACCATCTTCCAGCCGGTGCAGCTGCTGTGGGTGAACCTGGTCACCGACTGCTTCCCCGCGCTCGCGCTGGGCATGGAGGACGCCGAGGGCGACATCATGAAGCGCAAGCCGCGCAACGCCAAGGACGGTGTCTTTGCCGGTCATATGGGCCTGGACTGCGTGGTCCAGGGTCTGATCATCACCGTGCTGGTGCTGGCGAGCTTCTTTGTGGGCGTGTACTTTGACATGGGCTACATCCACATCGCCGATATGATCGCCGGCAATGCCGACGAGGAAGGCGTGATGATGGCGTTCATCACGCTCAACATGGTCGAGATTTTCCACTGCTTCAATATGCGCAGCCGTCGTGCGTCGCTGTTCACCATGAAGAAGCAGAACAAGTGGCTGTGGGCTTCTGCCGCGCTGGCACTGGTGCTGACGGTGATCGTGACCGTGCAGCCGACGCTTGCCGAGATGTTCTTTGGCCCTGTGACGCTTGAGCTCAAGGGCGTTCTTGCCGCGCTGGGTCTGGCCTTCCTGATCATCCCGCTGATGGAGATCTACAAGGCGATCATGCGCGCTGTGGAGAAAGAGTAGCGTACTCGTCCGGGCCCGCCCCACGCCCTTTCTCCCTCACTGGTCCTCGCGCTTCGCGCTGCGGGATCGTTCGGGAGAAAGGGCTTCCGGGGCGGGCCCTGCGGTATCCTTGCTGGCTTTTCTTCCGTGCGGATGAAAAGGGCTGAGGGAAAGTTTGTGAGCTGGTCGGGCTTTGCCCGGCCAGCTCTTTTTGATTTAGAGGCTTTAGCCTGTGCGGGGCGCG
>DBFNYT010000064.1:0-3953 GCA_048425625.1 Collinsella sp. | reverse complement strand
CGCAATCCGTAGCAATAGCTGCAAAGTTTCTTGCTGACAAAAGCTGTCGAAAACCTCAACAACTCCCCCACCAGCACTTTCTTTGAGCTTTTCTATCGAATGATCTTTTGCCCTTCCGCCAGCCCGCCAACTAACCAAAAGCTGACCAAAAGCTTGACGAAAAGTGTGGAGACAGGGACCCCACACAAAACGTGCCGCCCCAAAAGGGGCGGCACGCAAACCAATCTATGAGCCAAAACTCGCCGGCAAGCCCGCGCCGTCAGACCCGCGGCGCATGCCTTTGCCTCGCGCGACCCTGCGAAGCCGTGAGCGAGAGGGAAAGGGATGCGCCGCGGGTCTGACGCCCGGAGCGGCAAGGCCGGCAGTTGCCCCGCACTCCGCGGTCGGTGGGGACAGATTACATGCCCGAAAGACCTCGTGCGGCGGTGGCGCACATAAACGCCAAGGCTAGAATCACGAGAGAACCCGCGATATCGACCAGCACGCCCATTGCGCGGCGCTCAAACAGCCAGCTTCCGAAGTGCGGGGCAACGTTGCGCCAGACACGCCACAACAAGATGCCCATGCCGATGACGCCGGGAATATTGAGCAGCAAAATCTCGGAGCACAAGAGGCCAATCAGGTTTCCGGCGGCAAAGCCCGCATCGCCCTCGCAGTACTTGCGATAAATCATGTACAGCATGTACGCCACAAACGGCTGCAGGCACGCAGAGATAAACGTAACCACCATCGAGGGGTCCTGAGAAAAAACATCGGTGAGCTTATCCACGCTCGTGGCATCTTTCGAGGCCAAGAACAAGCCAATGACCACCACAGGCACCACGCCCAAGATAACCTCGACCAGAGTAAACAACTTAGCAGTCAGATCCTCGCTAGCCGTATTGAGGTGAGGCGCCCACTCAGGATGAGCATGCGCGCCAACCTTTTTCTCCTTATCGGCACGGGCAACCTTACCGCCCTCATCAACCACGCGATTAGGATCACGACGAGTCCCAGCAGCAGCCACCCGAGCCCGAGACTTCTTACCCATAAAAAACACCTCATCAGGTAGTAGATAAACAAAAAGTCGCTATCCAGTGTACCCCACCCAAGAACGGTACCGTCCCAACCAGTCCCCCTACAAAAACGTGCCGCCCCAAAAGGGGCGGCACACAAACTTCTTATCAGCTTTTCTGTAGTGAGCACGCGACGACCCGAAGCCGGAGCGCAGGGCGGGAGGCCGGACTACCTTCCCTCAACGCGACCCTGCGGAGCCGTGAGCGGGGAGGGAAGGTAGTCCGGCCTCCCGCCCTGCGCTCCGCAGCAGCCAGCGCCACGCGCTAGTAGTTCACCACCTGCTCCTCAAAGTACGCCTTCGGGTGGTTACAAACCGGGCACACCTCGGGCGCCTCGGCGCCCACATGCAGGTGCCCGCAGTTCAGGCACTTCCACACCTTCACGCCCTCGCGCTCAAACACCTCGCCCGACTCAATGCGCTCGACAAGCTTGTTGTAGCGCTCCTCGTGAGCCTTCTCGACAGCACCGACGCCACGGAACTTCTCGGCGATCTCGGTAAAGCCCTCCTCCTCGGCGGTCTTGGCGAACTCGTCGTACATCGTGGTCCACTCGTAGTTCTCGCCCGCAGCGGCATCACGCAAGTTGTCCAGAGTGTCGGGAACGGCGCCGTCGTGCAGATACTTAAACCACAGCTTGGCGTGCTCGGACTCGTTGCCTGCGGTCTCGGCAAAGATATTCGAGATCTGAACGTAGCCATCCTTCTTGGCCTTAGATGCGTAGTAGCGATACTTGGTATGCGCCTGGGACTCACCGGCAAAAGCGGTCTCGAGGTTCTTCTTGGTTTGAGAGTTCTCAAAATCCATAGGTGTACTTCCCTTCAACATGCCGCCCGTAGGCTTCGAGCGGCCTTGTCTTTAGGATGCCCTCAAGCCGAGAATTTAAACCTTACAATCCTCTTCTTCAGATTCGGGTTGGCTACACGCTTAGCCATCGGTCACCCTCGGAGCGGCAAAAGCCCTCGCGCTCCAAGTCGGCCAAAATGCCTGCGACAAGATCGTGATCGACCGGCTCGCGGCCTGCCGCCGCCTCCATTTCGTTGACACCCGCCACCGCCTCGGCGAGTGTGATGCCCGCCGGCCGCCCATCGCGCGCAGCCAGCAGCATGCGCACAATATGGGCGCGCTTTTGACGGCGCGAGCCCTCAAACTTGGACTGACGGCTATAGCTCGCCGAGCGCCTGGACGGATTGGGCAGCGTCTTCTTAAGATACGCGCCATAATCCAGCAGCGCGTAATACCATGCGCGCGGTGTGTCGGCATCATCGAGCGGCACGGCAAAGGGAGCGATCTCATCCGCCGTCGCACCGGGAGCCGCCGGACAGTCGGCCTGAATCAGCGGCACCAGCTCGCGATCGGGAACGGCCGGCACGTCGGGAAAGAAATGATGCAGAAAGACCGTGCGCACGTTGGTCTCCAGATACACACCCGGCAGATCGAACGCAAACGACCGGATGCCCTGCGCCGTCGCCGGGCCAATACCGGGCAGGGCGACCAGGTCGCGCGTCTCACGTGGAAACTCCCCGCCCCAGTCCGTCACAACGCACTGTGCAGCCCTGTGAAGCGCCAGGGCGCGACGATTGTAGCCCATCCCCTGCCAGGCATCCAAAACGTCGGAAGGAGCGGCCTGAGCGAGCGCCTGTACGGTCGGAAAGCGGTCGAGCCACGCGGGCATACGCGTCTCCACACGCGGCACCTGCGTTTGCTGCAGCATAACCTCGGAAAGCCAAATAATGTACGGGTCGCGCGTGCGGCGCCACGGAAGGTCGCGATAACGCAGGACCCCTTCCGAACGAATCATCGAACGAAAGGGGTCCTGAATCATGGCTATGCTCCTTATGCGGCGCTATTCCTCCCGGCAAGCGCACGCACAGGTGGCGTACTCGGGAAACGCATCGCGGTCGGCGAACTTGGAATCGACGGCCGGAAACTGGCGGTGAGCGACGATATCGCCCAGCGAAACGGAATCGAGGTAGTCGCGCATCAGCGCTTGAGCTCCGGCCCACAGGGGATGATAGCAGCACGTACCCATGCGTGCACAGTCGCCATCGGGCGCAGTGCAATCGTTCATGACCATGGGACCCTGAACGGCCTCAACGACCTGGCGGATGGTGACATCGTCGGGGCTGACCTTAAGACGCATGCCGCCATGGACGCCACGCAGGCTCTCCACAATACCGGCCTGAACCAAACCATGCTGAATCGAACGGGCAAACGAATACGGGACATTGACCTCTTCGGCGGCGGTGCGAACAGAAAGCAGACGCTCCGGGTCCTCGGCAAGCATCGCGAGCATGCGAAGGGCGTAATCAGTCTTCCTCGATATGTTCATTTTTCCCCTTTCAAGGAATAGGAACAGCTCGAACGAGCTCCGGGGCCGAGCTTACGTCGAGACGTCAATGACCGTATGGACGCCCAAATAGCAAAACGGGCACCCGCTGAATGCCGTTTTTGAAGCCTCTTGCATCAAAAACGGCCCACAGTGCAATTGAGTATAACCTAACCCCCTGCTTCGTTGAACTGGTGTTGCGCAACAAACGCCTTGTTTGAGCACATGCCACAAACGGAGTCTGTTCGGGAATTGGAAGGATTTGCTTTTGGGCGAAAGGAGCCGATGGGGATCAAGGTCCTATCAAACGCAAAAAGCCACGTCCGAAGACGTGGCTTTAATTGCGTTGGCGGGAAGTACGGGGCTCGAACCCGCGACCTCCGACGTGACAGGCCGGCGCTCTAACCAAACTGAGCTAACTCCCCAGGCAGTCGTTCGCGTTTGTTTCCGCTCGCGTGCGCTGCGGGGATTAGTATACACAGAAGTCTGTCCGGTGCGCAACAACTTTTTTGAAAATATTTTTTGGGCCCCTCCGGGAGGGTCTCCGGGGCTGAGGGCGGGGGTTAAGTTTG
>DBFNYT010000063.1:0-19535 GCA_048425625.1 Collinsella sp. | reverse complement strand
ACGGGTCAATCTGCAGTGCGGCCCGAACCCCGTGAGGGCCGGCGCCTTTAGACGCGTGCCGGAAATCCAAGGGTTATACCCTAAGAGCAAACCACCCCTTTTAGGGGTGGTTTTGATTTGGAACTCCCTGCGCTTAGTCGAGGCAACCCCAATTGATGGGGGTCGAGCCGTTTTGCTCGAGCAGATGGTTGGCGGCCGAGAAGGGGCGCGAGCCCATATAGGCGGGAAGCTCTGCCGTTGCCCGGTTGGCCGAAAGCGGCGAGGGGTGCGTGGATGCCAGGCAGAACTTGCCAGTCGCCTCGCCCGCACCAGTTGCGGCGAGCTTGCCTTCGACCATCTGCTGGGCAAAGCGTCCCCAGGCCAAAAAGACCATGGGCTGCGGCAGTAGGCAACAGCGCTCGATGATGTAGTCGGTCAGGGTGCTCCAGCCCAGCTTGGCGTGAGAGTTGGCGGCGTGCTCGCGCACGGTGAGCGTGGTGTTTAGGAGAAGGACGCCCTGCTGCGCCCATGGTGTTAGGTCGCCCGTGGCGGGAATGGGGCAGCCAAGGTCGGCGTTGAGCTCCTTATAGATGTTGCGCAGGCTGGGCGGCAGCCTGGTCTGCGTCGCGGGAACCGAGAATGACAGTCCCATGGCTTGGTTGGGCCCGTGATAGGGATCCTGGCCCAAGATAACGACCTTGACTTGGTCGGCCGGCGTGTAGGCGAGGGCATTGAGAATGTCGTCTTGTGCCGGATAGATGGTCTGCTCGGCACGCAAAAGGGCGATGCGCTCGAGCAGCTGGTCCGTGGTGTCACGCACCGGCTGCGGCGCATCGCCCAACCAAGTTGCTATGTTGCGGTCGCGAGTTGCGGTGTCCATGGGGCTCCTTATACGTAGATGCTTTGCTGGCATCTATTGTAAGGGCGGCCGGAGGCCTTTACGCTGCGACTGCGCGAGGAGTGGGGATTAGGAGGCGTGCTCGGGCGCCCCGGCCATATGAGCGTGGCTGCGGGCGCGAAGATGCGGAAGCTCGACCGTTGCCACCATGACGCCGGAGAGAATGAGGGCGGCACCAAAGAAGGCGATGGGGCTCAGGACCTCGCCAACCAGGAAGAACGAGAAGACGGCGGAGCAAACCGGCTCGAGCGAGAAGGCAAAACCGGTGGTCTCGGCGGGCACGTGAGGCTGCACGAGCGTCTGCGTAATGAAGCCGTAGGCAGAGCAGATGAGTGCGAGTGCAACGATGACGATAACCTCGTTAGGCGTGCTGGGAAGCGTGAAGCCGCCAAAAGTGAACGCGGCGATGCCCGAGAACAGGCCACCGAAGCCCAGCTGCCAAACACCCAGGGACAGCGGGTCGACTTCTTCGACAAAACGCTTGGCGACGATGATATGGCCGGCATAGACAAAGGCGGAGAGCAGCATAATGAGCGCGCCGGGGTTGAGGCTGGTAAAGTCGGCGCCCGAGAGCAGCAACATGCCACAGGTGACGATGGCGGTGCCGACGAGTACCTTGCGCTCCGGGGCGCGATGCAGCAGGGCGGCGTTGGCAAATGGCACGATCACGACCGTCAGGCTCTGCAAAAAGCCGGCGGTTGAGGCGGACGTGAGGCTGGAGCCCAGGCACATGCAGGTGAGCTCGGTTGCCATGATGGCGCCGATAATGGCGGCGCGAACCATAAGGTCGCGGTTGATACGGAAAACACGCTTGTGGAAGAGCAACAGACAGGCCACAAAGGCGATGATGCAGCGTAGCGCGACGATACTCGTGGCGTTCATGCTGTCCATGCCGATTTTCATGAGGGGGTACGAAAAGCCCCATGCGACGGGAACGGAAAATGAGAGCGCGATTGCTTTTTTGCGATCCATGGGACTCCTTTTGTTACAGAACGGTTTCGCACAAAGGATTCTGCTCCCAGATGTGGATGTAGTAAAGCGAATGTATCTTCAGTATGATTAAGAAATGCTAAAGTAGGCACGAAAAGCGCTGGCAAAACGTTTTACGGCTGCATTGATGCGGAGGCACGATGGCATCGCGGTATCAGATTGTTTGTATGGTGGTCGATTGCGGCAGTCTGAAACGCGCGGCGGACGAGCTGGGCTATACGCAAAGTGCGGTGAGCCAGGCCGTCAAGGCGCTCGAGCGCGAGCTGGGCACCACGCTTATCGAGCGCGGCAAGCAGGGTGTCTCACTTACGCGCGACGGTAAACAATATCTGCCGTACCTGCGCCAGATTGTGACCGCCGAGGCCGAGCTCGAGGGCAAGCGCCAGGAGCTGCTGGGGCTCTCCTCGACCGATATTCGTATCGCGACGTTTACCAACGTGAGTCGAACCGTGTTGCCACGTGTGATCCGCGATTTTGGGGCCCTGCACCCGGGCGTGCACTTTACCCTCAAGCAGGGTGATTACACGCGCAACGCCCAGTGGGTGCACGATGGCGTGGTTGATTTTTGCTTTACGGCGCGCGGATTTACCGCTGGGCTCGAGAAACGCGTGGTCTATCACGATGAGTTGGTGGCGCTGTTACCGGCTGCGCATCCGCTGGCGGCAAAGGAAAAGGTGACGCTCGCCGATCTGGCGACCGAGCCGTTTGTGCTGCTGGATGAGGGCGAACAGAGCCTGGTGCTCGATGCATTCGCGGCGCATGGGCTGTCGCCGCACGTGACGAGCGAGGTGACCGACGACTACACCATCATGGCGATGGTGGAGGAGGGCCTAGGTGTGAGTATGCTGTATCGCCGTACCGTCGAAGGCATGCGGGCCGATATTCGCGTACGTCCCATCGTGCATGCCCCCTCGCGCGATGTGGTGGCCGCCTGGCGCAGCTGGGACACCATGCCCATCGCCACGAGGCGCTTTATCGACTATATGAGCTCGCATATTGTCAATTAATGACTGGCGTGGCGTTGAGTGCGGCGTTTAGCGGGCTGTCGCTTTGGCTTTGGTGGCGCGATAGGTGCGTGCCGGGTGGCAGAGTAATACCGCTACGACCATAAAGAACGCCGTGGTGCCCAGGCTGATGGGGTAGACCATCATGATGTTCGCAAAGGTGCGGAAGTGCGGGAACACGCAGAACACCCAGTAGAAGCGAATGCCGCAGACGCAAATCATGGTGATGAGGGCGGGCATGAGCGAGATACCAAAGCCGCGCAGGTAGCCGGACATGTTTTCGTAGAACATGCTAAAGGCGTACGCCGGGAAGATCGAACACACGCGGATATAGCCGATCGAGACGATGTTGGGATCGCTGTTGAACAGCGACAGGATCTCGCGCCCCAGGCTGACAATAACGATGATCGTGGTGAGTGCAACGATACCGCCTTCGACCAGGCAGACCTTGAGCGTCTTGGTGCAGCGGTCGATCTGGCGAGCACCGTGATTTTGTCCCACAAAGGTGGTGCACGCCTGGCTAAAGCTGTTGAGCAGGTTGTAGCACACGTACTCCAGGCTCATGGCGGCGCTCGATGCTGCCATGACCTCGGTTCCCAGGCTGTTGATGGCAGACTGGATGATGATGTTGGCGACGGCAAAGACGGCGCTCTGGATGCCGGCGGGCAGGCCGATCTTGACGATGCGCTTGAGGGCGACGGGGTCGATAGCCAAGTCGCGCGGGGTGACACGGACGACGGAGTCGGTCTTGAGCAGGCGGACAAAGAGCGTAGCGGCGCTGACGGTGTAGGCGATGGCGGTGGCGATGGCGACGCCCGCGACGCCCCAGTGGAGTATGGGGACAAAGATGAGGTCCAGGCCAATGTTGAGGACGGTGGACACGGCAAGCGCCTGCAGCGGCATGCGGGTGATTCCGACGGAGCGGAAGATCGCGGCCTCAAAGTTGTAGAGCAAAATCGAGGGCATGCTCAGCAAAAAGACGCGTAGGTAGAGCGAAGCGAGCGGCATGGTTTCGGCGGGAACGTTGAGCGCGGCGAGCATGGGCTCGGCAAAGATCTCGCCCAGAGCGATGACGACAAAGCCCACGAGCGCCATTAAAATCGAGGTATGGACGGCGCGTTTGACCATGTTCTGATCGTTGCGGCCGATAGCGTTGGCGATGACCACGTTGGAGCCAAGCGATATGCCAATAAACAGGTTGAGCATAAGACTGGTAAGCGGAACATTGGAGCCGACCGCCGCCATGGCGAGGGTTCCCTGGTCGCCCGAGAAGTTACCGATAATGACCGTGGCGATGAGGTTCGACAGCTGCTCCAAGATGCTCGTGGCGGCCACGGGGAAGGCGAACAGGGGAATATTGCGCCATAGCGAGCCGGTGGTCATGTCAATGTGCTTAGATGCGGTATCAGCCATACGCTCTCAATCTCTAATATGCTCTTTCGTGCTTATTTGCGCAGATGATGATACTCCTAATCGACTAGTCATTGGGGACGTTCTTAAACGGCTAATCATTTAAGAACGTCCCCAATGACTAGGTGGGGAAGGCGTGCGACAATGGTGGGCGTTGTGTTGTTCGCGCTAAGGAGTTGCCATGTTGTTGTGTCCCGTTTGCCATGAGCCGCTG
Organism: Collinsella sp.; assembly: GCA_048425625.1. Taxonomy (GTDB): domain Bacteria; phylum Actinomycetota; class Coriobacteriia; order Coriobacteriales; family Coriobacteriaceae; genus Collinsella. The sequence continues at coordinate 15,040 of DBFNYT010000063.1, read as the reverse complement.
GTGGATGACGAACGCGGTGCTGTGTGCGCGGGCGGACACCGGTTTGACCGTGCGCGCGAGGGCTATCTATATCTGCTGCGCTCGTCCAAGAGCGGCGACTCCATGGGCGATCCCAAGTCGCAGGCACGCAGCCGTCGCGACTTTCTGAATCGCGGTTACTATGCGCCGTTGCGCGATGCGATGGTCGAGCTGGTGCGCAAGCAGGCGTCTGGGCGCGCCGCGTCTACGAATGGCCCCATGACGCTGCTCGATATTTGCTGTGGCGAGGGCTACTACACCAGCGCCATGGGCGCGGTGCCGGGCGTGGATGCTTACGGTTTCGACCTGGGCAAAGAGATGGTGCGCCTTGCCGCCAAGCGCGGCGATGCGACCTACTTCGTGGCCAACATGAAGGACATCCCCGTGGCCGATGGCGCCTTCGATATAGTGACCGAGCTCTTCGCTCCCTTTAACGAGCGCGAATTTGCCCGCGTGCTGGCGCCAGAGGGCTCGCTCTACACCGTGGTGCCGGGCGCCCGTCATCTGTTTGGGCTCAAGGAGGTGCTCTACGACACGCCATACCTTAACGATGAGAAGCTGCCGAAGACCACCGAGCTCGAGTTGGTCGGAACGCAGCGGGTATCTGCGAATATTACGCTTCAGACCCAGGACGACATCGAGGCGGTGTTCCAGATGACGCCGTACTACTACCGCACACGCCCTGCCGACAAAGAGCGCCTGGCAAATTTGGACACCCTTCAAACCGACATTGACTTCATCATCGCCGAGTACCGCCACAGCTAACAACCGGCTTTATCTGGGCAAACGTAAAGGGCCGACCGCGGAGATGCGCGATCGGCCCTTTTTAGTTGCTTGGCTGCAGGGGTTATGAGAAGCGAGCGCTTATAGGCGGTCCTTGTTCTCGGCCTTAACGGCGTGTGCCTGCTGAACAAAGAACAGGTCGTACACCACGATGACAAAGGCGCCAAAGTTGATGGCGTCGCCGCCAAACGCGGGAAGCGTGAGCACCGCTTGGGCAAGCGTGGCGACCGCGGCAACAATACCGAGCTTAAACGCACCATCCACCTGCGAAGGCTTGTTGGCGCCCTTGATGCCCGCAACGCCCGCGGCGAGATCGATGAGGCCCTTGGCGACCAGCACGACCGCGGCGAGCATGGCGTTCGACCCGTACGTGGAATCGAGGTTGCCGGTCGCGATGCCGACGCCGGCGATGACGAGGCTGGCGATGCCCAAAACAAAGTAGACGAGGGCAAGGATTTTGAGAGTCTTGCGAGCGGAACTCATGGCTGGTCCTTTCGATACGAGTACGTCAATCTGACGTACCCCATGTGCTGCACATATGGTGAAGCACATTGTAGTTCAACGCGGCGATGCATGCGCCTGAAAGCGCTTTGACCCCGCGCAGCCCACCCCAACCTTTCAAAAAGGAAAGCTGGACGTAAGCCAAATCGATGGCAGCCCATGTGCGGCGCTGCGATGATGAGGCCGTAACAAGGAGCTGGTCTCAAGGAGGAGTCATGATGTACGGAGCAGGGCAAGTGCGTGAGCCGCGGTCGTTGGGAAGGCGCATGGGTGATTCTGTGATCGCTGCCGTGTGCACGGGATTGATGGCGGTGCTTTGCATTGGGATGCTGTGGGTCATGTCGCATGTGGGACAATAGCGGACGGTTGGGTGCTGGCATGAACGGCGCTCACGTATTCGTTTAGCTTGTTAAGGAGTACCCATGGGTGTCGTCGATCCCTTTTCTGTTGCTCGGGCCGCGGGGCTTGAGCTGACCGGGAAGTCCGAGGGCCTCACGCTCACCGACGGCACGATGGAGCTGCGTGCCGATTTTGACCGCATGCTTCCGCGGCTCAAGCAGGGCCGTCTGCAGCAAGAGCTGTTGGTAAAGGCTGCGCGCGCAAAAGGCATCGAGTGCCCATGGGCGATTGATGCCACGGCAGGCTTTGGCGAGGATTCGCTGCTGTTGGCGGCCGCGGGCTTTACCGTCGATCTGTATGAGCAGGATTGCGTGATCGCGGCGCTCCTCAAGGATGCCCTGGATCGCGCGGCAGATGATCCGGCGCTTGCGGCTGCCGTGTCGCGCATGCGCTTACATGCGGGCGAGGACAGCATTGCCGGCCTTCGCCATACGGCTGAGCTGATCGGGCGGGGCGAGCTTGCCGCCCCCGACGTGGTATATCTGGATCCCATGTTTCCCGAACGCACCAAGAGCGCGGCGGTGAAAAAGAAGTTCCAACTCTTGCACCATCTGGAGCAGCCGTGCGCCGATGAGGAGACGCTGGTCGAAGCTGCGCTTGCGGCGCGCCCGCGCAAGGTCGTTATCAAGCGGCCGGTGAAGGGGCCGCTGCTTGCCGGCGTTAAGCCGAGCTATCAACTTGCGGGCAAGGCCGTTCGCTACGATGTTTTGGTGCCGCCGCGTTCGTAGCTCGTGTGCGATGGCCGGCATTGCGCCGGCGCCGCGCCGATGCGGGACCTATTTCCAAGGGTGCGACGTCAGGTGCCATCCGCCGCAGTATTCGCATTTGTAGCAGGCCAAACCACGCCGCCCGCGGTTTTCGCAGTCGGCCATAACTGCCTCGGCCTCGGCACGCGTGTCGTAACGGTTTTTGCGCTCGCACGACTTGTAACGCCAGGCTTCATCGCGCTCGGTGTCCAGGGCGTCGCGACGCTCGTCCTCGTGTGCAAACAGGTCGCTCATATCGCCGCCGGTGGCAGCGCCCAAAAACTCGCTTTTGGCCTTTGACCAGGCGGCTCGCTTTTTGCTTCCCATCTGCTTCGCGCCCCTCTTCAAACGTTGGTATCATTGCTCAATCAAAGTGATACCAATAAACGTGAGGTCGCCGCGTGATGATCAGAAAAACCCTCGATACCGACATTCCCGCCGTCATGGCTATCTATGACGCCGCCCGCGCCTTTATGCGCGCGCATGGCAACGCCACGCAGTGGCCCGAGGGCACGCCTTCGGCCGAGCAACTGGCTGCCGATATTGCCGCTGGTGGCAGTTACGTGTGCGAAGTCGACGGCCGCGTGGTGGCGACGTTTGCCTTTTTACCGGGCCCGGACGAGTGCTATGACGCAATTGAGGACGGTCAATGGCGCAGCGACACTCCGTACGCCGTGCTGCACCGTGTGGCGTCCGATGGCACCGCGCACGGCATCGCGGCTGCGATGTTTGCCTTTGCCAAGGAGCGCGCCAACCACCTGCGTATCGACACGCATCAGGATAACCTGCCCATGCAGGGTGCGAGTATTAAGGCGGGGTTCGAGCGTGCCGGCGTCGTGTATGTGTCGGACGGCACGCCGCGTGTTGCGTTTGACTGGCTGCGCGAGGCATAAGAGCGAGGGCTCATATCAATAATTCGTGCGAACGAAAATGGCCCCGGGTGGGGCTATTTTCGTTCGCTGCACTGTTTTGCAAGCCGGCTTTCGCAAGGCGCGAACCTACGAAAATCGCCGCGCGGCAACGCAGGGCGATGAGCTCGGTCGGGGGATAGGGCCCACTTCGCCCGCCGGCCCGTAAATTGTATCATCCAGTGTGGAATGAGGATGTCCGTTGTCGCGTGCGATGGGCTTACAATAAGAGGAGAGCCATGTCGAAGCAAGTGGTCGTTGGAATCTTGGCGCATGTCGATGCTGGCAAGACCACGCTGGCCGAGGCCATGCTGTTCAATGCGGGTCGCATCCGCAAGCGCGGCCGCGTGGACGATGGCGATTCGCATCTGGACACTAACGCGATCGAGCGCGAGCGCGGCATCACGATCTTCTCGTCGCAGGCCGTGCTCGACCATGGCGATACCCACGTCATGCTCGTGGATGCGCCGGGGCATGTCGATTTTTCTGCCGAGGCGGAGCGCACGCTGCGCGCACTCGACTACGCGATTTTGGTTGTGGGCGCCAACGACGGCGTGCAAGGGCACACCGAAACCCTGTGGCGCCTGCTTGCGCGCTATGACATCCCGACGTTCATCTTCATCAACAAAATCGATTTGGAGAATCCCGGCCGCGATGTTTTGCTGGCACAACTTAGGCAACGTCTTTCCGAGGGCTGCCTGGATGCCAACGAACTGCTGGCGGGCGGCGCCGTTCAGGAGGACGCTGCTGCGTTGGACGAGGCGGCGCTCGATGAGTTTCTTGAAGTAGGCGAGTTGTCTGCCGAAACGTTGTCGCGGCTCGTCGCGGAGCGCAAGCTGTTCCCCTGCTTTGCCGGCTCGGCGCTCAAAGACCAAGGCGTGGCGGAGTTACTCGACGGTATGTGTGCTTTGATGCGCGAGCGGGTATGGTCCCAGGAGTTCGCCGCGCGCGTCTATCGCGTGAGTCGTGGAGACCGTGGTGAGCGCCTTGCCTGGGTTAAGGTGACGGGCGGTGTGCTGCGTGCAAAACAGGTGATTGAGGGGCGCTCCGGTGTCGAGGCATGGGAGCAAAAGATCGATCAGGTCCGTATCTATAACGGCGAGAAGTACGAGCTTGTCCAAGAAGTTGCTGCTGGCGGCATCTGCGCTGTGACGGGCCTTGCGCACGTTCACCCGGGTGATGCCTTGGGCGCGGAGCCCGCGGGCGATGCGCCTGTCATAGCGCCGGTTCTCACCTATACGGTGCTGCCGGGCGAGCACGATGTCCATACGGTGTTCCAAGCGCTGACCGAGCTTGCCGATGAGGACCCCATGCTCGGCGTAAGCTGGAACACGCATCTTGAGCAGATTCATCTGCAGTTGATGGGTGCGGTGCAGCTCGAGGTCGTGCAGCGCGTGCTAGCCGATCGCTTTGGCCTCGTGGTTGCGTTTGAGCCCGGCGGCATTCTCTATAAGGAGACTATTTCGCAGCCGGTCGAGGGCGTGGGCCACTTTGAACCACTGCGCCACTATGCCGAGGTGCATCTGCGTCTGGAGCCGTTGCCGGCGGGCTCGGGCGTGCAATTTGGCACTGTGACCTCGACCGACGAGCTCGACTTGAACTGGCAGCGTCTGGCGCTCACCAACGCTATGGAGCGCGACCACCTGGGCGTGCTGACCGGCTCGCCCATCACCGATGTACGCATTACGCTCACGGGCGGCCGCGCGCATGCCAAACACACCGAGGGCGGCGACTTTCGCCAGGCCACGTACCGCGCGATTCGCCAGGGGCTCATGCAGGCACGTGAGGCCGGCGCGGCGGTGCTGTTGGAGCCGTGGTACCACTTTGAGCTCGAGGTGCCGGGGGAGTGCGCGGGTCGTTCGTTGTCGGATGCCACGCGTATGGGTGCCGAGTACGAGCCGCCGACGATGGCGGGCGACCGGGCGAAGCTTGGGGGCCGCGTGCCGGCATCCGAAGTGCAGGATTACGCGCTGGAGGTGGCTGCCTACACGAGCGGTCGCGGACATCTGTACCTAGAGTTTGCCGGCTATGCAGCTTGCCATGATGCCGAGCGCGTCATCGAGACGGCCGCCTATGAGCCCGAGGCCGATCTGCCCAACACGCCCGACTCGGTCTTTTGCTCTCACGGCGCTGGCTACACCGTTAAGTGGTATGACGTCCCCGAGGCAGCCCACGTAAAGGTCGATCCCGCCACCTTCCGCCCCTGGCGAGCAGCAGACGCCGAGTTTTTCGGCCACATGTGACAAAGGGACAGTTCCTTTGTCACATGCTATTGGTATAACTCGGTACAAGTTGGTATAACTATTGCCAAGGTTTGCCAATCCGAGGAGGCCGACATGAATCCAAATCCCTTTAAGCCCACGGCTGGCAAGCGGCCTCCGATACTCATCGGTCGCGAGTCGGTCATCGAAGATTTCGAGGAAGGGCTCGATAACGGCGCCGGAGCGCCGGGCAGGCTCATGCTCATTACGGGAAACCGCGGTTGCGGCAAGACGGTTCTCCTGCGGGAGCTGCAACGTCTAGCCAATGAGCGCGGATGGGCGGTTGTCTCCGATTCCGCTTCGCTTGGCTTATGCGACCGCTTAGCCGATGCGCTTCGCTCGAATAAACCCGTTGTGACGTCAATGGAGTTTGGGCCGTCGTTTGGCCGGATGTCGGTCGAGGCGGCGCGAGCAAAGGGCGAAACGTTGCGAGGGCTGGTCAACGAGCGCCTCAAGAAACTCGGGCCGGGAAAGGGCTTACTGTTTGCGATTGACGAGGCCCAATCTGCGTCTATCGAGGAACTGGCGGCTCTTGCCGTTCTCTATCAGCAAGTGCTCGGAGATCAAGATGCCACGGGCTTGTCCGATAGCGACCAGCGCGGTCTTGCGCTGGTGTTCGCCGGCTTACCCAGTATGGTTGATGACTTGCTCGAAGAGCCGAGCGTGACGTTTTTGCGGCGTGCTCAGCAGCGTACGCTGGGGGCGATTTCTTTGCCCAAAGTGCGCGATTCGTATATCCAGACGGTCAAAGACGCTGGTCTTTACGTTGATGCGGAGACGGCAGACCTCGCGGCGCGCAAGAGCATGGGGCATCCCTATATGGTTCAGCTGGTGGGATATTACATGTGGCGCTCTGCTGTCCGGCGTGATTCGCGGGTCATTGAAGAGCGCGATGTTGAGGCTGGGCACGCGGATGCCGTCTCCGAGTTCTACGAAGCGGTTGACGCGCCTCTGTATTACGGGCTGCACAGTCCGCAGCGCCTCTTTATCGAGGCCATGGCGGCTGACGTGGGCAAACCGACTCGCATGGCGGATATCATTGAGCGTTGCGATCGCACCCAAAGCTGGGCGAGCAAATATCGCGCAAGCCTGATTCGCGAGCGCGTCATCGAGGCTGCCGGATACGGCCTCGTCCGGTTTACCGTGCCCATGCTGGGCGCGTACATTCGCGATCGAGTTATATGGCATGAGTAGGGTGATAAAGGTGACGGAACAGAAGATGAACCCGCAGGCTATCGAGGTGCGTGGCGCGCGCGTCCATAACCTCAAAGACATCGATATCGATATTCCGCTGGGAAAGCTCGTGGGCATTGCCGGCGTGTCGGGTTCGGGCAAGAGTTCGCTGGCACTCGGGGTTCTTTATGCCGAGGGCTCGCGCCGCTATCTTGAGGCGCTCAGCACCTATACCCGCCGTCGTCTGACGCAGGCCGAGCACGCCCAGGTGGACGAGGTGCTGCACGCGCCAGCGGCGCTCGCATTACATCAGCGCCCCAGCGTACCGGGCGTGCGCTCGACCTTTGGTACCATGACCGAGCTCAACAATAGCCTGCGTCTACTCTTTAGCCGTTGCGCCCATCACGTGTGCCCGCATTGCGGGGCGCGTGTGGAGCCGAGCCTTAACGTGGCTGCGGGCCTGTCGCTCACGTGTCCGACATGCGGCCGCGAGTTCTACGCGCCGAGTGCCGAGGATTTGGCTTTCAATAGCGGCGGTGCGTGCCCTACCTGCGGCGGCACCGGTGTCATGCGCGAGGTAGACGAGGCGAGCCTGGTGCCCGACGAGTCAAAGACCATCAACGAGGGTGCGGTGCTTCCCTGGGGCACGCTCATGTGGGACCTGATGAAGCAGGTGGCCGGCGAGATGGGCGTGCGCACCGACGTGCCGTTTAACCAGCTCACGCCTCAAGAGCGCGACATCGTGTTTCACGGCCCGGCGGTTAAGAAGCACATTCTCTACGTTCCCAAAAACGGCGAGGGCGCCACGCCGCTCGACTTTACCTATTACAACGCCGTCTATACCGTTGAGAATGCGCTCGCCAAGGTTAAGGACGATAAGGGGCTTAAGCGTGTGGCTCGCTTTTTGCGCGAGGGACCATGCCGTGACTGCGCCGGCACGCGTCTCTCCGAGGCTGCGCGCCAGCCCCAGGTGCGCGGTATCAATCTGGCTCAGGCCGCGGCCATGACGCTTGGTGATGCGATCGAGTGGGTGCGCGGGGTGCCCGCATCCTTGCCGGCCGAGATGCGGCCCATGGCGACGGATATCTGCGATTCGTTTTTGAGCACGGCTCGTCGTCTGGTCGACCTGGGTCTCGATTACCTTTCGCTCGATCGCGCCGGTGCCACGCTCTCCACGGGTGAGCGCCAGCGCGTGCAACTCGCCCGCGTGGTGCGCAACCGATCGACAGGCGTGCTCTATGTGCTGGACGAGCCCTCAATTGGCTTGCATCCTGCCAATGTCGACGGCTTGGTGGGCGTAATGCGCGACCTGGTGGATGACGGCAATACCGTGGTTGTTGTCGACCACGATACACGTGTGCTGGCGGAGGCTGATTATCTGGTCGAGATGGGCCCCGTTGCCGGAGCAGGCGGCGGCAACGTAATCGCCGCTGGTACGGTAGACGAGGTCGAGCAATCGCAGGACAGCCGTATCGCGCCGTTTTTGCGCGCCGAGCCCAAGCGCTTGCGTCCGCAGGTGACTGACGACGAAATGTTCGACCAGGGCCATATCCGCATGGCGACCGATACCATCCATACCGTCAAGCCGCTCGAAGTCGATATTCCGCGCGGTCGCTTGGTCGCGGTTACGGGTGTTTCGGGTTCGGGCAAGACGACGTTGGTGCTCGAGACGCTCATCCTGGCGCTTAAGGCGCAGGCAGCTGGCGAGCGCTTGCCACGCCACGTGCGCTGGATCGATGCCGAGGGCATTGCGCGTGCCAACCTGATTGACGCCACGCCCATCGGTGCCAACGTGCGCTCGACGGTGGCAACCTATGCCGACATCCATGATGAGCTGCGCCGCGCCTTCGCCCGTACGCCCGAGGCCAAGGCAGCCGGCTACAAGGCGGGCGCCTTTAGCTACAATACCGGCGCCTTGCGCTGCCCTACGTGTGATGGCACGGGCTCGATATCGCTCGACGTGCAGTTTTTGCCCGATGTCGAAATCGTCTGCCCGGCATGTCACGGCTCACGTTATGCAGACGCGGCTTCGCATATCCATCGCGAGGGCAAGGACGGGAGTCTGCTTACGTTGCCGCAGCTCATGGACATGAGTGTGGACGAGGCCATCGACGCCACGGTGGGGCTCAAGAAAGTTCAGACGCGCTTGCAGACCTTGCACGACCTTGGCTTGGGCTATCTCACGCTCGGTGAGCCCACGCCGGCGCTTTCGGGCGGCGAGGCTCAGCGTCTTAAGCTTGCGAGCGAGATGGGTCGCGTGCAGGATGATGCCGTGTTTGTGTTTGACGAGCCCACGATCGGACTACATCCGCTCGATGTTCAGGTGTTGCTGAACGTGTTTGACGGTCTTGTTGCCAAGGGCGCCACGGTTATCGTGATCGAACACGATCTCGACCTTATCCGTAACGCCGATTACGTGATCGACATGGGCCCAGGCGGTGGCGACGCCGGCGGGCAAATCGTCTGCGCCGGCACGCCGGGCGACATCGCGGCCTGCTCCGCAAGCATCACCGGCCGCTACCTATAGGCAATGTGACAAAGGGGCTGCCCCTTTGTCACATTGATGCCTATTTCACGCATTGAGCGGCGAGATAGTCACGGAAGAACGGCAATTCAAATGCGACGAGCCCTCGTCCTCGTTCCCCGATGATGCCGGCATCTATCATGCGGCGTCGATAGCGGGAGACCTGCTGTGGCGAACGCTTAAGGCGTTCGACGAGGTCGGCGGTGGTGGATTCTTCCTCGTCATCGAGCATGGCGATGAGGAATCGCTTGTCCTCTGCCGTGAGTTCCCGATAGGTTGCCGCGAGGATTCGGTCGTCCATCTCGTCGCGCGCGATTTTGATTCCCAGGTCAAAGTCGCGTGACGAGATTTCCTTCGAATCGCTTGTGAGATCCCAGGCACGGTAACCTACGAGTTGCAATAGGAAGGGAAATCCAGAGATCGAGCGAACGGCTCTATCGATTCCCTCAGCATCTGCCAGGCGATCGTTTTCCTGGATTGTGCGAATCAAGGCCTCGCGCACGTCATAGTCGGCAATGCGACCCAGATGATATTGTTGGGCGCGGCGAAGGAACGAGACCGTCTTGTGGTTCAGTAGCGTCGATACGTTGTTGGGAAGTCCCGCCATAAGCAAGGCGACGCGTTTCCCATCGGTCACAAAGTGCTGATACGTGGCTGCGAGTTGGATCATCTCGTCGAGTGTCGGGTCCACCTCGTCAACCGTGACGAGCAGACCGGTGCCCGCCTTGTTGAGCTGGTCGATGATGTCGCTCATGCGATAACGCCAGGTTGAAGCATCGTGAACGCGATTGACCTCGACGCTGCCGAGCGGTGCAATTCCGAGACCGGTGACTTCGAAGTTCTTAGACGGGTCGATAAGATGGCCGGCAGCACGTTTCGCCCCGAACTCGATTTCCTCAAGCATTCCCGGGAGCGCGGTCGTCTTTACGGCTATCCAGCCGTGGGATTCCGCCCTTGTCGCGAGCAACGACATGAGAGCGGTTTTACCGGTTCCACGCGCGCCTGAGAAGATCGAGGTCAATTCTGGGCGCCTGCGCTGACTCAAGAAGGCACGGTCCAAATCCCGAATAATCTGTTGTCTGCCAGCGAGATGGGCAGGAACCTCACCAAAACTGGGGGTAAACGGGTTTTCGAGGTATTCCACTATGCCCTCCTTTAGCGTCTCGGGTTAACTTCATTTTATTCTAGTTAATTTCAGTTAAAAATGATTAATTTTATTTCAAAGTATCAGGTTGGCGTCGCGCGTTATCGAAGTGGTGCTTGAATAACTTACTTTGGAGTCTGAAAATGGGTTCAACCCATTCGCGAAATTTGCACGCCCTATTGTGAGTGGGCTCTCAAATGAGCTGATGCTGCCATCGTGCGGCTGATAGGGGCAATCATGAAAAACAGAATCTATGGGTATGCTCGAGTTTCGTCAGCAGATCAGAACCTGGATCGCCAACTGGATGCGCTGGAGCGGTTTCCGGTCCAAACGAATTTGATCTACGCTGACAAAGCGAGCGGAAAGGACTTCAGGCGTCCTCAGTATCAGCGTCTTCTTCGTCGTCTGCGCGAGGGGGACGTTCTGGTGATTAAGAGTATCGACCGATTAGGTCGCGACTACCGGGAGGTTCTCGATGAATGGCGTCGCATAACGATGGACAAACGCGTTGCCATCGTGGTACTCGATATGCCATTGCTTGATACACGCGAACAGCCCAATGGGATTACGGGGACTTTTATTGCCGACCTAGTGCTTCAAGTTTTGAGCTACGTGGCTCAGGTGGAGCGCGAAAACATAAAGCAGCGCCAGGCGGAGGGTATCGCGTCGGCGCGTCTGCGGGGTGTGAGATTTGGGAGACCGACGCTCGAACGTCCGGATAACTACCGCGATGTCATCAAATCATTCGAAGGAGGTGAGGTTACGAGGCAAGAGGCCGCAATGCTTTTGAACGTTAGCGCATCGACGTTTGATCGTTGGAGACGGGCGGACGCGAACGGATATGACCGTTCGCCGTCTGCCCGTCCTCTTTAGCTAGACATTTTGACGAGGGGAGTTTATTGCACAGGGCCCACTCCTTCCCTCGATGTTTATCCAGTTCACGCCCTTGAATCAAATAGTGCCACCGCGTCGCCAATTCGTCTGCTATTTGACGAGGGGGGGGGTTAAACGACTACCAAAGGATATGTAATGAAGAAAAAGTTATTTACGGCAGTTCTGGCTTTTAGCGCGGCGGCGCTAATCGGCATTTCTCTACCACTCGGAATTACGGGTCGCGGCTGGAGTCCGACATGCGCATTTGCAGCGACTAAGAAAAGTGGAAAGAAGCCAAAGCCAGGTAAGAAGGATTCAGTAAAAATCGATCAACTAAACTGGAGCGTCTCAGAAGGCGTTGTTGATGGCGTCGAGATGATGACATTTGAATATGACAATAAATCGAGCTTCGATATTGCTCAGTTCACTATTCAGTTTGAGCCGAAAGGGGAGTTGACTGACGAACAGAAACTTCTGTTTACTGACGTTTTTGATGAGGAAGAGGCTGCGCACGATTATTCAACGCTGAAAATGACGGCGGATAGCCAGCGAATCGTCGAGAAGCGAGAATCGGTTGATAGCGTTCCGTGCATTACCCATGGTGACTATGTCGCCAATGCCCAGCAGAATCAATATGACCTGATGGAGCCTTCAGTGGCGACTATTGCCTATCTAGGCGGCGATGGAAAGATATATCTCGAGTACTATAGTTTCAAGTCGAAAACCTATACGACTTCATCAAAGGGCGGTGTCAAGGCGTATGACTGGCCAACAAAAGCCCTTGCAAAATCCTTGCCGAAGCCTGACTGCCCTATCGTTTATACGTCGTTAGACGAAAAAGACTGCCTTTCGTTTGTCGCATTTGGCATCGATCGTGATGGGTACGACAAATACATCAAAGCTTGCAAGAAAAAGGGATACAAGGACATCGAATATTCGTATGACAGCAGTTTTTGCGCAAAGGATAAAAAGGGACGGGAACTGATGATCGGATATAGCGACCGAGATCAGCGGATGGACGTCAGCGTTTCAGTTGATTAACGTGGGCATATGATCGAATGATCAACGCGTTATGATGCCTATGTATGGATTGGGGTGCCGGCCTATGGTCTGTGTCCCAATCTTTCTAAAGTTACGTGCAGCAGAATAGGTATTAAATTAACGTATGAATGTGTATTTATATTATGTTGGATTTAAGTCCTTCCTTTCTGAATTGGTTGACATCAAAACCCAATATAAATGAATTGAGTCCGTAATTACCCTGAGGACAACTGGAGGACAAGGGCTAAATGAGCGTTTCCAATCCGTTTAAAACAATTGGCCAGAAGATAATTGTCGCCCTATTGGCGTTAGGCTTGATTGCAGCTTGCGGCGGCTGCGTGTACCTGTGGTTGACGCGCGATCAGACCGTTATAAGCGATGATTCGATTCGGGAAGAAATTAAGCCGGTAACGAAGTTGCTTACCTACGAATACGATTTTACTCAGGTTCTATATATTGACGATGCAGGGAATCCGTTTGGTTTTAACAACCCATTTACTACTAAGCGATATGTAGCGACCATCGATGGCAAGGCGGATATCGGCCTGAACGTAGACGATGAGAACCTGAAGGTCAAAGTCCATCGTTCGAAAAACAACGAGTCGGTAATAAAATCTGTTAATGTTACGCTTCCGCATTCCGAGATCGTGACGTTGTCAACGGATCCGAACTCGCTTAAAAAGTACGTTGAGGACAATGGTTTTCTTAATTGGAATCAGGTCAGTACGGACGATTTAAATAAATTGCTTCAGCAGGCTGATAAGGACCAGAGGCAAAAGGTTCAAGAAAGTGGCATGCTGGAAAAATCTGATGAACGTGCAGTAAAACTGGTGAAAAAGCAGGTGTCGACGTTCTGTGGTCCAGACGTAAGGGTCAATGTCGAATTCGAAGATTAATATCTACCTTTGAAATCAAATTACTGATTCAGCTGAATGCCCGCTATCGCGATGCCTTACGTTGCGATAGCGGGCATCTCTGATTTCGTTTGAAGGGTGTCAATGTGACAATTGTCCGATATGACAACGAGACTGTCCCTTTGTCACATTCCCGGAAAGCCTGTTTGGCGCAGGGCTTCGTAGAGGACGATGGCGGCGCTGTTGGAGAGGTTGAGTGCGCTGATGCGGTAGTCGTCTGGATTGACGAAGTTGCCGCAGATATCCTGCCGAAGGATGGCCTCGTGGCTGTCCTCGGTATGCCCCAGCGATTCCTCGTGGGCCTCCCAAGCCTCGGCGTTATCGAGTGAGTCGCAATCGCGCAGCATTGGGATGCGCTCGCAGCGCTCGGGTGCCGCGGCGAGTAGCTCTTCGGGAACGCCCGAGCTTTCGCTGCCAAAGACCAAGTAGTCGCCATCGCGGTAGGTACTTTGCGCATAGGTGCGGCGTGCCTTTTTGGTCAGCAGATGCAGGCGATTGTCGGCAGGGGAGAGGCCGTTGCGCGCAAGAAAATCCTCCCAGCCAGCATAGGTCGTCACGTCCAAGTTTTGCCAGTAGCCCAGGCCGGCGCGGCGTACCGTCTTGTCGTCGAGCGAAAAGCCCAACGGCTCCACCAGATGCAGGCGGGCGCCGGTGACAACGCAGGTACGGCCGATATTGCCCGTATTGGCCGGAATCTCGGGCGCATACAGCACGATGTTGAACATGAATCTCCTTGGCTCAGAACGAAAAACCACCACGAAGAGCACCTTCGTGGTGGTTTGGCGGTTACATAGGCGGAAAAATGCCCGCTTGGATAAACCTAGGCGCGGTGCCAGTCGGTCAGGCAGGCATCGAGGGAGGCGATGAGCGCATCCTTGTCCATGTGACGGCCGATGATGCACAGGCTCGTCATGCGGTCGCCCGTCTCGTCGTCCCAAATCTGCATGATCTCGGGGTTCTCGTCGATGATCTTCTGCTTCTCGCCCTCGGGCGCCGAATCGACAAACAGGCCGTTCTCCATCAGGCGCATCTGGTGGCCGGCCTGCTCAAACATGTAGCACATGTCCGGATCGCCGGTCTGCCACAGCGGACCCTTGACGCGGATGACCTCGTCGGGCCACTCCTGCTCAACAAAATTGGTGAACTTCTGCAGGTCAAACGGCTTGCGGCGCGAGTACACAAAGGTCTCGATGTCGTACTCGAGCACCTCGGGGTCGTCGTGCTCCTCGGGATGCTCCATGGCCTCGATCCAGGCGGCGGAGTTGTAGGCGCGCATAAAGTCGAAGCGGTCGGTGTCGAGCAGCTCCTCCATGGGGACCTCGCCGTTTTGGGCCTCGACAATCACGGCGTCCTTCTGCAGGCTGCGCACGATGGCCTTGAGCTCGGCGATCTGCTCGGGCGTCACGGTATCGGTCTTGTTGAGGATCAGCGTGGAGCAGAATTCGATCTGCTGGATGAGCAGGCTTTCGATGTCGTCCTCGTCGATATCCTCGGCCAGCAGGTCGCGACCGCCGTTGAACTCGTCGTACATGCGGGCGCAGTCGACCACGGCCACGATGTTGTCGAGCGCGAGCTTGGGCTCGCCGCCCACCTTGGCCTCGTCGCAGAAGCTCGAGATGGTGTAGGCGATGGGGATAGGCTCGCAAATGCCCGATGCCTCGATGATGATGTAGTCGAAGTTGCCCGAATCGGCGATGCCCTGCAGCTGGTTGGCCAGGTCATCCGAAAGCGTGCAGCAGATGCAGCCGTTGGTGA
>DBFNYT010000062.1:0-7365 GCA_048425625.1 Collinsella sp. | reverse complement strand
AGGCCGCCGTTGACCATGCGAGCCAGAGCGGGATTCGCGAGCAGGCCACGCCCCAACATCACATGGCGCGTGCCGGGATAGGCCTCCACCAGCGCGTCCATATCCTCAAGATCAAAAATGTCGCCGTTATAGGCCACGGGAAACGGCGCGCGCTCCAGCGTCTCGCCGTAAAACGCTCTGCGCGGCGAGCCCGTGTAACGATCCTTTTGCACGCGCGGATGCACGATTAGCTCGGCCAGCGGCATGCGGCAGTAAAGGTCGAGCACGCGCTCGTATTCGCCGTCGTCCTCGAGCCCCAACCTAGTCTTGACCGATACCGGCAACGGCGACCGCTCGCACACATCGCTCAAGAACACCTCGAGCTCGTCGAGATTACGCAAGAAACCCGAGCCCTTGCCCTTGGCGACAACCGTTCCCGAGGGACAACCCAAGTTGAGATTGACCTCGCGATAGCCCATGTCGGCGAGCACCCGTGCCGCCCACACAAACTCGTCCGCGTTCTTGGACATCAGCTGAGGCACTACGTTGAGCCCCTGGTTATTGGCAGGATCGATCTCCTTAAACGCCTTGCCGCCAAAGCGGTTTCCCACCCGCGGCGGCGGCAAAAACGGCGTGTAATAACAATCGAGCGCGCCAAAGCACTCCGCATGCACGCGACGGAACATATGCCCGGTAATCCCCTCCATGGGGGCCAACGATAGAATCATCAACATCTACTCTCAGATCAATGCGGCAAAGGGACTGCCCCTTTGTCACGTGCATTATGCCTTGTACTTCAGGCGATTCACAAGGAAGAGGTAGCTACTGAACGATGACCACCCTCCAGCCGCACCCCATACAACGAGGTCTAATACTTTTCCGAGAAGTGAACGACCGTTTTTGGACCCCCGAAGCATCGACATTTCCTGACGCCAAAACCGCAGGATTTGACTGGCAAAACCGCAGGAAACCGCCTGCAATAAGTGTTAGCGCTTCGGGGGTCCATTTTGACTCGTTCACTTCTCGGAAAAGTATTAGACCTCGAATTCACAAGCCGCTCAATGTGACAAAGGACTGCCCCTTTGTCATTCAATGAAAAGGGCACCGACATTAGTCGATGCCCCAAAGCGGCTGCAGGCTAAGCCCTACAGCGTATGTCTAAGACGAATCGAACTATTCGTCCCAGGAAAGGTTCTTTCCAGTCTTCTTGGCCAGCAGCAAGAACAGGCCGATGATGACGTTGCATGCGATGCAGAAGATGAAAACGCCCTGGAAAGAGCCGGCAAGCTCATAGACCTTCATCATGACAGGCATGCCGAAAGCGCCGACAATGTAGCCTACGGAGCAAATCAGCGCGAAGATGCGACCGAAATCACGGGAGCCAAAGACATCCATGACCAAAACGGTCAGAGCGGTGCCGGCGATGACATACATGACGTCGTTTACGCCTGCCGCGAGGATGCTAAGCGTCGAGTTGCCGCTGCTCATCATGAGCATGATGAAGGAGAGAATGGAGACGGCAAGCCAGCCCAGAATGGCCTTCGTGCTGCCGAACTTATCGCAGGTGGTGCCGACGATCGGATTAAGGAACATGTCGAAGAGCGATGCGGCGGAAACCATAAAGCCGCCCACCATGGGGTTGAAACCAACCTCGGAAGCATATGTCGGGAAAAGCTGGTTCATGCAACAAGTGAGCTGCACGAGACAAAGGAAGCCGATGCAGAAGAAGAAAGCAGGCGATTTGATGGCGCGTGCATAGCTGACGCCACGCGCACTTTCCTCGGTCGTCTCCTCGGTCTCGGCGACCGTCTCGCCTTCAACGTAGCCATAGGGCAACATGCCCTTGTCCTGAGGCTTGTAGCGGATGATCAGAATGGAAGCTGGGAGAATGAGCACTGCGGAAACACCGGCGAGCACCAGATAACCAGTTCTCCAGCCAGCGGCCTCGATGACAGAGGTGATGACTGGGCTCATGATGAGCATATAAATCGAGTTTACTGCCCAAGCAAGGCCAATTGCCAGGCCACCAGATTTTTGGAACCACTGGTCAATAACGTCGGACATAGCGACGCCGGTGGTAAAGGCGAAGCAAACGCCAATCAGGGCGCCAGCGGCGATGAACATCCAAACTTCGGTGTAGAAAGCCATACCTGCGCCGGCGGCGAGCAGAATAAGCTCGACGGCAGAGAGCCAAACCTTTCCAACAACCTTGGGGATGAGTTTTCCGACAAACGGAAGCGCCGCCGCAAGACCGATGAGCGTCGCGGTGAAGTAATACGAGAAGATTGAATAGTCAAACCCGAACTCCTCGCACACGGGTGCGACGAAGGAGCCGGCGATTACGCTATAGGATCCGGTCGTGCCAGCAGACATGAGGCCGAGCGCGATTACGAGAACCCATGCGTAGACCTTACTGCTCTTTAACTTTGCATTTTCCATTGATACAGCTCCTAGAGACCCAGAAGAGCGCACATAACGGCCTTGATGGTGTGCTGACGGTTCTCTGCCTCACGGAAGATGACCGAAGCGTTGGCCTCAAAGCACTCGTCGGCAATCTCGAAACCCTCGGTTATGATCTCACGATGGAGGTCGTTCTTGCACTGGTCGAGGAGCATCTTGCCAACACGGTGATCTGCGTTGTGGACAGAAGGAAGCTCATGCATGCAGAAGATGTCGGGATTGTTGGTGCGCTTGCACAACTCGCTGGTGACGCGATAGGGGTACAGAGACTCGGCATCGCCCAGCCAGGAGTTGTAGTCGTCGGGATCCAGAACCTCTTCGCCGCACTCGGGGTTGATGTAGCGCCACTCCTCGGTAACGATAACGTCAACGCCATCCAGGGCATCGAGGTCAGAGGTGATGGTAAAGGTCCTATTGGGAGCGTACTTGGCGTAGCAGGCCTCCACCTCTTCGATCATTTCCTTGCACATCTGATGACGGAGGTCGTCGGGGCCGATGGCGAGGAAGTCCATGTCGAGCATAGCGCAAAGACGGCCATACCACACCGGGGCGCCGGCGCAGTTGCCAACGAAAGCCATCTTCTTGCCGCGGCTCGTGCGCAGGCCGCCCCATTGCTCTTCCATCGTAAGAGCGTCAGCGAGCATCTGAGTCGGGTGATCGCCGAGAGTAAGGGCATTGATGACCGGGATATCAACCAGGTCGGCGACGTCATAGAGGAACTGCTCGTCCTTCTGTGCGCGGTAGACGATGAGATCATACATGCCGTTAAAGACGCGCATGGCATCCTTGATGGTCTCGCAGTCACCCATGTGGGAGTTGGTCAGATAAGTGAAACCCATGCCCAAATCGTTGCAGGAGGTCTCGAATGCGCAACGAGTACGGGTCGAGCCCCACTCAAAGTTGGCGAGGACGTTTTTGCCGGGGAAGTAGCGCTGGTCGACACCAGACTTCTTCTGAGCCTTAAGGTTCCAGGCGAGATCGATGAGATAGCGGAAATCCTCGGAGGAGAGATCATGGATGTTGAGGTAGTCGCGACCGCGGAGGCTGTTGTTCATGCCTATTTCCTTTCGAATTATTATCAAAATTATTGTTTGAATGTGTCCCCGAGGGAAACACGGATATCCCTCGGGGAGCGGTACATGTGGCGCCTAAGCCAAAGAGCGCAGGCTCTAAGGCTCACTAACGACTGGCCGCCACGTCCTTAGTCCAGCAGTGCACGCCGCCGCCGGACAGGTTAAGCGCGAGGGAATCAATCATGATGACCTTGCGATCGGGGAAGCAGCTCTCAAGAACTGCCTTGGCCTGCTCGTCCTTCTCTTTCACGACCTCGCTCATGCCCTCGTGGTAATAACGCTGGCCAAGAACGACGCCGTTGCAAATCAGGAAATTGCAGTAGCTCGCTGCGGCGTAGAAGTGGACGGGGCCCTCGGGCCAGGGGGTGCCATCCGTAAACTTGCCGCCCATTTCGTCGATGAAGCCCTTATAGAGCTCGTAATCTTCATCGCCAGGGGCGATAACGACTTCAATAGGCTCGGCGGTGGGCATACGAACGATCTCGAAGGGCTTGCCCTCCCAGTCCGTTTCGTTGCTCAGAATCTCGTAGGCTGCCTCAATGCGGCGACGAGACTCTGCTCCAGCCTTGCTCGAGGCTGCCTCTTCATTGGACACCTCGGCAAGAAGAATCTTGTTCGGAGTGATAAAGCGACACATCTCATCAATGTGAGCTGCAAAGCTCATGCCAAAGACGGGAGTTCCGTCTTCCTTCTCGTCGAGGATGCCCAGTCGATAGTCGTCGTCCTCGAGCATAGGCTGCGGAAGCCAGATAACCTTGTTGAGGTTGTAGATGCGCTTATACTCGGCCTCTACTTCCTCTTTCGTGAACTCGGGATTACGCTTGCGGCATTCCGTGTCCTCGATGGCGATCAGAGTGCCGTGACCGTCAAACTCGCGGTCGCCGCCCTCCGAAACCATTTCGGAATTGACGATATCGAAGCAACCGAGCGCAACCGCCATGTGAACGGCTGCCTTACGTGCGGACTGGCACTCCGGGGAGTTCTTGTCCCACACGCCGTAATAGGTCCAAGCGGGGTTGACCATATAAGAATGGCCCTTGTCGTCGACCATGATGCTGGGACCGTTGTCGCGGACATAGAAGTTGGAGTCTTCGAACTGCGTAATCTCGATGCGATCGAGATCAACCCCCTCCTCCTTCAGGCGCGAGCAAGCCTCCTCATAGGAGCCGGGGGTGCCGCAATTGAGGTTGACCGTAACGTCGCCATACTCGAGCAGAGCCTTAATCACGTCGACGCAGGGCTGACGGTTATCGTAGCCCTCTGCACGGATGTAATCGGGAAGCCATGTCACATAGACGTTGGAGCGCTTCTCGAACTCGCCCGGCATACGATAGTTCTCGTACATGGTTGGTCCTTCCGTCGGGTTTCCCGCGATGCTGTCCGGCCGCGACAATAGCGGGGTTTCACCTGCTATAGTACTACTATACCTACCGTTCGGTAGATAGTTTTGAATAATTGCCGCTCGCCTACTGATACGTACCGTTCACCGTATATAGTGGTCATGTTTGGACACGAATTGATGTCCCGTTGCCATCCTTAATAATGTTGGTAGTGCGGAAGTGATTTGCAATGGAGAAATGCAGCGTGAGCACAAGAAAAAAAATATTGGACGCAATGTACGATCTTGTGGCAGAAGTCGGTTATGACAAAGCGTCTATCGGAAAGATTTGCGACTTTGTCGGTATATCCAAGCCGTCGGTGTACTACTACTTTCCCTCTAAAGAGGAGATTTTCACTACGCTCTTGGACAGCATGTTTCCGACCATTGACTATCAGCGCGACTACTCGCTAATAGTCGATAGGGACGGGTTCAAGGCCGCGCTTATCGAGCTCGGCAATTCAGTTATAGGTGGCTATCGAAGCGATGAAAAACGCCGGCGCGTGCTGGCCGAGGTTAGCGTTCAAGCAAATCGAATTCCTGCAGTTCAGGAACGTCAAGCGACGGCGACCAAACGAACCATGGATGCGCTTAAAGACATCCTTCTTCATGGTGTAGAGATTGGCGCGTTTTCCGATAGTGCCGACGTGATGCTCTACGTACAAATTCTTTATACCGTTCTGGAGGGAGCGAGCAATACGGTCGCTCAAGGTGAGGATATTGATGAAAAAGCGGTTTGGGCGGGAATAGTCGAGCTTATGTTCAAATAGACCAGCCAAGCTGAAACGCATGTTGGCACACATGGTGCCTGCGGGCAACCTTTAAACGAAAACAGGGGCCGACTCCAGTCTGGCTTGGAGTCGACCCCTGTTGCGTGGCAATCTATGCCGATGCAATCGGCGCTTATTACTTTTCAGCAGCCTTACTGAGAAAGCCGGAAACGATAGCAAACGCAGCAATCATAAGGTTGCAGGCAATGCAGAAGATAAATACTCCCTGGAATGACCCTGCCATGCCGTAAACCTTCATCATGACCGGCATTCCAAAAGCACCGACGACATAGCCCGCTGAGCAAACGATCGAATAGATCCTTCCAAAATCGCGTGATCCAAAGAGCGAGAGGAGAAGCATCGGCATTGCGGTTCCAACAATGGCGAACATGGCATCGTTTACGCCAGCTGCAATGATTGAAACAGTCTCATTGCTTCCGCCAATGATGAGAAGCAGGAACGAAAAAATGCTGACACCTGTCCACGCGACCGTTGCTTTAATAGAGCCGAGCTTGTCACATGTTTTGCCTACGAAGGGATTTAGGAAGATGTCGGAGAACGAAGCTGCCGAGACCATTAAGCTTCCTACGATGGGATTGAAACCGACCTCGCTTGCATAGGTTGGAAACAACTGGTTCATGCAGCAGGTGAGCTGCGCCACGCAAAGCAGGAGGACACAGAGAATAAAAGACGGCGTTTTCGTGACATCACGTAGTGCCATGCCCGAAAGGGTATCTTCCCGCTCATCGACGCTGTGTCTCTCATGGGTTTCAGAGGCGGTCTCTCCGTACGGAAGCATGTTGCGATCAGAGGGTTTAAGGCGAATGATAAATGCACTCGCAGGTAAAATCATAGCTGCAGAAACGGCCGCAAGTACGATGTATCCCGTACGCCAGCCTTGTTGCTCGATAACCAGAGTAATGACAGGGCTCAACAACAGCGTACAGAGAGAATTAACGCCCCAAGCAAGGCCGATGGCAAGACCGGACGATTTACTGAACCATTGGTCAATAACATCGGACATGCAGACGCCCGTTGTGAATGAAAAGCAGATGCCGATCACCGCAGCGGAGACGATGAACATCCAGACTTCGGTGTAGAACGCCATTGCGGCGCCGGCGGCAATAAGGACGAGTTCAACGCAAATATGCCACGGTTTGCCTATTACTTTTGGAATGAAACGGCTCAAAAGTGGAAGTCCAAGTGCAAGGCCAAGAAGAATCGCAGTGAAATAGAAAGAGAAAGAGGTGTACTCGAAGCCCAGGTCTTCACATACTGGAGCAACGAATGAGCCGGCAATAATGCTATATGTGCCAGTCGTCCCGGCGGACATTAAGCCGAGCGCAATAACGACAATCCAAGCAAATGCGCCGCTCTCGCGAGGACGGTCTTTTTCGTCTGGTACGGTGAGAGCCATGGTCACTCCATTTCTATCGGCATTACATCCTATATGCCTACCGATAGGTATATAAACCAGGGGACTCTTCGTCAAGCATTAAGCGGGGAAAGGGAGTTCTTAACGTGCCGAACGGTAATTGGAACCTTGCAAAATTGAGGTCTAATATTTTTCCAAGAAGTGAACGACCGTTTTTGGACCCCCGAAGCATCGACATTTTCTGACGCCAAAACCGCAGGATTCAACGATCAAAAACCGACGCTCCTATAAGTTGTCAAGAGGCAGTTTGCGGGAGCGCTCTCTCCAATT
>DBFNYT010000061.1:0-2775 GCA_048425625.1 Collinsella sp. | reverse complement strand
TGCGAGCTCACGGTCTCCCCTGCCGGCAACGCGAGCTACGCGCTGCCGGGACGCATTACGGCAGTGGCACTCACCAAACTCAACTTCCGCGTGCGCCGACCGGTCGATACCGCTCGAGTACGCATCTTGGCCAACGGCGAAGAACTTTTTGCGGGCAAGGTCCGCGCGTTTAAGCCGAGCGTTATGGAAAGCTTCCCACTGCCGTCAAAGGTCATCAAACAAGCGCTCGACCTGGGTGCCAGTGAGATTGTCCTATCCGTCGATCCCGTTGAGGAGGCATAAACCATGAGCAAGAATGCGACCGAAACGCTGCAGTTCAACTGCACGACCTGCCCATCCGAATGCCTCCTGACCGTAGAGGTAGAGCGTGACGCAGACGGCGCCGTGGTAGAAGTGCGCTCCGTAACCGGCAACAGTTGCCCGCGCGGTGATAAGTTCGCACATCAGGAACTCATCTGCCCCATGCGCGTGCTCACGACGACCATAGCGGTCTCCGGCGGCGACGAGGCCTTGCTCCCCGTGCGCACCGCCGAGGCCATCCCGCTGGCACTCCACGCCCAAGCCATGAACCTCATCCGAGGCCTAGTCGTCAACGCCCCCATCCGCATTGGCGACGTCGTGCTGGAAGACCTTCTCGGCACCAGCATCGACCTCGTCGCCAGCATGGATATCGACCGAGTCTAAGTAACTAATTAGGGACGGGCTCTTTAAGCTACCCTGCCATCCACCCTGCCCTCCTCAGTTGCGGTGGAATAGTTCCTGATTTCCGCCAAAACCCCGGTATCCAGGAACTATTCCACCGCAACTTTTTTTGGAATCGTTATTTAGCTTGTGCCTACTTTAGTGCCATTTCAAAACTATGCCGGATTACGGGGCTGGCTCGGAGACCTCCATCCATACCGGCCATTTTCAAGTTTTAATAAGCCTTCTACCTGCGGTTTTAATTTCTCGATTTTTTCCCATGGTCAAGTAATACAGGTCCAGCCCCGTAATCCGCCATAGTTTTGAAGCCAGCCCATTTGGGACGGGCCTCTTATGACTACTTTTGCCCGAACGTTCGCTCAAATGATTTTTCTGGGACGGGGATTAAATAATCATTGGGTTCCGAATGATTATTTAATCCCCGTCCCAGAAAAATCATTCCGCAAGTTTTACGCAGCTAAAATAGCCCCGTCCCAAATTGACTACCCCGGCATTGGGGATACCATGGTGGCACCCTAGCGAAAGGATGTTTCATGGCACATGTCGATGACCAGCGTGTGGCGCGCGTGCTCGATGCGCTCGAGGCCCAGCACCCCGGCGCACAGCTGCTCGTAAACGACCCGTGGTCGATCTACTATCTGACCGGCTTTTATGCCGATATGTTCGAGCGTTTTTGTGGCGTGCTGCTCGCGCGCGACAGCGAGCCCGTGATCTTGGTCAACGCCCTGCATCAGCTGCCCGAGTACGACAATGCCCGCGTCGCCTATCACACCGATACCGACGTCGTGACCGACGCCATCGCACGTGAGATCGACCCAGACAAGCCGCTTGGTATCGACACCGTCATGCGTTCCGGCTTTTTGATGCCCCTCATGGAGCGCCATGCCGCCAGCGAGTTTTTCCTGGGCGACTTTGCCGTCACCGACGCACGCATCTACAAGGATGCCACCGAGCAGAAGCTCATGCGCGCGTCCTCGGCCGCTAACGACGCTGTGATGGCCGATGTTATCAAGCTCGTCCACGAGGGCGTGACGGAGCGCGAAATTGCCGACCAGATGCTCAGTCTGTATCGCAAGCACGGCTGCGAGGGCTTTAGCTTTCCGCCCATCGTGAGCTTTGGCGCCAACGCCGGCGACCCGCACCACGAGCCCGACGACACGGTACTCAAGCGTGGCGACGTGGTGCTGTTCGACATTGGCGGACGCCATCGTAACTACTGCTCGGACATGACGCGCACGTTCTTTTGGGGCGAGCCGGACGAGGAGACGGCGCGCATCTACGACATCGTGCGCCACGCCAACGAGGCCGCCGAGGCGCTCATCGCACCGGGCGTTCGCATGTCCGACCTGGACCACGCCGCGCGCGACGTGATCGAGGACGCAGGCTACGGCAAGTACTTCACGCATCGCCTGGGCCACTCGATCGGCCTGCAGGACCACGAGCCGGGCGACGTCTCGCTGGTCAACGAACAGCTCGTAGAGCCAGGCATGACGTTCTCCATCGAACCGGGCATCTACCTCCCCGGCCGCACCGGAGTCCGCATCGAGGACTTGGCCCTGGTCACCGAGTCCGGCGTCGAGATTCTCAACGCCTACCCCCACGATCCGCTCCGCCTAGACTAGGCAATGTGGCAAAGGGACAACCCCTTTGCCACATCCTGCCAAGGCTTCGCCACAAAAACGGCCTATCTACTACGTTTAACCCGCACGGGTCGACCATAACCGACTTTTCGCAAAATCCGCAAGCCATCTACCTGCGGTTTTAATTTCGCAATATTCCGTGTGGTCGAGGGTAACCGGTCAAACGTAGTAGATAGGCCAATTTCGTGGCAAGCGAGTCAACTCGGGGCACAGGGCAGCTAAAAAAGCCCCGTCCCAAATTGGCTGCTTTTGAGTTGCGGTGATATACGGACTGTTTGAGGCCTCTGGCTTGTAAAACAGTCCGTATTTCACCGCAACTGATGAGGGGATGGGTTAGCGGAGCAGACCGGCTACTTCGCCGGCTAGGGTGATGGTGCCGGCAGCTACGAAAGGCTCGTCTGCGGCATCGAAGGCCGCGAGGGCCTCGGACACG
>DBFNYT010000060.1:0-6459 GCA_048425625.1 Collinsella sp. | reverse complement strand
GTCCCGGTTACCGTCAAGAAGCCTTCGGGTAAAAAAAGCGTCAACCCGTTGTCTTCACTTGGGGCGATGGTAAATAAAACATCAGACGCCGCTTCTGTCGTTACAGGCAAAGGCAAAATCGTGGGCGGCGTTTTGGCCGTCTTGGCCGTGCTCGTCGTCGTTGCTATCGTGGTGATTAACTCTGGATTGTTTACCGCCACTGATATTCAGATTCAAGGCAGCGAGCATGTGACGAAGCACGATGCTATCCAGCTGATCGATTTGCCCGAGGGAACGTCGCTTTTTAACGTCGATCCCGACCAGATTACCGAGGACCTCAAGCAGAACCCGTGGGTCTCGGGCGTGGATGTCCAGCGTCAGTTCCCACATACGCTCATCATTACGCCGATGGAGCGCAAGGTCATTGCAATTGCCTATATCAGCTCCGATGACCTTGCCTGGGCCATCGGGGATGATGACACCTGGATCGCCCCGCTGTCGACGTCGGTCGAAGTGGATGACCAGGGCAACGTCATCACGACGGGGCAGGGCTCAAATACCCTGACCGGCATTGATGCCGCGCTGGCGCTCGCTAAGCACTATGGCGCGGTGTTGTTGACTGATGTCTCGGCGGATGTCGCTCCGGTTTCCGGCCAGGCAGTGAGCTCCAAGGCCGTTAAGGCTGGCTTGGATTATGTGCGTGGTTTTTCGAGCGAGTTCTTGGGACAAGTCAAGGATATTTCCACGCCTTCGGTCGAAGCCATCTCGGCAAACCTCAATAACGGCATTGAGGTGTCGCTGGGCGATTCGAACGATATCGTCAAGAAGGAGCGCGTAGTCACCAAGCTGCTTTCGCAGGTAGAGGGCGTAACGTATATCAATGTGCGCTCTCCGGGTAACTATACATTTAGGAACGCTCCGACCTCGTAGCGCTGGTTGATGCTTTGTTGAGGGGCCATACCACGCCGTTTATCTGGTTTGTTTGGTTTTCACGGTCAATTATTTGACTGATACGTTCATAATGTGCAAACATAATACGGTTTACCTTTGCATTTACTTTCAACCTGAAGGTTAATGTGCGCAGGGGTCGACCCATGCTATGGCTATAACCTTTGTTCGGAGGACCGACATGCACGAGACAGAGATCAACAACTACCTTGCCGTCATTAAGGTGGTCGGCGTCGGCGGCGGCGGTACCAACGCGGTCAATCGAATGATCGAAGAGGGCATCCGCGGCGTCGAGTTTGTTGCCATCAACACCGATGCTCAGGCACTCGCGATCTCTGATGCCGATATCAAGGTGCACATCGGCACCGACCTTACCCGCGGCTTGGGCGCCGGCGCCAACCCCGAGGTTGGCCGCAAGGCTGCCGATGAGTCCCGCGACGACATTGCCGAGGCGCTCGCTGGCGCCGATATGGTGTTCATCACCTGCGGCGAGGGCGGTGGCACCGGTACCGGCGCTGCTCCCATCGTTGCCGATATCGCGATGAACGAGGTCGGTGCGCTGACCGTCGCCGTCGTGACCAAGCCCTTCACCTTCGAGGGCCGCAAGCGCAAGAAGAGCGCCGAGGAGGGCATTAAGACCCTCTCCGATTGCGTCGACACCATGATCGTCATCCCTAACGATAAGCTGCTCGACATCGCCGAGAAGAAGACCACCATGCTCGAGGCCTTCGCGATTGCCGATGGCGTCCTTTCCCAGGGCACCCAGGGCATCACCGACCTCATCACCGTCCCCGGTATCATCAACCTGGACTTCGCCGATGTTAAGACCATCATGAAGCAGGCCGGTACCGCCATGATGGGTATCGGTACCTCTTCTGGGGACACCCGTGCCGTCGACGCTGCCCAGCAGGCCATCTCCAGCCCGCTGCTCGAGAGCTCCATCGATGGCGCCACGCGCGTGCTGCTCTCCATCGCCGGTTCCAAGGACCTGGGCATCCAGGAGATCAGCGACGCCGCCGACGTTGTCGCCAACGCCGTCGACCCCGAGGCCAACATCATCTTCGGTACCGTTGTCGACGAGTCCCTGGGCGATCAGGTGCGTATCACCGTCATCGCTACGGGCTTCTCCGACTCCAACGTCAACCGTCAGGACGAGCTCTTTGCTGCTCAGCAGTCTCAGAGCAAGGCCGCTGCCTCCGCTGAGCCGCAGCGCACCGCTCCTGCCACGAGCCCGGCTCAGGCCGCTCCGACCCGCAACGTCGGTGGCACCGAGCTTCCTAACTTCGGCAACGATCAGTTCGAGCTTCCCGACTTCCTGAAGCGCGGTAGCTTCTAAGTCGTTCTTTGCATTGTTGTGCACAGGGGCGTGTCCGTATGGACGCGCCCTTTTTATTTCGACTTTGTAAACTAGAACCTCCAATCTCTTTACGTTCCCTTTACGATTGCCTCCAGCGCAGCAGGTATCCTTTTAGAGAAGTATGACAGCCGTATAAACGCGGGCTGTAGCGGCGATGCCGCGGTACTTGTGTTATTAGGAGGCTTTAGTATGGCAGCACGTGCGGACAAAGTTTCGCGTGTCGACCATGATGGAGTTACGTTGGTGGAGGGCGCGACATCCGATGTTCGCTTTGCCTTCACCGAGCGTGCCGGTGGCGTTTCCGAAGATGCGTACTCCTCACTCAACTTGGGCTCGCATGTTGGCGATGACCCCTTTGCTGTTCAAGAAAATCGTCGTCGTGCGCTCGAGGCTATGGGTGCCGCCGAGTGCGAGCACAACCTGCTCGTTCCCAATCAGGTCCATGGTGATCATATCGTTGCGGTGACCTCGAACGGCGCCGATGACCTTGAGGACGTCCGCGAGCAGATTGCTGAGGGCTGCGATGCCATCGTCTGTACGGCGCGTAACGTGCCCGTGCTGCTCTGCTTTGCCGACTGCGTTCCCGTGGTGCTGGTGGCCCCTGGCGGATTTGCCGTGGTGCACTCCGGTTGGAAGGGCACGATTGCACGTATTTCTGCCAAGGCGTGCCAGGCGCTTTGCGATGCTGCCGGCTGCGATGCGAGCGACGTTTCCGCCTATATTGGCCCCCATATCTTGGGTGACGAATATGAGGTATCCCAGGAACTCATGGATCGCTTTGCCGCCGAGTTCTCTTGCATCGATGCGAATACCTCTCGCATGCTTGATCTTTCCGCTGCCATTCGCGAGGCGCTGGTAGATGTCGGTGTCGACGCGGATAATATCGTGGATACCCAGCTTTCGACCGTGCGTCAGAACGACCGCTTTTATTCCTACCGTAACGAGGACGGCACCTGTGGGCGCCATGCTGCGATCGGCGTGATGCTATGAGAAAGATCGTATCGGTTCTGAGCGCCGCTGTGCTTACGCTTACGCTGTGCGCCTGTTCTTCGGGATCTTCGACCTCTTCCATTACCGTGGCCGGCTCCACGACCTGCCTTCCTATCGCCGAGATTGCGGCCGAGGGCTTTAAGGAGGAGACCGGCATCGACGTGCTCGTTTCCGGTTTGGGTTCTTCCGCTGGGATCGAGGCCGTCAGCGCCGGCACGGCCGATATCGCCAGCTCCTCCCGTGGACTCAATGCCGACGAACAGGATCTGGGCCTGACTCCCATCGTCATTGCCCACGACGGTATCGCGGTCATCGTGAACGACGACAACCCCGTCGATAACCTCTCGACCGAGCAGCTCCGCGATATCTACGCCGGCAAGATTACCAATTGGAAAGAGGTCGGTGGCGAGGACCTGAGGATTCAGGTCATCAACCGAGACGAGGCGTCCGGTACGCGCGAGGCCTTCCGTACCATCGTGATGGATGGCACGCCGTTCGATCGCCGCTCGGCTGTTCTTTCGGGTACGGGCCAGGTGCGCGACGTGGTATCTCGTTCGCGTGGGGCCATCGGCTACATTTCGCTGGGCTTCGTCGATAGCCTCAACGCCAAGACCTCGGTCAAGGCCGTCTCGGTCAATCATGTTGAGGCGTCCGAGAAGACGGTCGCGAGTGGCGGCTATCCCATCTCGCGCGACCTTTACTTCTTTGTGAAGGGTGTGCCTTCGCAGCAGGCGCAGGATTACATCGACTATGTGACGTCCGAAAAGATGGACAAGCAGATTCGCGAGGCGGGCTTTATTCCCGTCACCAACGACGAGAAGGGGAGTGAGTAGCATGGAAGCACAGGAAAACTCCCAGACTGAGCAGAATGTTCAGACGCCCAAGAAGCGCGAGCTGGCGCTCGTATCGCGCAGTACCTATATCAAGGAGAAGGCGCTGCAGTGGATCTTCTTTGCCTGCGCGTTCTTGGCGGTCGTTACCGTCATCCTGATTTTTGTCTTTACCACGTACTCGGCGCTGCCCGTCTTTACTGACATCGGTCTGGCTGACTTCTTTAGCTTTACGTGGGCGCCTTCCGAGGGCCACTACGGCATCTTGTCGCTGCTTGCCGGCTCGGGTCTGGTGACCGTCGGTGCGCTCGCCATGGGCGTGCCGCTGGGCGTGGGTACGGCCGTTTACCTGGTCGAGATTGCCAGCAAGCGCGTGCGCAAGCTCATCAGCCCCGCCGTTGACCTGCTGGCGGGCATACCCTCCATCATCTACGGCTTCTTTGGCATGATCATCATCCGCCCGTTTATCGCACAACTGACCGGCGGCCTTGGTTTTGGTGCGCTGACGGCGTGGTTTGTGCTCGCCATCATGATCGTCCCTACCATCACCACGCTCACCATCGATGCTCTCAATTCCATTCCCATGGGCATTCGCGAGGCATCGTATGCCATGGGCGCCACAAAGTGGCAGACCATCTATAAGGTCGTGCTACCTGCCGCGAAGCTGGGTATCGTTGATGCCATCGTGCTGGGTATGGGCCGTGCCATCGGCGAGACCATGGCCGTGCTCATGGTCGTAGGTAACGCCCCGGTTATTCCCGACAGCATTGCGAGCCCCATCTCGACGCTCACGAGCCAGATTGCGCTCGACATGAGCTATTCCTCGGGTCTGCACCGCTCGGCGCTGTTCGGCATGGGTGTGGTCCTGTTTATCATCTCCGCCACGCTGGTGGGTATCGTCCGTCTGATTTCCAAGAAGAAGAGGGGGTAGGCTATGTCCGATTCCGTTGACACGACGGTCGATACGACCTCGTCGCGCGAGCGCATCAAGCGTGCCCTTTCCCACGGCAAGAAGGGCCGCATCAACAAGGACCTGTCCAACAAGATCATGCTTGGCGTGTTTCGTGCCGCTGCCTACATCACCACGCTGGTGCTGGTCGCTATCATCGCCTACGTGGTCATCAACGGCCTGCCACACATCTCGCTCGACTTTATCTTCGGTTGGCCCCAGGGCGTCAACGCCGAGGGCGGAATTTGGCCCACGATCGTCTCGACCGTCTACGTGACGGCGCTCGCCATGCTTATCTGCACGCCGATCGCTGTGCTGGCAGCCGTCTATCTGGCCGAGTACGCCAAGCAGGGCAAGGTCGTCGAGCTCATTCGCTACGCTGCTGACGCTTTGGCCTCGGTGCCCTCCATCGTTATGGGCCTGTTTGGCTACGCCTTGTTTGTCGAGGCTATGGGCCTGGGCCTTTCGATGGTCTCGGCCGCTCTGGCGCTCGCGCTCTTGATGCTTCCCATCGTCATGCGCACCACCGAAGAAGCCATTCGCGCCGTTCCGCGCTATATCCGTTGGGGCGCGTACGGCCTGGGCGCTACCAAGTGGCAGGTCGTCTCCAAGATCGTGCTTCCTTCGGCCTTTGGCCGCATTGCCACGGGCATCGTCCTTGCCATCGGCCGTGCCATCGGCGAGACCGCCGTGGTGCTCTACACCATGGGCCAGGCCATCAATCTACCTATTTCGCCGCTCGATTCCGGTCGTCCCATGACCGTTCACCTGTACCTGCTTGCCAACGACGGCATCAACATGAACGCAGCCTACGGCACTGCGCTCTTGCTGATGGTGATCATTTTGGCCTTCAACCTGTTTGCGCGCTTCCTGTCGCGTAAGCGTCGCTAGTTAAGGAGTCCCATGTCCGTTTATCAGTCCGCTCCCGCGTTGGAGCAAGCGGCCATTACGGCCAAGGATTTCAACTTTTGGTACGGTGACTTTCATGCGCTGACGGGGCTTGACCTCAACATCGCCAAAAACGCCATCACCTCCTTCATTGGCCCTTCGGGCTGCGGCAAGTCGACGTTTTTGCGCTGCATTAACCGCATGAATGACCTGATCGAGGGTACGCGCGTCGAGGGCACCATGACGCTCGACGGCAACGATATCTATGCCGAGGGTGTCGACCCGGTCGACCTCCGTCGCCGCGTGGGCATGATCTTTCAGCAGCCCAATCCGTTTCCCAAATCCATCTACGAGAATGTCGCCTTTGGCCCTCGTCTGCAGGGCGTGACTAGCAAAAGTGACCTCGATGACATCGTGGAAGAATCGCTCAAGCGCGCCAACCTCTGGAAAGAGGTATCCAATCAGCTCAACAAGGATGGTTTGGCGCTCTCGGGCGGTCAGCAGCAGCGTCTGTGCAT
>DBFNYT010000059.1:0-5691 GCA_048425625.1 Collinsella sp. | reverse complement strand
GACGACACCTCGGCGCTCACCGTCGAGGGCGACCTGCCCAGCTCCCTCGCGATCTCCCTGCACGAGGCCCCGCGCTCCAGCATCCTCTGGACCGTGTCCCGCTCGTGCCTCGTGAGCCTGCCGTAGGCCCTCGGGACCGCCCTCGCGGAGCCCCTATTCTTCTTTCCGGACATGCCGTCCTCCGATCTCCCGGGGCCGGCCGGTCCGGCCCTCAGGGTATCGGGTTCCCACATTCATCCGCACATGTGCGGATGAATATGGGAGGTGTTCGGATGAAGTTGATAATCAAGGCCTTTGCCGAATCCTTACCGGCGCCTCTGGACAATTGGGGTACGATGAACTAACTGCATATCGGGCGAATACGAAGGGGCCCTGTCCATGAAATACACCAAGCTCGAGCGTAACTGGGTTATGTACGATGTGGGCAACTCGGCCCTCGTGCTGCTCAATACCTCGGTGGTGCCCATCTACTTTAACGCCATCAATACCGGTGCTTCCTCGGCAGACCTGGTGGTCGCCTGGGGCAACGCGCAGACGATTGCCTCGCTGGTCATTGCCATGCTCATGCCCATTCTGGGCGCGCTTGCCGATTACGCCGGCAACAAGATCAAGTTCTTCTTGGGCTTCTTCCTCACGGGCCTGGTTCTTTGCCTGGCGCAGGCTATCCCAATGTCCGCCATGGCGTTTTTGACCGTGTACGTGCTGTGCACCATCGGCCTTAACTCTTCCATGACGTTCTACGACGCCATGCTGCCCGACATTACCACCGACGAGCGCATGGACGCCGTGTCCAGCTCGGGCTATGCCTGGGGCTACATCGGTTCCACCGTGCCGTTCATCATCTGCCTGGCGCTTATCATGGGTGGCCCCGCTCTTGGCGTCCCCACCATGCTGGCAACGCGTCTGTCGTTTGTCATCACCGGTGCCTGGTGGCTCATCTTTACCCTGCCGCTCATTCGCACCTATAAGCAAAAGTACGGTCGCGAGCGCGGTCCCCGGGACACCATCGGCCACATCGTGGGCGGCGTGTTCTCCGAGGTCGGACACACCATGTGCGAGATCGCCCACAACAAGACCGTGCTGGTCTACATGATCGCGTTCTTCTTCTACATCGACGGTGTGCACACGGTCATTTCCATGGCAACAAGCTACGGATCGGCTCTGGGCATCGACTCGACCCAACTGGTGCTGGCTCTGCTCGTTACGCAGTTTGTGGCCTTCCCGTCCGCCATCATCTACGGCAAGCTCGCCGGTCGCGTGGGCACACTCAATATGATCTTGGTGGCCGTCGCCGCCTATATGGGCATCGTGCTCTTTGCCGCGTTTTTCTTGAAGACCGCCTTTGAGTTTTGGGTGCTCGCTATTTTGGTCGGCTTGTTCCAGGGTGGCGTGCAGGCGCTCAGCCGCAGCTATTTTGGCCGCATCATCCCCAAAGAAAAGTCCAACGAGTACTACGGCTTCTTCGATATCTTTGGCCGTTACGCAAGCGTTATGGGCACCTTCCTGGTGTCGGTTGTCACCTCCCTGACCGGCAACCCGTCGCTGGGCGTCCTTTCTATTGGCGTTCTGCTGGTTGTTGGCTTTGTGCTGCTGGTCCGTCTGTCCCGCATGGCTCAGGCGGCGGCGTAAGGCAACCGGGCTCAGTACAGCATTTGTGCCTATCTGCAGTACTCTTTTGGAAGTAGCTGCATAAATCATTCTGACTTCCGAACAATGTTTAGCCCAAGTGGGTATGATGGAACCAGCTAGGTCGCGGGGCGTCGCCTGTGTTTGGCGGCGCCCCGTTTTTTGTGTTGCAAGGAGGGTAAAGGTATGAACGCCACGGTTGTGATCCCAACATATTGGGCGGGCGATGATACCCAAGCAAACGCTCCCGGCACCTACGATCATTCGACGTCGCTCAATGCCGCCAACCCGGAACTCGATCGCTGCCTGACTTCGCTCGAACAGGTGTGCGACATTCCGCGCATTATTCTCTTGGTGGTCTGTCCGGTTTCTGCCACGGCCGACGTATCCCATCGCGTGCACGAAATCGTTAATGCGCATCCCACACTTAAGGTCACCATCGTTACCAATACTCAGGCTTCGCGTGTTGCCGACCGCGTGGCGCAGATTGCGCCCAAAGGCTCGGGCGAGTGCGTGAGCCTGCGCGGCTACGGCGCCATCCGCAACATGGGTCTTGCCTGCGCGGCGGTGCTGGGGCACGACGCGATTGTGTTTTTGGATGACGACGAGACCGTCATCGATGCCGACTTTATGAAGCGTGCGACCTATGCACTGGGTCAACAGACGCGTCAGGGCCTGCCGATTTTAGTCAAGAGCGGATACTTTTACGATCGCGACGGGTCGCCGCTGGCTCCCACGGACAAAGCGGGCATTTGCCATCGCTGGTGGACCAAGCGTATCGAGTTCAATCGCTGGATGAAAAAGGCGCTCTCGGGCACCCGCATCTCGCGCTCCAATTACGTGTGCGGCGGCCTTGTGGCCCTGCATGCCCGCGCCTTTACGCGCGTGGCCTTCGACCCGTTTATCACCCGCGGCGAGGATCTGGACTATCTCTTTAACATGCGCATGTTCGGCTATGACGTGTGGTTCGATAACGAGTGGACCGTGCGCCACCTGCCGCCCGAGTCCGAGAAGCGCTCGCCGCGCTTTATGCAGGACGTGTACCGTTGGTACTACGAGCGGGCCAAGCTGACGTTTGCTGCGCACCAAAAGGAGCTCATTCCGGTTACGGCCGCATCACTCATGCCCTATCCGGGTCCGTGGATCTCGCGCGAGCTCGACGACCGCGTGCGCAAGACTGCCATGGTCCGCAGCATGTTTACCCGCGAGCACGAGGGGTATCTGCGCATCTGGCGTCATGGTATTGATGAGGCTAAGGCCTATGCCCGCCAAAACGCCGCAAGCTACCTGCGCTTTCAGAGTTTCTGGCCCAAGATCATGGACGAACTTTGGCGCGACGCACAACTGATTAGCATCCTGGAGGGGGCTGAATGATCGACCGCCGCGCCCAGCGCGATAATTCAATTTCAATCTTTCGCATCATCGCCGTTGTCTGCGCCGTTTGCGTGTTGGTGTACTTTATCTTTGCCCTGGCGACTGGCATTGAGCCGATTGCCACGGTGATCGCCTGTGCGCTGCTGTGCATCTTTCTGTGCATCTTTATCTTTTTGACGCTCAATCCCGATTCGGTGCGCTCCCAGTACACCGAGGAGACGCTCTCGGTGGCCTCGGCCATGCTCGAGGACATTAAGGGCGGTCTGACGCAGGAGTCGGCGCGTTTGGTGTGCCGGCGCATTTTGCCCGAGACGCGCGCCATGACGGTGGCCATCACCGACGAGGACAACGTGCTTGCCTGCGCGGGCGAGTTT
The DNA here is from genome assembly GCA_048425625.1 of Collinsella sp. Taxonomy (GTDB): domain Bacteria; phylum Actinomycetota; class Coriobacteriia; order Coriobacteriales; family Coriobacteriaceae; genus Collinsella. Next base: position 2,317 of record DBFNYT010000059.1, on the reverse strand, counting down.
GAGGAAAAACTGCTGCCCGATACTCCCATCCACACGCTTGCCACACGCTACGTTATCGAACATGGCATCGTGCAGTCGTTCAACCGTATGGTGGATGTCGTGGGCTCGGACGGCTCGCACAACCAAGTCCCCGCCGGCATTATCGCCCCCATCAAGGTGGGCGATCGTACCGTCGGCACGCTCAAGTTCTACTACAAGACCCCGCGCGCCGTCGACCGTACCCAGTACGCGCTTGCCTCGGGCTTTGCCGAGATCTTGTCCACGCAGCTCGCCATCCACGAGCTCGAGGTGCAAAAGGAACTCACGGCGCGCGCCGAGGTGCGTGCGCTGCAGGCGCAGATTAACCCGCACTTCCTGTTCAACACGCTGAACACCATTGCATCGTTTACGCGCACCGACCCGCTGCGGGCCCGCGAACTGCTTCGTGAGTTCTCATCGTTCTATCGTGCCACGCTCGACAACTCGGGATCGCTTATTCCGGTCTCGCGCGAGGTCGCACAGACCAGGCGCTACCTTACCTTTGAGAGGGCCCGCTTTGGCGAGGACCGCGTGCTTGCGACGTTCGATGTGTCCGAGGGCGTGGAAGATACGCTGGTGCCGGCGTTCGTGATCCAGCCGATTGTCGAGAACGCCGTACGTCATGGTATGGGCGATGACGACGCCCTGAGGATCGACGTGACCGTTCACCAAGACGGCGAGGATGCAATCTTGATTGCCGTGGCCGATAATGGCGTGGGCATGGATGAGGGTACCGCCGCCAGACTGTTTGACGAGCGTTCTGCCCGTCCCGACGCCAGCTCTCCCCAGGGTGGCGGCGCCGGTGTGGCCATGCACAATATTTCGGAGCGCATCCATCGCTTTTATGGGCCGCACTCCTATACGCGTGTCGAATCGGCGCCGGGCAAGGGCACCAAAGTGCTCCTTCATCTTGATTTGTCAGAGAGCATCTTCGACATTCAAGAGTAAAATAAAAGGCTACGGGCTCAACGTCATGCGACGGATGCCCGGCGTAGTTAGTTGACGAAAGGTTTTATCCCTATGCTGCGTGCGATGATTGTGGATGATGAGGCGCCGGCTCGCTCGGAGCTTCGCTTCCTGCTCGAGCAGACGGGCAAAATCGGCACGATCACGGAGGCGTCGAGCGTCCGCTCCGCCATCGAGATGCTTATGGAAAGTCGCGTGGATGTCGTGTTTCTCGATATCTCGATGCCCGGTGCCTCGGGCCTGCAACTTGCCGAGGCGCTGCATAAGCTCAAAAATCCGCCGGCGATCGTGTTTGTGACTGCGTATAGTGACCATGCGGTCGAGGCATTCGACGTGGATGCCGTCGATTATCTGATGAAGCCGGTCGAGGAAGCTCGCTTGGATCGCGCGATCGAGAAGGTCATGCAACGCGCCAAGCCGGTTACGGACAGCAAGGTGACCATCGAGCGTATCCCGGTGGAAAAGGGCGGCCGCAAGGTGCTCATTCCCGTGGACGACATTCGCTTTATCATGGCCAAGGACGATTACTCCTGCATCTATACCGTCGATGATCGCTTTTTGTCGACGACCTCGCTGGCGCAGTTTGAGGCCAAGCTCTGCGACTTTGGCTTCTTCCGTGTTCACCGCCGCTATATCGTCAACTTGGCGTGCGTCACGGATGTGGAGACGGTGCCCTCGGGCGCCATCCAGCTGGGCATTACGGGCGTCGACGAACGCGTGCCGGTTTCGCGCCGCCGCGTCGTGCCGCTTAAGAAGGCCCTGAGTCTCTAGCACACTGGCCCCGCAGCCCTGTAGACCTATCGTCTGCGGAGCCGTGGGGCCTTTTTGTATGTATCTGCCGAATCGTTTTTTTTGCGGAAGGGATCCCATGAACAGTGCAAGCGCCAAGCGTATCGACATCATCTCGGACACCCACGGCTATTTATCGCCTGCGCTCTTGGATGAGCTTGAGGGCGCGGATCTGATTATCCATGCCGGTGACCTTACGTCGGAGATGGACTACGAGCACCTATGCACTATCGCCCCCGTGCGGGCCGTACTGGGCAACAACGATTACTACCGCGACTACGGCCCCGATGTAGACCGTCTTGCGCTCTTTACCTACGAAGGCCTCAAATTCGCCGTAGCCCACTACCGCGAAGACCTGCCCGTGGGATCCGTAGACGTAGCCATCAACGGTCACACTCACGTAACCAAAGAGGCCCAAGTAGGCCGCTGCCTGGTCCTCAATCCCGGCAGCGCCAGCTACCCCAGAGGCACCAGAGGCCCCACCATGGCCAGAATGCTTGTCAAAGACGGCAAGATCCTGAGCACCAAGTTTATTGACCTAGAG
>DBFNYT010000058.1:0-7742 GCA_048425625.1 Collinsella sp. | reverse complement strand
CCGGTCAGGGCCTTCGTGCCGGTAATCGTCGCCGTCGTCGCCGTCGGCGTGTAGGTGTTGGTGAAGGTCAGATCCTCAGCTGCCTTGTTCGCCGTCGCGGTCAGCTGGCCGCTGCCGTCATCGGTCACGTTCACCGTTACGTCCAGCACCGCATCGCTGTAAGTGATGGTGCTATCTTGGCCCGCAACCTCCTTCACCTGGTACGCATGCGAACCAGTCGCTGTGTACGAGATGGGCTTGAAGGTAAACGCTTTGCCCACGTTCGTGGTCCGGTCGATCTCCTGCCCCGTGGCCACATCAATCAGCGCGAACGTGAACTCGCCATCGGCGGGCGTCCGCATGGTGGCCGAATCGGTATTCTCAAGCACCTTGGTACCAGAGATCTGGTAGGAAGTCTGGCCCGGCTGATAGCTGTTCGCAAACGTCATGGTGTTGGGGGTGACGCCGTTCTCGGTGCCCTCCTCGCTCGGTTCCACCGTAGAGCTCTCCACCACCAGCTTGCCGTCGTTGTTGTCTGCCACCACATAGGTCAGGATGTACGTCTTGCCGGTGTAGGTCACGCCCGGCACGCCCAGCGCGTCGTCCGTCGGCTGCACCTCGCGGACCGTGTAGATAAAGGTGCCCGCTTGGTCGAAGGTCAGCTCGTCGAAGGCGACCTTGCCGTCGGCGTCGTTCTTCTGGGTCTGAAGCACCTTGCCGTCGGGCCCCACCAGCTCGAACGCGAAGTCTCCCGCCTTCATCTGGTAGCTGCCGCCGTGCACGTCAACGCTCTTGGTGAGGGCGATCGCGCCGGAGACCGTCGCCTGTGCCTTGTAGGCGTTGGTGAAGGTGGGCTTCGTGGCGTCCTTGCCGTCGTAGGCAACGCTCGCCTGCAGCGTGCCGGCGTTATCCGCAACCGTCACTACGGCATGGTGCACCGCGTCGTCGTAGGTCACGTAGGCCAGGTCGCCCTTCCGCTCCACGATGGTGTACTCGTGCGTGCCCGGCTTCGCGTAGGAGAAGGCGCCGAAGTTAACGCTTCCGTTCGCGCCGTTGGTCGCGGTCAGGACGGGCTTGGCGCCGGCAAGCTGCTTGGCCGTCAGGTCGCCCTCGTACACATCGAAGGCGAACTCGCCGCCCTTAAGTACGATCGGCGTGTTGTCGTCCTTCTTCACGTAGCTCTTCTGCGCACCGAGAGCCAGACCGATCGCGGCCGGCTGGTAGGTGTTGGTGAAGGTATCCGAGCCGGATGCGCTCGTCACGATCGCCTTCGCGTTCAGCGTGCCCGTCCCGTCGTCTGCGACCGTTACTTTGTAGGTGAGCGGATGGGTGTCGTAGACCATGCCCGGCTCCGTGCCCGGCTGCTCCACGATGGTATAGCTGAAGACCTTGCTCGCGGCGCCGCCCAAGTCGGAGAGCGTGAACTTGCGCGTGAAGCTGACCTTGCCGTTTGCATCGTTCTTCGCGGTGTCGAGCACGTTGCCGGCGGCATCCTTCAGCTCGAAGGTGAACTCGCCGTCCGCGGGCTTCGTCGCGTGGTCGAAGCCGTCCGCAACCTTGATGGTCTTGGTCGCCGTCAGGGTTACGGAACCCTTTGCGTCGTAGGTGTTGTTGAAGGTGGGGGCCGTAGCGGCACCGTCATAGGTGACGGTCACCTTCGTCTTGTTGTTGTCGTCCTGGTTCTGCTCTACCTTGACGTGGACCTTGACTTCCTTGACGTCGTAGTCCACGCCGTCGACGGTCTGGCCCGCCTTCTCCTCCTTGAGCGTGTAGTCGTACTCGCCCAGGTTCAGGCCCTTGACGGCCAGCTTGACCTTGCCGCCCTGGTCGTTGGTGCCCTTGGCAACCTCGTTGCCGGCCTGGTCGTACAGGCCGAAGGTGAACGCGTCGGCCGTCAGGTCCTTGCCCGCGAGAACTTTCGTGGCCTCAACGACGACATCCGCCGTCGGCTTCGTGTTGGTGAAGGTCGGCACGGCCTTCTCTCCGTCGTATGTGACGGTCGCCTTCAGCTCGCCCTTCTCGTCGGTGACCTTGACGTGGACCCTTACGTCCTTCGCGTCGTAGACGACGGTCGAGTCGTTGCCGGCAACCTCCCTGATGGCGTAGTCGTGCTCGCCCGGCGTAGCGTAGTCGATGGCCGCAAAGGCGACCTTGCCGTCCTTGTCGTTTTGGGCAGTCTGGAGCTCTTTGCCGTCGTTGTCGAGCAACTGGAACGTGAAGTCGCTCCCTGCGAGCTCACCACCTGTGAAGCGCTTCGTCGCCTTGAGCGTTACCGAGGTCTCCTTCGGGTGGTACGTGTTCGTGAAGGTCTGCGAGTTGTCTCCACTCGCGACCTGCGGTGTGGCCGTCAGCGCGCCGGCGCCATCGTCCGCGACCGTCACCTTGTAGATGAGCGCATGGGTGTCGTAGACCATGCCCGGCTCCGCGCCCCGCTGCTCCACGATGGTGTAGGTGAAGTCCTTGCTCGCGGCGCCGCCCAGGTCGGAGAGCTTGAAGTCGCGCGTGAACTTCACCGTGCCATCGGCCTTGTTCTTCATGGTATCGAGCACTTTGCCGTCGGCGTCCTTCAGCTCGAACGTGTACTCGCCGCCCCCCAGCGTGGTGTCGTGCGTGAAGCCCGGCGCGACCGCGACGACCTTGGTCGCCGTCAGCTCCGCGGATCCCTTTGCGGTATAGGTGTTCTTGAAGGTGGGGGCATCCGTCTTGCCGTCGTCGTAGGTGACGCTCGCTTCCAGCTGCCCGGCGTTGTCCACGACCTTCACCACAGCGTGGTGCACCGTATCGTCGTAGGTCACGTGGGACAGGTCGCCCTTCTGCTCCGCGATAGTGTATTTGTACTCGCCGGCCTTGGTGTAGTTGATGACCCGGAAGGTGACGGTGCCGCCCTCGCCGTTCTCAGCGGCCCGGATGGGCTGCTTGCCCTTCAGCTGCTCAGCCGTCAGGTTGCCCTCGTACACATCGAAGGTGAACTCGCCGCCCTTGAGTACGATCGGCGTGTTGTCGGACTTCACGTACGATTTCTTCGCCGTGAGTGTAGCCGAGGTCTCGGCAGGCTGGTACTTGTTGGTGAAGGTCGGGGCGGCATTCTTGTCGTCATAGGTGACAGTCGCCTTTGCCTTGTCACCGTCCGCCTTCACCGAGACGTGGACCTTCACCGCCGCGGAATCGTAGGTGATGGTCGAATCGCCGCCAGCGACCTCCTTGAGCGTGTAGTCGTACTCGCCTATGGTCAGACCGGTGAGGATGAGCTTAATCTTGCCGTCCTTGTCGTTCTGGACAGTCTGGATGGGATCAACCGTAGTCGTGTCGCCTTGATATAGGCCGAAAGTGAACGCACCAGCCGTCAGGTCCTTGCCCTTGAGGGTCTTCGTCGCCTCGATAGTGGCGTCGGCCGTCGGCTTCGAGTTGGTGAAGGTCGGAGCGTCGGCCTTGCCGTCGTAGGTGGCGGTCGCGCTCAGCGTGCCGTTCTTGTTATCGGTGACGCTAACGTGCACTTTCACCGTCTTGCCGTCGTAAACGATAGTCGGGTCGGTGCCTTCGACCTCCTTGATGGCGTAGTCGTGCTCACCAGCCTCGGTGTAATCAATGGCCGGGAAGGTGATGTCGCCATTGGCATCGTTCTTTTCTTCGGCGACAACCTTATCGCCCTCCTTCACCTGGAATGAGAACTGCTGGTTCTCAAGGGTGCCGCCCGTAAATTGCTTCTTCGCCGCCAGGGTCACGGAACCCTTCGCAGCATAGCTGTTGTTGAAGGTGGCGAGGTTCACCTTGCCGTTCTTGACCTCAAGCGTCTCGCGCTTGTCATCGCCGCTCTTCTCCACCGTCACGCCTGTGACAGTCAGCTTGGCGTTCTTATCCTCGACCCTCACCGTGACGGTATAGGTCGAGGCGTCCATCGTCCAGCCGGAGTTCTGCACGCCGTCCACCGCCGCGTCGTCGTCGGCGTCGTGCGCCTCGGTGAGCGTGAACGTGTACGTACCGGCCTTGTTGAACTTCATGCCGGAGAAGTCGACCGTCTGGCCCTTGTCCTTGATGATCTTGCCACTCGTGGCCTTGGACTCGGCATGCTCATTGCCCGCCAGAGCATCCGAGACTTTGAGGTCATCATCATCGATCTGCTTCTGCGTCTCTTCCGTGGCGGTCAGCGTGAACGAGAACGCCTTCTCCGTGCTCTCAACACCGGAGACCTTCTTCGTTACCTGCGGGGTCAGTTCGTCGCTAGCTTCCGCCTTGTAGGTGTTTGTGAACACCAGCTTGTTGGCTTCGGCCAACGTGCCGTCGGGTTTTTGCTTCGCGATCTCACCGGTGACGCTATTGCCTGCGTCCTTCAGATTCTTGTCACCCTGCTTGCGGCCGGTCAGCTTATAGCCCGCGGGCATCTTGTCTGCGCCGGTCAGCTCCTGCACCGTGTAGGCGTCGTGCTCGGCGAGGCCGTACACGCGGATCGTCTGGCCGGCCGTGATGGTCTGCTCGCGACCGTTCGTCAGGTCGAACATATCGCCGACCTGCTTCTCGCTTGCGGCCCCAGCGTTCTTGAACACTGCAGCCTTGTAGGTCTTCCCATCAGGCACGGTGAACTTGAAGGTGAACTTCGCGTCCTTATTGCCCGTCAGGCCATTGGGCACGACAACCTTCTTCGTCACCTCAAGGCTCGCCTCGCGTTCGTTCGCCACGCGCACGCAGGTGGCGCCCGTGAACAGGGCGTTCAGGTTCATGTCGCCCAGATTGGCACGGGCACCTTTCGACGTGGTCCCCTTGGGCCGCTCGTCCTGCATGATACCCATACGTATCCAGCCCGTCTCGGTCTCCAAGCGATAAGGTTTACCCTCCTCGGTGGGCCCATACTGGTAGACACGTCCGTTGGCGCCGTACTTGAGGTGCACCTCATCCTCGCCGCCCTTGGCGTCATTGTTCCAGGAAAGGTTGTCGTTGCCGTCGAGCGTCCCGTCGGACGTCTGGCGCTGGCCCTTGATCCACGTGAGCGTGTTGTCGATGTCGCCCTCTGCGCCAAACTGGCCCAGGCTCTTCATGAGCGCGCCCGGGCCCACGAACGTCGAAACACCGTCATCGGCCGTACCAGCATCGGCATGGACGCCGTAATCGTCCACAATCACCTTGGTGAGCGTGTCGTTAAGCAGGAAGCCCTTGGGCGCCGAGACCTCCTTTAGGAAGTAGGTCCCCTTCACGAGCGGCCTGTTACCGTCGCTCGTATTCGGGAATATGCCCGCACCTTCGAGCGGAACCGGGTTGCCGACCAACCCCGTCGTCAGGGTGTCAAAGGGGGTCTGCTCGCCATTGAGCATGACCTTGCCGTTCGCGTCCATTTTCACCTGATCGGCCTTGTACAGGCCGAACTTCGCCCCGTCAACGGGCTTGCCCTCGGTATCGGTCTTCTGCACGAACAGGCGATTCTGGATGTTCGTGACGAGCAAGCGCATGGCAAACTGGCGCTGGAAATTCTTCTCGCCGCTGGGGAGGTCATCGCTGAACACGTGAACCGTGTTGTCCGTATTCGCGTTGGCGATAGAGCTTGCCGTCGTGTGGTAGATGGCCACCGCGTACTCGGCATCCTTGCGGGCATCACCGCTCAGCATGTAGTAGTAGCTGGAGATGTCACCGGGCAGATTTTGAATCTCTACCTGGTACTGGCCGCTCGTGTTGAGCGTGAAGGCGTGCAGGTCCTTCTTCGCCGCCTCGATAGCGCCGGCCTTGCTCGGCTTCTCGGCGAGGGTGTACCCCATTCCCGTCGATGGGTCGCCCGACACGGCGTACCAATTGTTCTGATTTTTGATATCTGCGTTTGCGCTTTTATCGCGCTTGAGCACCACAGCGAACAGTATGCCAGACTTCAGGTTGACGGTCTCGTTGGACTTCGTCGGGTCATCATTCGCCTTGTACACGTTCACCGGTGCGGTGATGGTCTCCTTCGCGCCGGCAAACGCACCAGTCTTCCACACGACGCTGTCCGCATCCATACCGCCGCGGTTGATGATGACGCCGCCCGCGCCGTTCTCAGCGCTCGCGGGCACGTACTCGAGCTGCATGCTGCCACCTGTCGCCGTGAGACTCGAGCGGTATCCCTCCGGCACGCGCGTCTCCTTCAGGAGGTAGTACTTGTTACCGTGATTCTTGTTGTAGAGATCGTCGAAGTTGATGACGCCGTTGTCATCGTCGTTCGTGAGCGTTAGGTGGCCGGCCTCGTCCGTGGTGCCGGAGCCGAGGAGCGCGTTCTTGTCATTGGTCGTATCTGTAAAGTTCTCGTCTGTTTTGTACAGCGCGAACTCGGCGCTCTGTACGAACTTGCCGTCCTGGTCGAACTTTATGATGTCGGACTCGGGCACCGTCACGAGGTTGAACTTGAGCTCCATGTTGGAGTCGGTGGCGCCGCGCTCCAGGTAGAAGAACTTGAGGGTGTGGTTGGTGTCGTCGGCGAAGGTGTTGCCTTCCCAGCTCGTGTCGCCGGCCTTGCCCGCCTCCTGGTACTTGCTCTTCAGCGTGCCGTTGTAATTGTCGTTTACCTTAATGTCGCCCGTATGAAAGTTGATGCTCAGACTCGCGCGGTTGTGAATACCGCCGATATCACCCACGAGGACATCATCGATGAACACCCAGACGTCATCATCGCCGGCGAACTCGAAGGTCATGTCATTATTATTATTGTTCGTCAGGCCGCCCTTGGGCTGCACGAATCGCGTGGACATTGAGAGACCGAAGTGGTGGTTGACGGGTTTGCCGCCGTTGTAGCGCGAATCACCGGTGTTGTCTGCCTTGATGCCGGTTTGGACGAGCTGGCCGTTTTCCTCTTTGAACACCTTGTCTGCCGCGTCGAACGGGAAGAACTGACCCTGGTGGGACGAATCGCCCACTTTGTCAATGCCCCAGGTGCCATAGATGTCGAAGGCATTCTTGTCAGCGTTGTAGGCTGCGTAGTTTTCGGAGCTGTCATAGACGTAGTAGCCGCCCTGAACCTTGAGGAGGCCCGTCACGCCAAAATGGGACGTCTTGCCGGTCTGGGCAGAGGAATCGAACAGGTAGCGGAGGGACTCGTCGCCCAAGGCTTCGGAAAGCTTCGGGTAGCCGTCTGAAAGCGTGTTGTTGACGATGCCGGGCCGCGGGCTCGTGCCGCCCGTCCATTGGTTGAGCGGCCCATCACCCTTGCCGTCGTTAAACTGGAACTTGTGGTCTGCGTTGACGCCGCCGCTGCCGGAAACCGACAGATGGTCATCGGGATTCACCCAGTAATCAAACAGGTTGATCGTCGTCCCCGAGGGCGAGGTCGTCGGAACCGTGTGGTCGGAGATCGCCGCCTCGGCACGAAGCGGCAGGAAGAAACTCGCCGTCAGCGCGACGGCGAGGACCAGAACAATCGCATATGGCGAGACCGGGCACAGCCCGCGGCGACGGCCATAAGACATGACGGACCACCGCTCGCGCGGCCGATGTTTACCAGGAAGTTCCCTGCTTAGACACCCCCCGGTAGCAATATTCACGAGTCGAGACGTCATCTCTCTGAGCTCCTGTATAATTTCCTCCCCAGTCACACGGCGACCTGCCCGGGCACTCCCCGGGGGGCCGAGGCAGTCTGGCACATGCCCGCAGTCGTTCAAGGAATACCAACCCCAGCATATGTCTCTTAAGATATCTTAGTCTTTTTCTATGACAGTTTTTGTCTCATTACCGATGAAATCGGCTCAGTCCCTTTGTCACCTTGATTATCGACTTCATCCGAACACCTCCCACATTCATCCGCACATGTGCGGATG
>DBFNYT010000057.1:0-3016 GCA_048425625.1 Collinsella sp. | reverse complement strand
GGCATGACCAAAAGGTCAATGCCCTCCTCTTTCACGTCACCTTGCTCGCTTAGGGGCGTTTTCGCTTTCCGTCCTCTGCCTGCGATGTTGCTGTTACCGGCACTTGGGTGGCACTTGGGGACGTTCCTTTGGTGCCGGCAGTTGGGGACACTCCTTTGCTAGAAGATTTGGCGCAGATCTCCACGGTTGAGGGCTTCGTCGAAGAGGTGCTTGAACACCACGCTGCCGTGCAGGCCATCGTGCTCAAACTCGTTGGTTACCCAGGCATGCGAGTTGCCCACGCGGCTGAGCGTGTCGAGCTGCAGGCCCGAATCCACGTACATGTCATCGAAGTACACGGCGGCCTGGAGTGGCACCTCGTTGCATGCTAGGCGCTGCGGGTCGTAGATCTTGTCCCAGCTGGTGTCTTCCATCAGCAGGTCCATGGCGGGCTTAAATGGCTTAAGCTCGGGCATCTGCTCAAACATCCACGGGAACATGGCCTCGCCGGTAAACATGAGCGGGCGCGCGAGCGTGTCGAACTCGGTGCGATGGGCCTTCTCCTCTGCTGCGGCCCAGCGAATGGGCATGGTGTCGCCGTCGGCGTAGATGAACTCCTGCAGTGTCCAATACAGCGGGTTTGTACGCGTGTTGGTGCGCTCGAAGGCGCGCATCAAAAAGCTGTCAGATACCGAGGCGCCGCAGGTCAGCGTGCCGTCGCCATCAACAAAAGCATGATCGATAATCCAATGCATGCGTTCAAAGCTCGGCTTCATGCCAAAGTCGCTGCCCATGAGCTGTAGGCGCTCGACTGTCATCGGCGAGCCGTCGGGCAGCACGGGCTTCTGTGCCTCGAGCGCATCGGCCAGGGCTGCCACGCGCTCGACGTCGGCGGGGTAGCGGTCGTAATACTGCTGCGTCTTGGCGGCCATGCGCGGGAAGGTGTGCGCGTAGACCTCGCTGGCACTCGCCGGCACGTGGGGGATGCCGCCGCAGGTAAAGCTCGCCGCCACGCCCTCGGGGAAGAGCGACAGGTAGCTCAGCGTCAAAAAGCCGCCGTAGCTTTGGCCGAGCGTGACCCACGGCTTGCCGCCAAAGCCCACGAGGCGCAGGTACTCAAAATCGCGCACGATGGAGCTGGCGAGGTGGCGCTTGAGGAAGTCCGCCTGCGAGCGTGCTGTATCGGCGCCGGCGGCCGTTGCGCGATCACCCAGTGCCTTGATCGTGCGTCCGTCCACGCAGCTACTGCGTCCGGTGCCGCGCTGGTCGGGAAGGACCACGCGGAAGTGCTTGACGGCCTCCTCGATCCAGCCGTCGCTTGTGGGCGACAGCGGACGCGGGCTCTCGCCGCCGGGGCCGCCCTGCAAAAACAGGAGCAGCGGCAGATCGTCGTTGACGCGGTCGGGTGCGCAAACCACGCGGTAGAAGAGCTTGATGCTCTCGGGCGCGCCGGCGATTGGTGCCGGCATAGCGCCGCGGCGCATGGTGCTGCCGACGGCCAGGAGCATCGGCTCCAGGCCGCGCCAGTCAAGGGGAACGTCGATGCTGTGGTCCTCGACGTAAAGGCCGGGGACGTGGTACGAAGTGATGAGGGCCATGTGAGTCTTCCGTTCGTTGCGGTGTTTCGGGTTGACCAATTCTACCGCCGCGGGCGAGGCCATGCGCAAATCGGCTACCATGGTTGCAAACTTCTAGGAGAAAGGGCCGCCCATGTCGGTCGATATAGCCACGTATGTCCACGATCTTGCCGTTGCCGCCAAGGCAGCGTCGGCCTCGCTTGCCACGGCGAGCGATGAGCGGCGCCAGGAGGCCGTGCGCGCCATGGCCGTAGCGCTGCGCAACGGTGTCGATTCCATCGTCGCCGCCAACGAGCTCGATATGTCCGCCGCGCGCGATGCGGGCACCTCGGCCGGACTGCTCGATCGCCTGCTGCTGACGTCCGAGCGCGTCGAGGGCATGGCCGCCGGCCTAGAAAAGCTCGCCGAGCTGCCCGATCCCGTGGGCCGCGTGCTCGACCACCGCGTGCTTGCAAGTGGCGTGGACCTGACCCGTGTGAGTGTGCCGCTGGGCCTGGTCGCTATGGTCTACGAGGCGCGTCCCAACGTGACGGCCGACGCCGCAGGCATCTGCATACGCACCGGCAACGCCTGCATTCTGCGCGGCGGTTCGCTGGCCTATCACTCGTGTGCCATGATCGCCGAGCTGCTGGCCGATGCGCTCGAGGCCAAGGGCTTCCCGCGCGAGGCCGTGTCGATGATCGAGTCCACCGACCGCGAGGCCACTGGCGAGCTCATGAAGCTCCGCGGTATTGTCGACGTGCTCATTCCGCGTGGCGGTGCAGGCCTGATCCAGCGCTGCGTGCGCGAGTCGCTCGTGCCGGTGATCGAGACGGGTACGGGCAACTGCCACATCTACGTGCATGAATCCGCCGACTTTGATAAGGCACTCAACATTATCGTTAATGCCAAGACCCAGCGCGTAGGCGTGTGCAATGCCGCCGAGTCGCTGCTGGTCGACCATGCTGTGGCCGATGCGTTTTTGCCCGCGGTCGTGGCCGTGCTGCATGACCACGGCGTGCTCATTCACGGCGACGAGGCAACCTACGCCGCATGCGCCGATGCCGGGCTTGCCGAGGGTGATGACTACGTCGCCGCGACTGAGGAGGACTGGGGTCGCGAGTACCTGGCGCTCGAGATGAGCGTGAAGGTCGTGGCAAACGAGGACGAGGCCATCGCACACATCAACCGCTACGGCACGATGCACTCCGAGGCCATTGTTGCCGAGGACACGGATGCTTGCGAGCACTTCCTGGATGCGGTCGATGCCTCGGCTGTGTATGCCAACGCCAGTACGCGCTTTACCGACGGCGGCGAGTTTGGCCTGGGCGCCGAGATCGGCATCTCGACCCAAAAGCTCCACGCCCGCGGCCCCTTTGCCGCCGAGGCCCTCACCACTTACAAATACAAGCTCCGAGGCACCGGCCAGGTCCGCCCCTAGCGACCGCGCAAGAAAAACCGCCACAAAGGTGCCTGTCCCC
>DBFNYT010000056.1:0-4793 GCA_048425625.1 Collinsella sp. | reverse complement strand
GCCCAGCTGCCGAGGAGGCCGCCCGCGCCGAGGCCGAGGCCAAGAAGAAGGCCGAGCAGGAGCGCCTTGCCCGCGAAAAGGAAGAGGCTGCCCGCGAGGCTCAGCGTCGCGCCGTCCCCGCATCTGACTCCGGGTCGCGTTTCCGTTCGCTGCTCGACCAGATTGCCGCGCAGGAGACCGTGCTCAAGGAGAAGAAGGACGCCGAGAACAAGGCCAAGGCCGAGCGCGCCGCCGAGCGCGGTAACCGTCGCGGCAATAACGACCGTCGCGGTGGCCGTCGTAATGACCGCAACGCCTCCGATAACAATTCCGGGCGCAACGCCTCCGAGAGTCGTCCGCATAGCCATCGCACCAACGCCAGCAACAATGTCGCTGCCGGCATGGACTTCCCCAACCCTGACAAGCAGGGCAAGGGCAAAAAGCGCAAGGGTGGCCACAGCAACGAAGAGGACCACTACAGCCGCATGGCTCGCGAGGCCGAGGAGTACAGCCGCGAGAAGGTGCTCGAGGAGGCCCGTGCCGCCGTCGAGGAGGCCTCTCGCGAGTCCACCGGTCGTCGTAAGAAGCGCAAGGAGAAGCGTGAGCGCGAGGCTGCAAAGGCTCAGGAGGAGCGCAAGATAGAGGAGGCGCTGGCCCAGGGCGTGAACCCCGAGGACCTCGACGCCATCAAGGTCTCCCAGGGCGTTACCGTCCAGGAGCTTGCCGAGGCGCTCGACGTTCCGGCCAACGACATCATCAAGCGCCTGTTCCTGCTGGGTACGCCGCTCACCATGACGCAGTCCATGTCCGACGACCTCGTCGAGCTCGTCGCCGACGACCTGGGTCGTCAGATCAAGATCATCACCCCCGAGGAGGAGAACACCTTCTCGTTCTATGACGATCCCGCCGACCTTAAGCCGCGCGCCCCGGTCGTCACCGTCATGGGCCACGTCGACCACGGCAAGACGTCGCTGCTCGACGCCATCCGTCACACCGGCGTTGCTGCCGGCGAGGCGGGCGGCATTACGCAGGCCATCGGCGCTTCGCAGGTCATGATCAACGACCGCAAGATCACCTTCATCGATACCCCGGGCCACGCCACCTTTACGGCTATGCGTGCCCGTGGCGCCAAGGTGACCGACATCGTCATTTTGATCGTGGCTGCCGACGACGGCGTCATGCCCCAGACCGTCGAGTCGATCAACCACGCCAAGGCCGCCGGCGTACCCATCGTCGTCGCCGTCAACAAGATCGATAAGCCGGGCGCCAACCCCGACCGTGTGCGTCAGGAGCTCACCGAGTACGGAGTCATCCCCGAGGAGTGGGGCGGACAGAACATGTTCGTCAACATCTCGGCCAAGCAGAAGATCGGTATCGACGAACTTCTGGAGACCGTGCTGCTCCAGGCCGACGTGCTCGAGCTCAAGGCCAACCCGGACACCTTTGCCTCCGGCAACGTCCTCGAGGCCAAGCTCGACAAGGGCCGCGGCTCGGTTGCTACCGTGCTCGTGACCCGCGGTACCCTGCACGTGGGCGATACGCTGGTCGCCGGCCTTACCTACGGTCGCGTCCGCGCCATGCTCGACCCCAAGGGCCGCGCCGTCACCGAGGCCGGTCCCTCCGACGCCGTCGAGATTCTGGGCCTGCAGTCCGTGCCCAACGCCGGTGACGAGTTCCGCGTGTTCGAGGACGAGCGCGAGGCTCGCGCCCTTGCCGACGAGCGTTCGCTCAAGGCCCGTATCGAGGAGCAGAGCCGCGTCAAGCACGTCACGCTCGAGAACCTCTTCGAGACCATCGCCGACGCCGAGGTCAAGGAGCTCAACCTGATCATCAAGGCCGACGTCCAGGGTTCCATCGAGGCCCTTCAGGACTCGCTCGACAAGATGGATCAGTCCGAGGTTCGCATCAACACGATCCACTCCGCCGTTGGCGCAATCAACGAGACCGACGTCGTTCTGGCCGACGCCTCCAACGCCATCATCATCGGCTTTGGCGTCCGTCCCGACGGTAAGGCCCGCTCCGCCGCCGAGCGCGAGGGCGTCGAGATCCGTTGTTACGACGTCATCTACAAGTGCCTCGAGGAGCTTGACGCCGCCCGTATCGGCATGCTCAAGCCCACCGAGGTCGAGGTCGCCACGGGTACCGCGACTGTCCTGGACACCTTTAAGGTGCCCAAAGTCGGTATCGCCGCCGGTGTCCGCGTCGAAGAGGGCGAGATCGCCGCAACCGATTCCGTGCGCCTGGTGCGCGACGGCATCGTGGTCTTCAACGGCAAGATCGCCTCGATGCGCCACTACAAGGACGAGGCCAAGAGCCTCAAGAGCGGTTCCGAGGGCGGCATTGGCCTGGAGAACTTCCAGGACATCAAGCCCGGCGACCAGATCGAGGGTTACCGCATCGACCAGGTTGCCCGTACCGAGTAGGGGGTAGCGCTATGAAGCAAACGCAGGCAACCCGCCGTCTGGGCGAGCAGCTTCGCGAGAAGCTCGGTTATATCCTGCTCTTTGAGGTTTCCGATCCGCGTCTCGACCTGGTTACTTTGACCGCGGTCGAGGTCGCGGTGGACCGTTCCTTCGCGCGCGTGTACGTGTCGTGCGATGCGAGCCGCTACGACGAGGTCATGGAGGCGCTCGCAAGCGCCAAGGGCCGTATTCGCAGCCTGTTGGCTCGCTCGCTCGATTGGCGTGTCACGCCCGAGCTCGATTTTCGCATCGATCGCTCGACCGATGAGGCCGAGCGCATCACGCGTGCGCTGGAAAACGTTCCCGCCACGCTTGCGATCGAAAAGGACGAGGACGGCTATCCGATAGCGGATGCCGCCCAGGAGGCAGCTTTAGATGACTAATTCCGCCGACCTCGCCTCGTGCGAGTCTGCAGATATTCAGCGACGCATCCTCGAGCTCATCGAGGGTGCGTCCTCCATTGCGATTTCGGGACACACTTCTCCCGATGGCGACGCCCTGGGCTCCGTATTGGGTCTGGGCCTTTCGCTCATGAAGTTTTTCCCCAACAAGGACATTGCGCTTCTGCTGGCAGACGATGACCCGGTTCCTCGCATTTACCGCTTTATGGAAGGCTCCGACCGCCTGGTGCCGGCATCTGCGTACGCCGGCAATCCTGACCTGTTCATCTCGGTGGACGTACCGGTCGTCGAGCGCCTCAATAATTCCGCCGAGGTGCTCCGTCGCTCCAAGCATGTGGTGTGCTTCGATCACCATCCGGCGCGCGAGGAGTTTGCCGAGCTCAGCCTGAGGCGCGTTGAAGCTGCAGCCTGCGCCATGATCATTGACCGTTTCTTGGACAATTGTGGCATTGTCGCCCGTGATGGGGTCGCGACTTGCTTGCTGTGCGGCTTGGTGACCGACACCGGTCGTTTCCAGTACCAAAACGCCGATGCTGCTGCGTTCCATGCAGCCTCGCGCCTGGTGGCGCACGGTGCCGATCCGGCGCGCGTTGCGCTCGAGGTCTACCAGAGCATGCGCGTTGAGTTTTTGCACCTCAAGTCCATTGTCATGGGTCGCATCAAGACAGTTGCCCACGGGCGCGTCGCGTATAGCTATGCGTACCAGAGTGACCTTGAGGCTTGCGGTGTCACCTCGGACGAGTGCGACGGCCTGGTCGATGTGGTGCGTTCGGTGATGGGCGTCGAGGTTTGCATGTTCTTAAAGGGCATTGAGGGCGATTCCAAGGTGCGTGGCAACCTGCGCTCCAAGGGCGACCTCGATGTGTCCGAGATTGCTGCCAACTTTGGCGGTGGCGGGCATCATGCCGCCGCCGGCTTTTCCAACAACGGAACAATTCGCGAGACGCTCGCCGTGGCACTTCCCATGCTGGCCGAGCTGGTGGGGGAGGATCCCGCTTCGGTGACCGTCGAGCTTTAACTTATTGGATGGTACATGGCTCGTCGAACGCCTTCTCAATTGAATATGCTGCTCGCCGTTGATAAGCCGGTGGGCTGCACGTCCCATGACGTGGTCTCGCAATGCCGACGCGCTCTCCATGAGCGGCGCGTCGGCCATGCCGGTACGCTCGACCCCATGGCATCGGGTGTCATGGTTGTGGGCGTGGGTCAGGCCACCCGTTTGCTGGGCATGCTAACTCTCGATACCAAAAGTTATGTCGCCGACATTTCGTTTGGCATCGAGACCAATACCGATGATGCGGAGGGCGAGGCGGTCCGCACGGTGGCTGTTGCCGACGAGCTCCGCGATCCTGCCTATGCGCGTGAGCGCTTGGCCGCCATGCTGGGTCCGCAGATGCAGGTGCCGCCGGCGTTTTCGGCTATCTCGGTCAATGGCGTTCGCGCCTACAAGTCTGCTCGCGAGGGCAATGCGGTGGACCTACCTCCGCGCCCCGTCGAGGTCTATGCCGCCGACCTGATCGCCGTGGGCGGCGAAGGTGTTACGTGCGTGTGGACCGTGGCGTTCTCGGTGAGCAAGGGCACCTATATCCGAGCGCTCGCTCGCGACTTGGGCCGCGCCTGCGATAGTGCCGCGCACATTTCCGCGCTGCGCCGCACGGCCTCCGGTGTTGTTTCCATTGGCGCTTGTCATGCGATCGAGGAGCTTTCTCCCGAGTCCGCGGCTGCCTTTGCCCTGGATCCCATTGCGGCCCTGGGCGCCACGCGTGTTGACTTGCCGGGCAATCTTGCCGACGACCTGCTTTGCGGCCGACGCATTCCCGTTGAGCGTGCGCTTGCCGATTTCGATGCCTCTAAGGCGCCGTTTGCGTTGGTGCTCGATGGGGGACTCAAGGCGCTCGCCCGCATTGAGAGTGGCCGCTTTGTTATGGAGCACGTGTTTCCGCAGGCAATC
>DBFNYT010000055.1:0-6913 GCA_048425625.1 Collinsella sp. | reverse complement strand
GTGGTTGCCGCGGGGCCTGGATTCAAGCTATTTACCCGTAGATGCGCTGGGGCTGCTCTTCGCCCTTTACGGAGGCGTCGGTCACGACGACCTTGGTGACACCCTCCTCGCTGGGCAGGTCGAACATCGTCTGCTGCAGCACGTCCTCGCAGATGGAGCGCAGACCGCGGGCACCGGTCTTGCGGGCAAGCGCCATGCGGGCGATCTCGTGCAGGGCGGCGTCCTCAAACTCAAGCTCAACGTCCTCGAGCTGGAACATCTTGCGGTACTGACGCACCACGGCGTTCTTAGGCTCGGTCAGGATCGACACCAGGTCGTCCTCGTCGAGCGCCTGCGTCTGGGTGACGACGGGCGTACGTCCCACAAACTCGGGGATCATGCCAAAGGCGTTAAGGTCCTGCGGGAGCACCTGACGCAGCAGGTCGTTCTCGTCGACCGAGGTGGGGCCGGCGATCTCGGAGTTAAAGCCCACGCCCTTGTTGCCCACGCGATCGGCGATAATCTTGTCCAGACCCACAAAGGCACCGCCACAGATGAACAGGATATTGGTCGTGTCGATCTGCAGCAGCTCCTGCTGGGGATGCTTGCGGCCGCCAGTGGGCGGAACGCTGGCCACCGTGCCCTCAAGAATCTTAAGCAGCGCCTGCTGAACGCCCTCGCCCGAGACATCGCGGGTAATGGAGAGGTTCTCGGCCTTGCGGGCGATCTTGTCGATCTCGTCCACGTAGATAATGCCCACCTGAGCGCGCTCAATGTCACCATCGGCAGCATTGATGAGCTTAAGCAGGATGTTCTCCACGTCCTCGCCCACATAGCCGGCCTCGGTGAGCGCGGTGGCATCGGCGATGGCAAACGGCACCTCGAGGATGCGCGCAAGCGTCTGGGCGAGCAGGGTCTTACCGGTACCGGTGGGACCGAGCAGCAGGATGTTGGACTTGGCGAGCTCTACCTCGTCCATATCATTGTCGAGCTGCGAGTCCAAGCCGTCGTCAAAGGCAGACACCGCGGCGCCGCCCTCGATCACGCGGCGATAGTGGTTGTACACGGCCACCGACATGGCCCGCTTGGCGTCCTCCTGGCCCATGACATAGGCCGAAAGCTCGTCATAGATCTCGTGCGGCGTCGGCACGTGCGTGATGACTTGGCGGTCGTCCTCGAGCTCAAAGCCCTCGGTCTCGGGGTCCACGGCGGGCTGGGATGCAGCCTGGCCGTGGTCGTTGAGGAAGCCTGGCAGCTTGCCGTTGCGGGCAGCGTCCATAAAGTCCGAAGCCAGCGACTCTTCCAGAATCTCAGAGCAGGCAGCAACGCACTCGTCACAGATAAAGATGTTGGTTGGACCCTTTACAAGGCGGCGAACCTGCCCCTGCTCTTTTCCGCAGAAGGAGCAGCGGATGGGGTTGCCGTTCTCGTCAAAGTTGTCCTGCATGTTTCCTGCCATCCTAGGCGTCCTTCGCGGCGAGATCGCGCGAGGTGACGATACGGTCGATCAGACCGTAGTCGAGGGCCTCGGCAGCGGTCAGGTAGTTGTCGCGCTCGGTGTCGGCCTGGACCTTCTCGATCGGCTGGCCCGAGGCATCGGACAGGATCTGGTTGAGCTCGCGGCGAGTCTTCTTGATCTCCTCGGCAACGATCTCGATCTCGGTCTGCTGACCCTGGGCACCGCCGCTGGGCTGGTGAATCATGACCTTGGAGTGCGGCAGGCAGAAGCGCTTGCCCTTGGCGCCGGCCGAAAGCAGCACAGCGGCCATGGACGCGGCCATACCGACGCAGATGGTGGAGACCTGCGGCTTGATGAAGTTCATGGTGTCCAGAATCGCCAGGCCGGAGTAGACCTCGCCACCGGGTGAATTGATGTAGAGCGAGATATCCTTCTCGGCATCCTGGCTCTCAAGATGCAGCAGCTGGGCAACGACCAGGTTGGCGCTGACGGAGTTGATCTCCTCGCCCAAGAAGATGATGCGGTCGTTGAGCAGGCGCGAATAGATATCGTAGCTGCGCTCGCCGCGCGGCGTCTGCTCGATAACGTATGGCACGAGGGCGGAATCGAACTTGGCGATCATACGCATCTCCATTTCTCTCTTGCGGACCAAATTGGTTCTAGATAAACGTACGGTGCCCGCATGCTATGCATTGGCTGGCACCGTACGAAGCAACCGGATAACCGGTGTATAACTTTACCCCATCACGAGCGCACGCATGCGCTCGCGGGCAAGGTGGCGAGAATTACTCGGCGTCCTTGGCGGTCTCGTCGACCTCGGTCACCTTGGCGTTCTCGACCAGGTGGTCGACGGCCTTGGAACGACGGATGGACTCGCGGACGGCAGGCATGCGGCCATCAGCGATGAACTCAGCCTTAGAAGCCTCGACGTCCTTGACGCCGGCCTTCTCGAACTCGGCGTTGATGTCGTCCTCGGTGACCTCAATCTTGAGCTCACGGGCGAGAGCGTCGAGCGCCAGGGACTCACGGGCAACGTCGTTGGCCTGCTTGTGCAGGTCGCCGATGAACTGCTCCATGGTCAGACCGGAAGCGGGAAGCCAGGTGTCCAGGGTCATGCCGCGGGCAGCAAGGTTGGACAGGAAGTTCTGGCCAAGCTCCTCAAAGACGGACTGCTCGTAGTCGGCGTCCATCTCGTCGAGCTGCAGACGCTCGGCGAGAGCGGAGACGCAACGGTTCTCCTTCTCGGCCGGCAGGCGGGAAGCCTTGTCCTGCTCGATCTCGATCTTGATGGCGTCGCGCATGGCCTCGATGTTGTCAAAGCCAAAGTCGGACTTGACGAGCTCGTCGGTGAGCTCGGGGGTGTTGCGGACCTTGATGCCCTTGACGGTGACCTCGACGGTGTGGGTCTCGGCCTCCTCGCCCTCCTCGACCTCGTCGGTCCAGGTGACGGTCTTGACGTCGTCAACGTTAGCGCCGATCAGGGTCTCGTTGAACTCCTTGGGGTTGCTGTCGCTACCGGCGATGAGCATACGGCCCTCGGCGGCAAAGTTGTCGGCGTTCTCGACGGCCTTGAGGTCGACGGTGACGTAATCCTCGGCCTCGACGGCACGACCCTCGACGTCCTCGAAGGTGGCACGGTAGTTGAGGAGCATCTCGACCTGGTTGTTAATCTCGGACTCGGTGACCTCCGCAGGGGGCATCTCGATCTCGACAGCGTCGAAGGAGGAGAGCTCAGCGGCGGGACGCAGGGAGAACTCGACGGTGTAGGTGTAGTCCTCGTGATCCTTGGCGAGGTCGAGCTCCTTGTAGTCACCGTTCTTGGTGGGGACGATGTCCAGCTCGTTGAGGACGGCGGGCTCGTTGGCGGCGATCAGGTCGTTGGTGGCCTGAGCGAGGGTAGCCTCGGCGCCAAGAGCAGAGTCGATGACCGGACGGGGAGCCTTACCGGCGCGGAAGCCCGGGAAGCGGTACTTCTTGGCGGTGTCCTTGTAGGCCTTCTTGATCGCGGCGTCGACGTCGGCGGCCGGGATGGTGACCGTAGCGGTGAGCTTGGCGTCCTTGACGTCAGAAGCGGTGATGTTCAACACGTTCCTCCTCATACTGCCCAGCTTATCTGAGGTGCTGGTACCTTTATGCAACAAAGTGTCGCGACGGCCGAGGCCGACGCTGGTGCGTTGGTGCGGGCGAAAGGACTCGAACCTTCACGGGAATCCCACCAGAACCTAAATCTGGCGCGTCTACCAATTCCGCCACGCCCGCATGAGCGCACAGACTAGGAATGATAGCAGATACGAGCGGCAAGCGCACGCACACGTTTTTAGCTCACGACCTCACCATGAGTGCAAAAGGCGGGGCGAGTTGCCCCGCCCCGCCAATTACGACTTGTTCGCTGACCCGCTACTCCCCCAGCAGGGCCTTCTCGGGCGTGATGGGCAGCGAGCGGACCTGATGTCCGGTGGCGTGTGCCACGGCCGAGGCCACGGCGGCGAGCGGCGTGTTGATGACGACCTCGCCGATCGACTTGGCGCCAAACGGGCCCGTCGGCTCGTAGCTCGGCTCAAAGGCCACGCGAATGCTGCCGATATCCAGGCGCGTGGGCAGCTTGTAACTCATAAAGTTGCCGGTGCGCAGGCGGCCGCGCTCATCGTGCTCAACGATCTCGTAGAGCGCGTGACCGATACCCTGGGCAATACCGCCCTCGGCCTGGACGCGCGCGAGCGCCTCGTTGATCACGGTGCCGCAGTCGACGGCTGCCGCATAGTCCACCACAGTCACCTTGCCGGTGGCCTTGTCGACCTCGACCTCGGCAATACCGGCCATAAACGGCGGAGGCGAAACGGGCAGGCAGGCGGAGGCATGCGAGGTGAGCGCGTCGCCGCCCGCGATGTTCTTGACGCACAGGTTGGCAAAGTCGCGCAGCGTGAGGTAGCGGTTCTGCTCGCGCGCGGCACGCTCGTCAGACAGACGCACGTACTGGCCATCGAAGACCACGTCGGCGGCATCCACGTCCCACATCTGGGCGGCCTTGGCGCAGATCTTCTCACGCAGCTCGGTCGCGGCGTTCTTGGCGGCAAGTCCCGTCACGTACGTACCCGAGCTCGCGTACGAGCCGGCATCAAACGGCGACACATCGGTGTCCACGCCGCGCACCACAATGAGCGAGCTCTCCACACCCAGCTCCTCGGCGGCAATCTGCGCCAGGATCGTGTCGACGCCCATGCCGTTATCGGTGGCTCCGGTGCCGATGGTAATGAAGCCGTCCTCTTCCAGGCGCATGTCGATGCCGGCGATGTCCACGTTGGAAATGCCCGAGCCCTGCATGGTGAGCGCGCAGCCCAGGGCGCGCACGCGATCGCCCAGATCCACGGCCAGCGGCTTGTCGCGCCAGCCGATCATGTCCATCGCGCGCAGCAGGCAGCGGTCGAGCGCACAGGCGTTGAGCTTCTCGTTGTAGTACTGCGGCATGACCTCGCCCTCGCGCACGATGTTCTTAAGGCGCAGGTCGGCGGGGTCCATGTGCAGCATGTCGGCGAGCTCGTTGACGGCGCTCTCCACGGCAAACTGGCCCTGGGTGGCACCGTAGCCGCGATACGCGCCGCCGCGGTTGGTGTTGGTGTAGACGGCGTCCCAGCTAAAGCGGCTCGCCTTCACGTGGTTGTAGATGGGCAGGCTCTTGTGGCCCGAGAGGCCGATCGTCGTGGTGGCGTGCTCGCCATAGGCGCCGGCGTTGGACAGCGTGTGCAGATCGATGGCCGTGATGGTGCCGTCGTTCATGGCGCCCAGCTTAACGGTCATCTGCATCTGGTGGCGCGAGTTGCCCGCGGTGATGGTCTCCTCGCGGGTATAGCAGCAGTAGCTCGGGCGGCCGGTCTGCTGGGTGACGAACGCCACGAAGATCTCGCAGCAGCCCGTCTGCTTGGAGCCAAAGCCGCCGCCGATGCGCGGCTTAATGACCTGCACCTGCGACTGCGGGATATCGAGCGACTGAGCGACCATGCGGCGCACGTGGAAGGGCACCTGCGTAGAGGTGGTCACCGAAATGCGGCCGAACGCGTCGGTGGTCGCGAAGGCACGGAAGGTCTCCATCGGCGCGGTCTGGGTTGCCTGGCTGGTGTAAGTGCGGGTAAAGACAATGTCGCTCTGGGCGAAGGCCTCGTCAAGGTTGCCAAAATCGCTGGTACCGCTGCACACCAGGTTGCGCGGAACGTCGCCGCCCTGCGGGAACATAAAGGTCACGTCACCCTCGGGGTGGACCACGATGTCATTATCGAGCGCCTGGGTAAAGTCGAGCAGCGGCTCAAGCACCTCGTAGTCGACCTTGATGAGCTTGAGCGCCTTGTCGGCGGCCTCCTCGGTCTCGGCGGCGACGATCGCAACCTCCTCGTTTTGGTAGCGCACCAGGTTCTCGAGGATCAGGCGGTCGTAGGGACTCGGCTGCGGATAGCTCTGGCCGGCGATGGTAAAGCGGCGCTTGGGCACGTCCTCGTAGGTGTAGACGCCCACGACGCCGGGCACCTTCAGCGCGCGCGACGTATCGATGGAGCGGATCTTGGCGCGGGCATAGGGGCTGCGCTTAAGTTTGACGATGAGCGCACCGGCGGGCACCATATCGCCGGTGTAGACGGGACGACCCTCGAGCAGGGCCTTCGAGTCCTTCTTGGGCTGCTTGTGAGTGATCTGCTTGTAGGAGACACCGTCGCAGCTGGTGTCGTTGTCCGGCAGCTCGGGCATCTCAAAGCCCACCTGCACGCCGGACTCGTTGAGGAAGCGCACGATAGCGCGCAGCTGGCTCTCGTAGCCGCTGCAGCGGCAGAGATTGCCGGCGAGCTGGCGCGAGAGCTCCTCGCGCGTGGCAACGAGGCTCGGGTCCTCCTTGGCGGCGCGGGCAAGCGCCAGCACGTTCATGATGAGGCCGGGGGCGCAAAAACCGCACTGCTCAGCGCCTTCGGCAGCCATCGCACGGGCGAGCGCCTCGGACTCGGCCTTGAGGCCCTCGAGCGTGGTGATGGAGCGGCCCTCAACACGGGCGGCGGGAACCGAGCAGCTCAGCACCGGGTCGCCATCGAGCCACACCGTGCACAGACCGCAGTTGGTGGTCTCACAGGCACAGCGCACCGACGCGCAGCCCTGCTCGCGCAGCAACGCAAAGAGCATGGTGTCGGGGGCAATCTGAACCTTGACCTTACGGCCGTTGAGCGTAAAGGAAAGATCGATGAGTTTGGCAGCCATTAGCGCACCTCGCTAGAATCGACGCCGGGCACGCGGCGGCAGGAATACTCGTCCGTGGCGAACTTAGGGATCTGCACGGTCTCGAGCTCGCGGGCAAGCGCGGCCGAAAGCTCGATACCGGCGGCGCGGCGCACGGCCTGGATGGCGAGCGGGGCCGAGATGCGGCGGCGGTAGTCGGCCGAGCCCCACATGTTGGTGCCGTAGCTCAGGGCACGCACGGATGCGGCCAAGGCGCGCAGCTCGTCC
>DBFNYT010000054.1:0-5760 GCA_048425625.1 Collinsella sp. | reverse complement strand
TGTCCCAAGGGTATCAACATTCCCGGCTGCTTTGCCGCCTACAACGCGAGCTATGCGCACAGCTGGTTTACGGGGCTGTCGCAATACTTTACGGCGAGTGCGGTGCGCACGAGCGAGCCCAAGCTGGTGAGCAATTGCGTCAAGTGCGGCAAATGCGCGCGTCACTGCCCGCAGCATATCGATATCCCCGAGCGTCTCGATGACGTGCGCCGACGCTTCCAGCCGGGCCCCGTAACGGCCATGCTTAAAGTCTTCGGCAAAACACGCTCCTCATGACCCTTTTATATCTTGTGATGGAATAGTTCCTGTTTGCGGCAGAATAGGGCGATAGCAGGAACTATTTCGCCGCAACTGATGGGAGGCTATCGTGGGTGACCGAGGTTTACGTAATGATTCGCGTGAGGTTCGTTGGGGCATTTTGGGCGCTGGGCACATTTCTCATCGATTTGCATCGTCGCTCAAGAAGGTCGACGGGGCACGGCTGGTGGCTGCGGCCGGCCGCACTCCTGCGCATGTCGAGGAATTTTCCCGAGCGTTTTCGATCGATGCTGCGCATAGCCATGCCTCGGCCGATGATAACGGCGATGCGGCTTATGACGCGCTGATTGCCGACCCCGATGTCGACGCAATCTACTTGGCTCTTCCGCATGGCATGCATACGCGTTGGGCCTGTCGCGCGCTGCGCGCCGGAAAGGCCGTGCTGTGCGAAAAGCCGGCCGTTTTGAGTGAGGAAGAGGCTCTCTCGATTGCTTCCACCTCTCGCGAGCGCGGCGTGCTGTTTATGGAGGCGATGAAGAATCGGTTTTGCCCGATGCGCACTCGCGTGAAGGACTTGCTTGCGTCGGGTGAGCTTGGCCGTATTGTCTCGATTGAAAGCGTGCAAAAGCTCGATTACGGCGAGCCTCCTTCGGGCTATCTGCTTGATCCGTTGCAGGGCGGCTGTCTATATGATATGGGCTGCTATGCAGTCGGTTGGTTTGAGGATTTGCTCGCGGGCGCGTGCGAGGTTTCTTCCCGTGAAGTTCGCTGGCGTGACGTATCGGGCGGCCGCGTCGATTGGGCCGACGAGATCCATATGAGCGTCGGCGGTATACCCATTCATATGGTGTGCGACGGCAAAGCAACATATGAAAGCCGCTTAACGATTGCCTGTGAGCGGGGCTCGTTGGAAATCGAGCGGCTCCATCGCCCCGAGCTCGCTCATGTGAAGTATTCCGACGGTCGAACGCTAGAAATAAATGCCCCGTTTGAGGTCGATGATTTCTACGGCGAAATCCAGCATGCGACGCAGCTCATTCAGGCGGGGAAACTCGAGAGTCCCGTCATGCCCCTTGCCGCCACGCAGCGCTGCGCGCACATCATCGATGCGATTCGTTTGAAACTTTAGGGCGTGGGGGCATGGCACCAGCGCTTGGAATGCCTGGAGGCCTTTGTCCCTGATGCCCCTTTTATAACTTGCGGTGGAATACGGTCTGTTTGCGCCAAAATAAGGCACCAATAGACCGTATTTCACCGCAACTGATGAGGAGGGAGCTGGAGATGCTGACGATCGGGTGTCATCTTTCGACGACGAAGGGCTATCGGGCGATGGGGGAGACGGCGCTATCCATTGGCGCCAATACCTTTGCATTCTTTACGCGCAACCCGCGCGGCGGCAAGGCGAAAGAACTTGACATGGATGACGTGGCGGCTCTGCGCGAGCTTATGTCGCAAAACGACTTTGGACCGCTGGTGGCGCATGCCCCGTATACCTACAACCCCTGTTCTGCCAAAGAGCGGGCGCGCGAGTTCGCCTTGGAGGCTATGGCAGAGGACCTGCGGCGCATGGAGGCGCTGCCCGGCAACTACTACAACTTCCATCCCGGTGCGCATGTGGGGCAGGGCTCCGACGCCGGCATTCAGATGATTGTCGACGCCCTGTGTCAGGTGATGTTTGAGGGCCAGCAGACGACGGTGCTGCTCGAGACCATGTCGGGCAAGGGCACCGAGGTGGGCCGCAGCTTTGAGGAACTGGCGCTCATCATTGAGGGTGTTGCCGGCAAACGCCCCGAGCTGTCGGCCAAGCTGGGCGTTTGCCTAGACACCTGCCATGTGAGCGATGCCGGCTACGACATCATCCATGATCTGGACGGCGTACTCGACGAGTTCGACCGCGTGGTGGGTATCGATCGCTTGCATGCCGTACACATCAACGATTCGAAGAACTCTTGTGGCGCCCATAAAGATCGTCACGAGTGCATCGGCAAGGGATACCTTGGCAGTGAGGAATTTGGTGGAGGTATGCAGGTTATGCAGAATATTGTATCG
This sequence comes from Collinsella sp., assembly GCA_048425625.1. Classification (GTDB taxonomy): domain Bacteria; phylum Actinomycetota; class Coriobacteriia; order Coriobacteriales; family Coriobacteriaceae; genus Collinsella. The sequence continues at coordinate 3,453 of DBFNYT010000054.1, read as the reverse complement.
AATGGCCACTTGCGTTCGCTGCCGTTTATTTTGGAGACTCCGAACGAACTTGCAGGTTATGCAGCTGAAATTAGACTATTAAGGTCATTGCAGCAGTAATGACTGTCACAAAGTAGAGTATTCCATTCACGTTATGGGTTTGTTTCAATCAGTTTTCTCATTGCAGATTCGTAATTCCGGGTGCATAATAGCCAACAGTTTTTGCAGACCTCTGAATCAAACGAGGTCACCGGAAGGAGACTGATTATGAAGCTGAAGAAGCTTGGCGCATTTGCCGCCACGGGTGCTATGGCGCTCGCCCTTGCTCTGACGGGCTGCGGTTCGTCCAACGCCACCTCTGGTTCTGATGCCGGTTCCAGCAGCTCTGACGACGCTAAGGTCGAGAAGGTCGACGGCTCCAAGGAGTACGCGCTCGTCAAGGACGGCACGCTGACCGTCGGCACCTCTGCCGAGTACGCGCCGTTTGAGTACAAGGATGACAACGGCGACTACCAGGGCTTTGACCTTGAGCTCATCAAGGCTATCGGTGACAAGCTGGGCCTGGATGTCGAGTACGTCAACAATGACTTTGACACGCTGGTTCCGGGTGTCGCTTCGGGCGCCAAGTACGACGTCTCCATCGCGGCTATCACCGACACGCCCGAGCGTGAGAAGGAAGTCACTTTCTCCGATTCCTACTACATGGACGATCAGGCTATCGTGACCAAGGTCGATAACACCGACATCACGGCCGACAACTACAGCGAGAAGCTCAACAACGCCGACGCTACCATCATCGTTCAGTCTGGCTCGACCGCCGAGTCTTTTGCCCAGGAGAACTTCCCCAAGGCCAAGATCGTCCCCTACAAGGACGCCACCGAGTGCTTCAGTGCCCTGCAGTCCGATAAGGGCGACGCCGTAGTCACCAACCGCTCCGTTGCCAGCCAGCTGACCGCCGAGCAGTTCAACACCTGCCAGACCATCAAGCAGATCAGCACCGGCGAGGAGTACGCCATCGCCATCAACCAGGGTAACACCAAGCTCAAGGAAGACATCAACCAGGCCATCAAGGACCTGACCGACGACGGTACCATTGACGCCCTCATGGCTAAGTACAACATCAAGTAAAATAGCTACTTGATTGCTCGCGGGCCCTTTCCGTTTTGGCGGAGAGGGCCTTTGCGCTTCTCTTGACGGAGAGTATTTCCGTCTCGTTTTGCCGGCAACTTCTACGATAGGAGCCACCTTGTCTCGACTGAACAAAGGGGCCGCGGAGCAGCGTTTTCCACTGCCCGCCTTGCTCCAAAAGCTAGCCTGCGCCATGGCCGTGGCGCTCGCGCTGGTGTGCGCAGGGGCATATGCGCCCACGACCGCCCAGGCGCTTGAGACCGCAAAGATTACCGCCCGACCCAACACTGGTTCGGGCAGCGCTGTGGTCGGCGGTACCGAGACGCGCATTACCTGGGAGGTCCAGGCCGATGCCGACGAGGAGCTGAGCGGTCTTTCGCTGACGTTTGTCGACGGCACGACGTTTGGTACCGATGACACGCGATTGACGATGCTCTCGGGCGAGGACCTCATGGATCGTACGCCCATGAAGCCCACGTGCAAGGCTGACGGCCAGACGCTCAAGATCGACTTTGGCGAGACGGCGCCTGCCGGCGGCTTTTTCCGTGTCGAGGTTTACGGCGTGACCTTCCCCGTCGAGGGCGGCGATGAGGCCTTTAGCGGCACCTGCACTTTGGCCGATGGCTCGACCAAGAAGATCTCCAAGATTCCGTCGGTGGAGATCAAGGGCGTGACGGCATTCGATAACTTCCTGGCCGATCTTAAGGAGCAGCCGTGGGTCGAGGCCTGGAACTCCAATATGTTCCTGCGCCTGTTCTTAAACCCGGTCATTTTGGTCCAAAGCCTGCCGATCGTCTTTAAGGGCTTCCTTATGTCGCTCTCGATCGTGCTTGTGGCGTTTCCGCTGGCAATTCCCTTTGGCTTTGCCTTGTCGCTCATGCGCATCTCCAAGTCGCGCATCCTGCGCTGCCTCGCCGGCATCTATGTGAATATCATCCGCGGTACGCCGGCGTTCCTGCAGATCTATATCGCGTTCTTCGGTCTGCCGTTGGCCGGCGTCAAGGTTGATGACTACGTGCTTGGCGTTATCGTCATGGCCATGAACTCGTCTGCGTACCTGTGCGAGATTTTCCGTGCCGGTATTCAGTCGATCCCCAAGGGCCAGAACGAGGCTGCTCGCTCGCTGGGCATGAATGCCTTCCAGACACTGCTCTACGTTATGATTCCGCAGACGTTCCGCAATGTTTTGCCTACGCTGACCAGCGAGTTTATCTTGCTTTACAAGGATACGTCGCTGCTTGCGGCCGTGGGCGTGGTCGAGATCGTCATGAACGCCCGTACCATCGTGGCCACGACGGGCTCCATTACACCGTACGTGGTTGCCGCCCTGTTCTATCTGGTCATCACCCTGCCGCTCGCTCGCTTGGTGAGCGGTCTTGAGGCGAGGCTTTTGGGCACGGCCGAGACCAAGAAGAAGCGTCCCGCCAAGAGCGCCGGACAGGTTGTCGCGACGCCCGCCGATCACATCGCCGGTCTGTAAGGAGGTCCTATCATGAGCGAAACCAATAACTCGAACGAGGTCGTCGTCAGCATCAAGAACCTCCAGAAGGCCTTTGGGGACAACGTGGTCCTGCGCGATATCGATCTGGATGTGCACAAGGGTGAGGTCGTTGTGGTCTTGGGCCCCTCAGGCTCGGGCAAGTCGACGATGCTTCGCTGCATCAATCGCCTGGAGCATCCCACGAGCGGCTCGATTGTCGTCGAGGGCGTGGATGTGTGTGCCAAGGGCGTCGACCTCAACAAAGTGCGCACGCACCTGGGCATGGTGTTTCAGCAGTTCAACCTGTTCCCGCACCTGTCGGTCAAAAAGAACGTCATGCTTGCGCAGCAAAAGGTGCTCAAGCGCAGCAAGGAAGAGGCCGAGAAGATCGCCGTCGAGGAGCTGACCAAGGTCGGCCTGGCCGAGCGCATCGACTTTATGCCGAGCCAGCTCTCGGGCGGCCAGCAGCAGCGCGTGGCCATCGCCCGCGCCCTGTCGATGAACCCGCACGTGATGCTCTTTGACGAGGCCACGTCGGCGCTCGACCCTGAGCTCGTGCGCGACGTTCTGGGCGTCATGCGCGACCTGGCGCACGACGGTATGACCATGATCGTCGTGACGCACGAGATGGGCTTTGCCCGCGATGTCGCCGACCGCGTCGTCTTTATGGACGGCGGCGTCATTGTGGAAGAGGGTACGCCGAGCGAGGTCTTCGACCACCCCAAGAGCGAGCGCACCAAGGCGTTCTTGGGCAATATCTCGTAGCCGCTTTATATGACTGACATAGCAGAAAACGGGAGCCGGATGTGATCCGGCTCCCGTTTTTGTTGGGACGCGAATGTGTTTTGTTGCAATGCGCGTTGCGG
>DBFNYT010000053.1:0-11330 GCA_048425625.1 Collinsella sp. | reverse complement strand
GCGTAACTGAGGGTGTCGCCGCCCAGGACGCCGCCCTCATGGGCGAGCCCGCCGCCGATTCCACGCAGGTACCCGCACCCACCTACCAGCACAGCTCGCTCGACTGGCGCGACTGGTGGTGCTCTGACGACGCACGGATCTACCAGTTCATCGGTCAGGACAACATCTACTTCTACTGCATCGCGCAGACCGCCATGTGGGAGGCCCTGGGCTGGGACCTTACGCAGAGCACCGTCAGCGCCTGCTACCACCTGCTCTACATGGGCAAAAAGGCCAGCTCCTCCTCGCAGACGCCTCCCCCGCCGGCAGACGACCTGCTCAACCACTACACCTGCGAGCAGATGCGCGCGCATTGGCTGTCGCTCGGCCTGTCCGAGAAGCCGGTGAGCTTTAGCCCCAAGGCATACGACACCCGCGTGACCGGCAAGGACAAGGACGGCAACGAGGTGCGCGCCTGCGATGACAAGCGCGTTATCGACCCGGCCCTTAAGGAGAGCGCCCTCTTGACTGGCGTGTTCAACCGCTTGGCCCGCAGCTGCTTCTACGGCGTCGCCGTCAAGGAGGGTGACGAGAGCCCCTATCGCAACGGCTGCATTCCCGCCGGTGCCGCCTCTGCTGCCGTGGTCGAAGCTGCCGAGCAGGCCGCCCTTGCCTTTGAGCAGGCCATGTACAAGTTCGAGACGCACCGCGCGCTCGCCGTGTGCGACGACTACCTGCGCGCCGCAAACAAGCGCTGGAGCGATGCCTCCAAGGCCGCCAACAAGCTCGAGGGCGAGCCAGCCAACGCTGCCATGAAGCAGGCCCTGGTCGACGCCTTTACCGAGCTTCGCGTGGCGACCGTCCTGATGCACGGCATCGTCCCGGCCGGCTGCGAGCTCATCTGCGAGTACTTCGACGTCGACCCGGTCGCCTTCTTTAGCTGGGACAACATCTTTGCCTCAACGGACGAGTTTGTGGAGAGCCTGGGCGAGAAGCCCGGCGAGCACCGCGTTAAGCCGCTGCCCCCGCGCTTCGACTTCTTCAGCAAGCACGAGAGCCAGTACTAAAGCACGCCAGCAGCGGCGTGCCCGGAAAGTAGTCAATTTGGGACGGGAAGGAAAGACGGATGTCCAAGCCGCGTCGTCGTAAGCAGAAAAAGCAGGTCAAGGCCGAGCTCAAGCTCAGGCAGTTTGCTGCTACCGAGCTTTCCGACCAACTTGCCGCCCAACACTCCGCCGCCGACCTGCCGCGCTTTATGGTCGACACGGTCGCCGGCGCCTATGCGCCCGCCGATGCCGAGCTCATGATCGAGGGCTTCGGCGCCGCGGCCACACGCCCGGTCACGCTGCGCGCCAACACGCTCAAGGCAACCGTCGAGGACATCGCTGCGGCGCTCGATGCCACCGGCATCGCCCACAACCCCGTCACCTGGTACCCAGACGCCTTCATCCTGCCCGAGGCCCAGGTTTCCGACCTGTGGGACCTCGACATCTACCGCGACGGCAAGATCTACTTGCAAAGTCTGTCGTCCATGATGCCGCCGTTGGTCCTGGGCGCTCAGGCAGGCGAGGACATCCTGGACATGTGCGCAGCCCCTGGCGGCAAGACGACGCAGATCGCCGCCCTCACGCAGGGGCAGGCGCACCTTACCGCCTGCGAGATGAGCATTCCCCGCGCCGAGAAGCTCGAAGCCAACCTCCACCGCCAAGGCGCAAAAAACGTGCCCGTCATGCGCACCGACGCACGCGAGCTCGACGAGTTCTTCCGCTTTGACCGCATCCTGCTCGACGCTCCCTGCACCGGCACGGGCACCGTTATCAGCGGCAACGAGAAAAGCCTGCGCGGCCTGACCGAGCAGTTGCTTGGCAAGTGCGCCCGCTCGCAGCGTGCGCTTCTGGACCGCGCCATGGGAGCCCTCAAACCGGGCGGCACGCTCGTCTATTCGACTTGTTCGATCTTGCCGCAGGAAAACGAGGACGCCCTGCAAGAGGCCCTCGACAAGCATATGGACTGCGAGCTCATCCCCCTCGACGGCACGCCAAGCGAAAGTGAGGCACGCCGCGCCCAGGAAGCTGGTGAGGAGCCGCGCATCGAGTCCAACGCCCTGACCGAGGCCATTGCCGCGGGTCAGGTATCGGCCATCGCCAACGGCCTGCCCGGCACGCTCACCATTCCGCCTAGCCGCGACTTTGAGGGCTTCTACATTGCCCTGATCCGAAAACGCAGCTAGCGCACGGATCCAAAACTCAACAAGCTATCTCCGTGCGCGTTTGCTCTGCTGGTCGCGATGCTGTTTAAGCGTCGCGCGCTCCTTGCGTTCGGCCCTTTTGCCCTTAATGGCCGTGACCACAAAGTAGATGACCGCGGCGGCAACGATTGCGCCCACGCACAGGCCAATCGAGCTAAACATTGCTGTCAATTCCATACCGCGTCACCTCTCTTTTAAACGGGACATTCAAGATAGCACCTCAATACCTGCCACCACAGCTCCTTCACGTTCGCCGGCCCTTCGGTCTAACGGATGGCGCGGCGGGGAAAAATCAACTCGTCAAACGATTTAGCATTCGCAATTCCGGCTGCATCGCGCCGGCCGTCATCACATAGAATCGAGCTTCCATGGATACCCTCAACGATCTAAATGAGCGCGTCGACGCCTTCGTCGGCACCAGCTCCTTCGACACGCCTGCCGCGGCAAACGACCAAGCCCCCATCGATGTGCCCGCCGAGGTTCACGAGGACATCGTCGCCTCGGTCGATTTCTCCGAGGTCGAGCTCGCAGACGAGTTCACCGAACCCCAGGTAGCCGTGACCCCCAACGGACTGCTTCCCATGGAGCCGCTGCCCATCGACGGGCGCCTGCGCAAGGCGGCCCTTCGCATGCCTGACGAGATTGAGGAGGCCAGCGGCTTCACGCTCTTCGGCCGTCGTATCAAATCGCTCATCTACACCACCGACGTCGCGGTCATCCGCAACTCCAACGCCGATGCCGTCTTTGCCGTTTACCCCTTCACGCCGCAGCCCGCCATTACGCAGGCGCTGCTGACCGTCGCCGAGTGCCCGGTCTTCGTAGGCGTGGGCGGTGGCACCACCACCGGCAAGCGCTCCGTTCAGATGGCAGCCGTCTCCGAGATGCAGGGCGCGGCGGGCTGTGTGGTCAACTCCCCCGCCACCGCCGAGATGGTCGAGCACATCACCAACATCGCCGACATCCCCGTCATCGCTACGGTCGTTCGCTGCGACGACGATGCCCACGCCAAGGTGCGCGCTGGAGCCAAGATTCTCAACATCGCCGCCGGCAAGAACACGCCCCAGGTCCTACGCGAGCTGCGCAAGCACTATCCCAACCTGCCGCTCATCGCGCCGGGCGGCAAGACGCCCGAGAGCATCCGTGAAACCATCGCCGCCGGCGCCAACGCCATCATCTGGACGCCGCCTTCGGCCCAGCAGCTACAGACCGACATGATGCAGCGTTATCGCAAGATGAAGGAAGACGCCACACCTGTCATCTCGCACGACGATGTGCCCATTATCGACCAGGTCTCCGCCGCCGAGGTCAGCCAGGTCGAGAACATGAATCCCGACGTGCCGATTCCCGACGAAGTCATCGAGCGCGTCGCTTCGATCCACGAGCGCGTCGAGGAGCATCGCGCCAATCGCGGCCTCAAGCCATCACTGCACGGCTTCTTCTTCCGCGGAAAGAAACGCTAACCCCAACAGCAAGGCCCGCTCCACAAACGTGAGGCGGGCCGTTTTCGTTTGAGCAATCATGCAGCGATGTGATGGGGCAAACTAATCCACGCGCTTGTCGCCCATAAAGAAGAGCGCCACCGTACCAGGTCCGGTATGCGAGCCAATCAGAGTACCGATGTTATTGATCTCAATCTTGCCTTTAAGCTGCGGAATCTGTTCCTCGATCAGCGCCGCAACTGCCTCGGCATCCTCGCGGCACGCCGAGTGCGACATGACGCACTTACCCGAATAATCCGCACCGTCCTGCACGTGTGCCATCATGGTCTTAGCCATCTCGGAAATCGCGCGCTTCTTAGTGCGAATCTTCTCACGTGGCGACAGCCCACCTTCGCAATCGACCGTCATAAGCGGGCAAATCTTAAGCGCCGTGCCGATGATCGCGCTCGCAGCCGAAATGCGACCGCCGCGCAGGTAGCTCGACTGATCGGTCGAGAAGAACCAGTGGTGCAGGTTGAGCTTGTGCTCCTCGATCCAGGCAGCCGTCTCGTCGAGTGAAGCCCCGCTATCGCGCACGTCGGCGGCGCATTCCGCCAGCAGGCCAAAGCCCGAAGACGCCGCCAGCGAATCGATGACGCGCACCTTGCCGCCCTGGGGATAGCGATCCGCGAGCATCTGCGCCGCAACGCAAGCCGAGCCATACGTACCCGAAATACCCGACGACAACGTCAGGTGCAGCACGTCTTTACCCTCGGCAACAAGCGGCTCCCAAAACTCCTCGTACTCACCCACGCTCACCTGAGACGTCTTGGGCATGGCGCCTGCGGCAATCTGGGCAAAAAACTCGTCCGGCGTAATCGACTGATACAGATCGTCCGTATAGACAACATCGTCGATCTCGTAATGAAAACACACGACAGGGATATTGCGCGATTCAAAGAACTCCCGAGTTCGATCGGCGGCGGATTCACAGGTCAGGACAAAATCACTCATATGAGGCTCCTTACTCATTGCTGAGCAAATTATCGCACAGTGAGCCTACATACGGTACATATGTCCACTATTTACCAAATCGAACCAAAAATAGCGAACATCTTTACCGCCATCGTTTCCACCGACCCCACGCATAAATATCTGAGAAAACACCCTCTATCGTCTCCACTCAACCGCCATATCTACCTCCACTAAATCGATTTACCAAACCGTTCGGCTAACAATTCGGCCGCCCATCCCCAATCGAAACAAAAGCGGCGCATACTGATAAACGTTTGACGCTGTTTATCAGTTTTACCAGCCCTATCGGAAGGTGTTTCATGGTCGCATTCGATCGCAATCCGCAAGACTTCAAGTATCTGCGCCTGCTGTCGAGACAGTTTCCCACCGAGCAATCCGCGTTTACCGAGATCATCAACCTCTCGGCCATCCTCAACCTGCCCAAAGGCACTGAGCATTTTATGAGCGACGTGCATGGCGAGTACGAAGCCTTTATGCACATCCTCAACAACTGCTCGGGCGTCGTGCGCGAGCATGTCGACGAAATCTTTGGCGAAACGCTCTCCTTTGACGAGAAGGGCGAGCTGTGCACGCTCATCTACTACCCGCGCGAGAAGATCGAGCTGGTCCGCAGCCAGCGCGAGGACTCGCCCACCTGGTACAAGACGATGCTTGACCAGCTCATCATGGTCGCTCGTTCGCTTTCAAGCCGCTACACGCGCTCCAAAGTGCGTAAGGCCATCCCGCGCGATTACGCCTATATCATCGACGAGTTGTTGCACACGCACCCGGACGAGAACAACTATCGCGTGCGCTATCACGAGCGCATCGTGGAGTCCATCCTGGAGACCGCCAGCGCCGACGACTTTATCGAGTCGCTCGCCTCGCTCATCAAGCGCCTGGCCGTCGACCACCTGCACCTGGTGGGCGACATCTTCGACCGAGGCGGCGGCGCGGCCAAGATTATGGACCGCCTGCTCACCTACCATTCGCTCGACATCCAGTGGGGCAACCACGACCTGCTGTGGATGGGCGCTGCGGCCGGTGAGCCCGCCTGCATCGCCACGGTGCTGCGCAACAACCTACGCTACGACAATTACGAGATCCTCGAGAACGACTACGGCATCTCGCTGCGTGAGCTTGTCGCCTTTGCCGATGCCACCTACACCGCCGGTGAGTCCATCACCCCGCTGATCAAGGCCATCAACGTGCTGCTCTTTAAGCTCGAGGGTCAGATTATCCAGCGCCACCCCGAGTTCGACATGACCGACCGCCTGCTACTCGACAAGATCGACCACGACACCGGCACGGTCACGCTCGCCGACGGCAGCGTGTGGCTGCTCACGACCAACGACTTCCCCACCGTCGACCCGACGGACCCCTATACGCTCACGTCTCAGGAGCAGCACATCATCGACAAGCTCGTGTCCGAGTTTGTCACCGCCGATCACCTGCATCGCCATATCGATTTCCTCTATTCCCATGGCTCGATGTACAAGGTTGCCAACGGCAACCTGCTGTTCCATGGCTGCGTGCCACTCAACGAAGACGGCACCTTTAGCAGCATGAACTGCCTGGGCACCTGGCACACTGGCCGCGATTATCTCGATTTTTGCGACTACATCGCCCGCCGCGCCTGGCGTGTGGGCGACCGCGACGCTCTCGACTGGATGTGGTACCTGTGGATTGGCTTTAACTCACCCGCCAGCGGACGCCTGGTGCGTACCTTTGAGCGCGCCTATATCGCCGATAAGAGCACCTGGGTCGAGCCGATGGACCCGTACTTTACGCTTACCAAGTCGCCCTCGGTCTGCGATGACATCATGCGCGAGTTTGGCGTCACGCCCATGGCATGTTCACCGACCGGCCACATCATCAACGGCCACACGCCCGTTAAAACCACCAAGGGCGAGCAGCCTATCCGAGCCGAGGGGAAGCTGCTGGTCATCGATGGCGGCTTCTGCCGCGCCTACCATCCCAAGACGGGTATCGCCGGCTATACGCTCATCTCGAGCTCGCGCGGCTGCCGTCTCAAGTCGCACCGGGCCTTTACGACGGTTGCCGAGGCACTCACACGCAACGTAGACATCGAGAGCGAGACCAACCGTTTTGACCAAGCAGACCGTCGCCGCATGGTGAGCGACACCGATTCCGGTGCCAAGATCCGCAGCCAGATCCAGGACCTGCGCCAGCTGCTCGATGCATATAGAAACGGTGCTATCGAGGAGCGCGCCTAGCTCCACCCGTGGGGATTGGCTAAACTTGCTGAGTTTGTCATCCCCACGGCGTCCCGGCGCCACCCTAAGGCAGGTACCATGCAAAAGCTCCTTGCGCAGATCATGAAGTTTGGCGTCGTCGGCGTCATTGCCACGGTCATCGACTTTGGCATTATGAATCTGCTCCACTACGGTCTGGGCCTCAACATCCTAATCGCCAACACCAGCGGCTTCATCATCTCACTCATCTTTAACTACCTCGCCAGCATGAAGTACGTGTTTGCACACAAGGAGGGCATGAGCCGCCGCCGCGAGTTCATTATCTTTGTCGTGCTGTCCGTGATCGGCCTGGCACTCAACGACGGTATCGTGTTGACACTCAACGCCGGCCTGGGACTCGAGGCCAATATCGCCAAGATCTGCGCCACCGCGCTTGTCATGGTCTACAACTTTGTGACCCGAAAGATCTTCCTGGAAGGCAACGAGACCAAGTAACTCGCAACCTTACAGCTTTACGATGCCCACGGATGACGCGCGTCGAGCGCTGTGTTGTTCGTGGGCTTTGCTCGTTTACGGGCAAATTTTCAACGTTTGCGGATTAGCTCTTGAAAATTTGGCGAGTTCGTATAGTTCTTGGCAAAGACCTTACGTTTCCCTTGCAAAAGCTCTAAAGTATCCTCTGCTCGATTCATCAACGCATTGGATGTGATTACGTGCGCAAGGCACTGGCACAACCTCATACCAAGCAGTTCCTCAAGTTCGCTGTCGTGGGTCTTATCTCCTTTGGCATCGACTGGGGTATGCTCATTGCGCTCGTCGAGCTGTTTCACCTCGACTTTTTGATGAGCACCACGGTTTCGTTCATCACGTCCGTCGTGGTCAACTACTGGCTCAGCATGAAGTACGTGTTCGACCATCGCGAGGGAATGAGCCGCAAGCGCGAGTTCACGATCTTCACCATCCTGTCGGTGATCGGTCTGGGCCTCAACGACCTATACATGTTTGTGGGCGTCACGTTTTTGAGCATCGGCTACCAGGCCATGAAGGCCATCGCCACGTTCCTCGTCACCTGGTACAACTACTTCAGCCGCCGCTTCTTCCTCGAGGGCGCACGGTCGTAGTCGATTCATTATTTGCTTGAATGTATAACCGGTTGGAATTCCCGTTCCAACCGGTTTTTTGTTTGCCGAGAGACCCGGCGACCCAATCCCATTCGCATGAAAAACGGGCGGCCCGGATGTTTGTCCGAACCGCCCGTTTGGTGCGCTATGTCGAGGCCTCTAGCCTGTAACGTAATACCAAACCACGTTGTCGCCGTTAGAGAGAACGTAGTTGCTGCAGGCCGTCATGGGCGTTGTGCCGTTGACGGAGTACATCCAGCCGCTCGTGCCGCCGTACTGTTTCTCGGCCAAACCACCAATCGCGGAGACATACGTGCCGTATGACGAGCCATGTGCGTTGACAGAAAGGCCCAGCGCGCACAGGGCATCGTAGACGGTAGCGCCTTCGTTAAAGGTAAAGGTGCCACCAGAGGACACAGGATTGCCCACAGCGCTCGATGTAACCGAAACCGTCACCGTAACGTAGCTAGGCTGCTGCGAGCTGCCCTGGTCGCCAGTAGAGGCGTTGCCGTTATCGGGGGCAGAAGATGCCCCGCTGGATGAGGAGGAGGCGCCAGGCGTAGAGCCGGCCCCGCCAGAAGAAGTCGAGTTCTGAGAAGTCGACTGATTGCCGTCGGTCTTTTTATTGCTGTTCTTCTCTCCAGACTTCTTGCCATCCTTGTCTTCGGACTTTTTGCTATCCGAGCCCTTGTTTGATTCCTTGTCCGAAGACTCGGACTCCTTCTTAGAGTCAGATTTATCCGAACCCTTAGACTCGTCGTTCGCACCATCCGAAGATTTGGAATCCTTGGAGCCAGCTTTACCCGAAGCGACGGTCGAGTCAGACCCCTTGGCGTCCTTCGCGACGACGCTCTCCCCCGTCACGGTCTGAACGATCCAGTCAATGGACCAGGCGCCGCTCTCGGAAGGATGGACGAAGCCCAGCGATATGACAATTAGCGCAACGCACGCGGCGGTCAGGACGCCAGTAAGCGCCTTCCGTCGAGGGGCGGACGCCGCCGAAGCGGCGCCCTGTTGCTTTGCATCGTCGAACTGAATGAACGAGGAATTTGGTTGCTTGGGGTCAGCGTCCTTGGATTTATTGGACACAGCCCTCACCTACCGACGTTTGGTGAACACGAACACGCCGACGATGGCGAGACCGATGACGCCGGCGGCAACGCCAACAATGGCGAGCGGGTTGGCGCCAGTCTCCTGCTCGGAAGCACTAGAGGGCTTCTTAGCAGTGGTCGTAGAAGCAGCACCCGTATCGGACTTGGAATCGGACTTCTTGTCGGACTTGCTGTCCTTCTTGTCAGACTTCTTGTCAGACTTCTTCTCGTCCTTCTTATCGGACTTATCGGAGTCCTTCTTGTTGGGCTTGTTGTCCTTGGTCTCGGTCTTGGTCGACACCGTCGTCTTGGTCATCGGCTTATGACCCGGAGCGACAGCGCCGCCAGCCTGCTGGCCCTTCGTGCCGGAGCCGGAACCCGTGCCCGTGCCAGCGCCAGCACCGGAACCGTTGCCAGCGCCGCCATTGCCGCCATTGGAGCCAGAACCGCCATTGCCGCCAGGGTTAACAGCATTCTTGGTCCACTTGGCATACAGCGTCAGATCGGCCGTCACCGGCGTACTGAAGTCATACGCCCGCGTGCAAGCCTCATCGGTGAACCAACCGCCGAAAGTGTAGCCATCGCGCGTCGGATCGGCCGGCTTGACCAGCTTGCCGTCGTCCGTAGCAACAAACTTAGTGTCGCAAGCAGACCCGCCGTTGGAATTAAAGGCAACCGTCCAAGACTCAACGGCCCCGAGCTTGAACAGCGTGCCCGAATCATTGATGTAGTACAGGCTGCCAGATGCATCGGCAATGACCGGAGAGTCGCAGTGCTGGTAATGGCCAGCCGCATCATAAATCTGTGTCGCCTCTGCATCGCCGAGCGTATAGCGATACACGCCACCACCAGCAGAGTAGTTAACGTAATCCTTGCTATCCGCGCTGTTAACGGTGAAGTACACATAGGTCTTGCCGCCCTGAACACTCACCAGCGGAGTAGCAGCAATACCGTTAAATCCGGCCGGCAGTTCTTTACCGTCAGCAGCGGTGACCATCGTGGTTTTACCGGTCTTCAGATTATAGAAAGCCAGAGCAGAGCCAGTAGCCGTCTGTCCGCCGACAATCAAGTTTTCGCCAGCCACCGCCGGTGCGCTCATGTTATTCGTAAGACCCAGGTCGACCGTCTTCTGCTCGCTCAGTACGCCCTTCGCCGAAAGCGAAATCACATGGAGCTTTCCATCGTGCGTCATCTGATAGAAGGTCGAACCATTGGACGGATCGGCGACACAGTCGGCGTTCGCGAGAGCGCCGAGCTTCATGGTCGAAACGACATCGCCCGTCGTCTTATCAATGCACTTAAGCGTGCCCGCGCTCGTAGGAACAATGGCATACTTATCCGTCAAAGCCGCACCAGTCCAGTAATAGCCCTCGGCAGGGTCGATGTTCTGCCAAGAAACTTCGCCCGTGGCAATCTTAATGCGCGAAAGGGAGCCGTTGCCGTAGGTCGCGTTGTAATTCTCATCATACGAAATATCGACCGAGCCTACATAGACGTACTCGCCGTCCGAAACGACGGTGCAGGAGCTCTGCGTCAAGTCCGTCAAACCAGGCGTCAGCCACTTGCAGATCAGCTTGTCTGCAGTAATCGCCTGGACCGCACCGCCGTTGAGCGGAACGATGATAAGGCCATTGGTGTAGATCGGACGAGAGGTATAGCTCACCTTAGAGGCAAGCGGCGCAGAGGCAACCTTTTTGCCCGTGGACGAATCGATCTTAATGAGCTCGTTCTCGGTCGCAATGTACACAAAGCCGTTAGCGATGACAGGCTCACTGCAGTTGGCATACTGCTGACCAGACTCGGCCTTCCAATCGAAGGCCCACTTAAGACCGGCGGCCTGCGCAGGCGTCTTGGCATCCGTTACGGTCGAACCGTTGCCACTGTTGCCGTAGCCGGCCCACTCGGCATCCCAATCAGGAGTTGTCGCGCTCGGATCCACGACAATCTTGTCGGGATCGGGCATGGGCGAATTATCGGTGGTATAGGCAAGCGTGACCTTATCGCCGCTCTGGAGCGTAATCTGATTGGCGCAGAGTAAGGAGGGCTCTCCGTTGATATACAGATGCCAATATTTATTGGTCGCAGCATCCCAACCATACGGCTTGTGATCGAACGGCGAAGTAATGGAATTCAGGAACCAGTACTCACCACTCTGGGAGCCGTTGTACGCAACGCCCTTGGCCTTCAGAACTGCCTCAATAAGGTTCTGGGCCGTGGAGCCTTCGGGCAGAGAAACATTGCTT
>DBFNYT010000052.1:0-4009 GCA_048425625.1 Collinsella sp. | reverse complement strand
GCCGCCTTGGCGGCGGCGTCACTCGCCTGTGTTGCCGCCTCGGTGGCACGTGCCGCCGCCTCATGGGTACGGGCGCGATCTGCCGCCTCGGCCTCGCGCTGACGGGCACGGTCCTCGTTCTCAAACTCGATATCGTCCTCAATCTCATCGCTCGGATTGAGCAGCTCGTCCAGGCTCACGCCATAGAGCCTGGCGAGCGAGATCAGGTTCTCGGTATCGGGCGAGCTCTCCGCGCGCTCCCATTTACTGACTGCTTGGCGCGACAGTCCCAGCTTTCGTGCCAGCCCTTCTTGGCTAAAACCCTTGCTGCGACGAAGGTCGGCGAGCCGCTGCGCAGTTTCTACATTCATGGTTCCTCCTATGTGATGCCAGCCGTGCCGCCGGACCGTTTTTCTTCTTAAGGCGCCTTGCACAGTTAAAAATCTATCCGCCACCGCCAAAAGCATGCCACCTATTCTAGTGAGATTTTTGACAACCGTCGGTTGCGGGTGCATATGAGCTGCGGAAATGTGTCCAAACAAAGCAATGACCCGTAGCTTGGTTGTCCCCGTTGCGGCGTTAACGGTAGTATGGTCGTACTGTTAATTCCGCACCGCCAACGGAGGGAGTTCCGCGCCGTGAACCGCGATTTCGCCTCATCGCTCATCCAGCTCAACAACACGTTCTATCGCGAGCACTCCGCCTCCTTCTCCGATACGCGCCAGGCCCCGTGGCCCGGCTGGGTGCGCACCATGGACATCGCGCTCGAACAGCTCGATGTCGCCACGATTGAGCATCCCGTCCGCGTCTTCGATCTCGCCTGCGGCAATATGCGATTCGAGAACTTTGCCGCCGGCGGCGCACTTGCCGCCAAGGGCGTCGACGGCGCAAACCCCTCGGCAGATGCCAGCTGCCCGTTTGAGTTCTATGGTGTCGACTCGTGTCAGGATTTGGCTATCGATGCGCACGGTCACGCCCTGCGCATTCCCAACCTGCACTTCCAGGAACTCGACGTGCTCGATGCCCTTATGAAGCTCAACCCCGCCGAGACACCCGACGTGCTTTTCGACGCCCCGCTCGCCGACATCTCGGTCTGCTTTGGTTTTATGCACCACGTGCCGTCGTGCGAGTACCGCGTACGCGTGCTCGACGCCCTGGTGCGCCAGACGCGCCCGGGCGGCATCATCGCCATCAGCTTTTGGGAGTTTATGAACGACGAGCGCATGGCGCGCAAGGCCGTTCGCGCCGAGGCCCGTGCCGAGCTCACCCCGCCGTTTGAAGGTTACGATTCCGCGCAGTTTGAAGCCGGCGACCACCTCATCGGCTGGCAAAACGACCGCCACGCCTACCGCTATTGCCATCACTTTGACGATCAGCAGATCACCGACCTGGTGCGCGGCGTCCGTACGTTCTACAAGAGCGGCGAGGTCCCCGTGCGCGAGCTTGAGCGCTTCCATGCCGACGGTCGCAGCGGCGAGCTCAACCGCTATGTGATTCTCAAACGTCTGTAGGCACCGACGATTCGCCGCCGAGCCGCACCGCATCTTTCGGGCAAACTATGCCCACCCTTTTTCAACCCATTGACGGAACGCGCAGCTATGCGTTCCATACTTATGACCAAGGAGCCTCATGGGAGCCGTCCACGTTCGCACGCCTAAGAACTTTGTGCTCGAGGAGCGCCTGGAGCGCTACGCCGATGCGATCGAGACGAACCCCGAGGCTTATGCCGGAGATTGGCGCGAGGCTTGCGCGCCAGCTGGCAGCAAGCCCTTCGAACACCTTCACCTGGATCTTGGCTGTGGCAAGGGAACCTATCTGGTCGAGCGCGCCCACCGCGAGCCCGACACCCTCTTTATCGGCATGGACCAGGAGCCCATCTGCATCGCCTATGCCGCGCAGAAAATCTGCGAACAGGGGCTATCCAACGCACTCGTCCTGCCCCGAGGCGCCGCATCGCTGCCACAGCTGTTTGCCGCAGGCGAGCTCGATGTCATCACCATTAACTTTCCCACGCCGCAGCCCAAGGCCAAGTACGCCAAAAAACGACTCGTCCATGTCGACCATCTGATGCTCTACCGCCCGCTCTTTGCAGCCGGCGCCACCGTCACGCTGCGCACCGACAGCAAGCCATTGCGCGACTACGCCCTAGGGCAGTTTACCGCGGCCGGCTACGACACGCTTTGGGTAAGCGACAACGTCCGCCGCGACCATCCCGAGCATCCCGAGACCGAGTACGAGCGCCGCACGCGCGAGATGGGCGCCGCCGTCTATGGCATTTGCGCCACACCTGGAGCGCAGCCCAGCGATGAACAGCTCGCGGCGGGGCGCGCGCAGGAGCAAAGCCTAGCCTGCTACCTGCCCGATAACCTCGATGAGCTCGCCTATGTGCCTCTGGGCATGGAAGAGGCCGTCGAGAACTTTAGAAACCGCGCCCGTAAAGGCAAGAAGCGCCTGCCTCAGGAACGCTAGTACCGCGCGCCCATTTCCTGCATTTTCTTGCCTGCGAACGCATCGATGCGACGCTACGCCATAATAGTTGGCGGACAAACGGCGAGAGAAAGCAACCACATGGCACAGACCACGACAGATACCGCCGCCAGCACCGTCTCCGGCGCCGGCGCCGCCAGCTCATTCTCGGGCGGCACGGGAACCGAAGCCGAGTTCGGCTCGCTCGGCGCGCTCTCCCCCACCTGGTGGGAGCCCGAGGACGGCAGTGAGCCCGAACCATGGCTCACGCCCGATCAGGCCTTTGAGCGCTTCTTTGAATGGACGAGCGATCGCGGCATTGAGCTGTGGGATCACCAAGAAGAGGCTCTCATGGACCTGGCCGCCGGAGATCACGTCATTTTGGGCACGCCGACCGGATCGGGTAAATCGCTCGTCGCGCTGGGTATGCTCTTTATGGGCATGGCACAGGGCAAGCGCTGTTATTACACGGCCCCCATCAAGGCTCTGGTCAGCGAGAAGTTTTTCGACCTTGTGCAGGTGCTCGGCCGCGATAACGTCGGCATGATCACCGGCGACACGCACATCAACACCAAGGCGCCCGTCATCTGTTGCACGGCAGAAATCCTTGCCAACGACGCACTGCGCGAGGGCGAAGATGCCGATGTTGGCTGCGTCGCCATGGACGAGTTCCACTACTTTGCCGACCCCGATCGCGGTTGGGCCTGGCAGGTGCCACTGCTCGCCCTGCCTCACACGCAATTCATGCTCATGAGCGCCACGCTCGGCGATGTCACCGCGATCGCCGCCTCGCTCGAGGAGCACACCGGCGCTGCTTGCGACCTGGTTGTCGACGCCCCGCGCCCTGTTCCGCTGAGCTACGACTATGTGACGACCTCCCTCGAGGGCACCGTCGAGCTCGCCATGCGCCGCGGAGAGGCCCCACTCTACATCGTGCACTTTAGTCAGGACGCCGCGCTTGCCACGGCACAGTCGCTTGCCAACTTTGGCATCGCTAGCAAGGAGCAGCGCGAGGCCATTAAGGAAGCTGCCAAAGGCACGAGTTTCTCCACCGCCTTCGGCAAGATTCTCAAGCGCCTGCTCGGCTGCGGCGTCGGCGTGCACCACGCCGGTATGCTGCCGCGCTATCGCCTACTGGTTGAGCGCCTGGCGCAGCAGGGCCTGCTGCCCGTCATCTGCGGCACCGATACGCTCGGCGTCGGCATCAACGTACCCATCCACACCGTGGTGCTCACCGCGCTCACCAAGTTTGACGGCTACAAGATGCGGCGTCTGCGCGCCCGTGAGTTCCATCAGATCGCCGGTCGCGCCGGTCGCTCGGGCTTTGACACCGAGGGTATGGTCATCGCCGAGGCCCCGGAGCACGAGATCGAGAACGCCAAGCTCATGGCCAAGGCGGGCGACGACCCCAAAAAACTCCGTAAGATTAAAAAGAAAAAGGCCCCCGAGGGCTTTGTCACCTGGAACAAGCAGACCTTTGAGCGCCTGATCGAGACGCAGCCCGAAACGCTCAAGCCGCGCCTGCGCATCACACACTCCATGGTGATTAGCGTGGTCGAGCAGG
>DBFNYT010000051.1:0-2864 GCA_048425625.1 Collinsella sp. | reverse complement strand
GGCCGCCTCGACTGCGCCCCCGCCGGCGCTCATCGAGGCCGAGAACAGGCAGGTCAGGTTCCTGGCCGCCCGGATATCGGAGGCCCTCGACGAGGCCGGGGCCCTCGAGGCCGAGACGGCGGCGCTGCTCGAGGGCGACGAGACCTACGCGTGCCTGCTCACCGTGCCCGGCATCGGCCCGAGGACCGCGGCGCAGCTCGCGGTGTCGGTCGACATCGGGAGGTTCCCGGACCACGACCACCTGGCCTCGTACTGCGGCATAGCCCCGAGGGTGAGGAGCTCCGGCACGTCGGTGAGGTCGGTCAGGGCGTCCAGGCGCGGCGACGCGAGGCTCAAGTCCCTGCTGATCTTCTCGTGCAACAGCCTGGTGAGGTCCTCGGGGCGCTACGGCGAGTACTACCGGGCCTGCAGGGCGCGGGGCATGGGGCACGGGCGGGCGCTCAAGGCCGTCGCGAGGAAGCGGCTCAGGGCGATATACGCCGTGATGCGCGACCGGGTGCCCTACCGGGAGTAGCCCCGACGGTTGACAAAACTATAGGAACACCCAATGACTAAAACAAGAACGCCCCCAACGACTACCCCAACAATGGCAACACCGCAGGTAGAGGATGGACAGCGAGCGACGTCCAGGACGAACAAGTTGGCATAAAAAAGGCGAGGCATAGACCTTCTGGTCATGCCTCGCCTTTTGAATGACAGATTGTCGTCCTGGGCGGCGCGCAGCGTCAACTGGTTACGCGGTTCGTAGAACCGCGTAACCCCCTAGCTCAGCATTGCATCCATCATCTCGGAGTTGACGGAGTCGTCGGCAGACCACTCACCGTCGTCGTTGCAGGTGTACTTGAAGATAACCGTGGTCTTCCTGGGCTCGGTGGCCTTGGTCACATCGACCATAACCTGACCGGCCATCTTGTACAGCTCGTCATCGGAAGGAACCGTGTCAAGCGCAGCGACCTTCTCCTGATACTGGGTGGAGAAGTCCTCGACGATCTTGTTCATAGACTTGCATGTGATAGAGACCTCGGCGGTCGCGACACCCTTGTCCTCGTCGACCGTCACGTCGCCGATCTTGTAGTCAAAGCCCTCGAGATAGGTCTTGGCATACTCCTTGGGATCGATACCCAGCTGCTCGAACTCGTCGCCCGAAGCCTCCTCCAGACCAGAGAGGAAGTCGTCGCCACCATTCTTGACCTCGTCAAACTGCGTCGTAAGATCCTCGGTGATGAGCTCCTCAACCGAAGGACCTCCACAGCCGGAAAGCACGACCACGCATGCAACCAAGACGGCCATGAGGGGCGCAAGCAGCAGCTTCTTTTTCATGTTGTTCCTCCCAATGAGCGGCACCGCGCTTCCCGGACGCGGCGCACGTTGTAATAAGTAAGCCCATACTATCCACTTATGAACGCCCTCGGCAACGCGAAGGCGCGGACGGTTCGTTTTAGCGTCCGAACGGTTTGCAAGCCCGCCCAACGTGCAATAAAACGCTTCCCCGCGGTGCAATAAAAAAGGTGGCCGGAAAACCCGACCACCCTTGAACATCCTTTGGATGCCGCAGTTTACTTGCGGACGACCTTAACGATGGCGTCACCGGCGGCGACAGCGGAGTCGGCCTCGACGGCGAGTTCGACATCGGCAAACTCGGCGGTGTTGGACACGGCCACCACGACGCAGTCCTTGTAACCGGCAGCGGCGATCTTGGCGCGGTCGATCTTGAGTATGGGCTGGCCAGCCTTCACAACGTCGTCGGCCTTGACGAAGCCCTCGAAGCCATCACCGTTCATGTTGACGGTATCGACGCCAACGTGCACCAGAACCTCGATGCCGCTATCGGACTGCAGACCCACGGCGTGACCCATGGTGACGGTCACCTTACCGTCGCAGGGAGCGTAGACCAGATCGTCCTCGGGCCACACGGCACAGCCCTTGCCCAGAACCTCGCCACCAAAGACGGGATCGGGCACGTCGGCCATCTTGATGACCTTGCCCTTGACGGGCGAGCACAGCACGTCGGCGCCAGCAGAAGCAGAGATAGAGGCCGGAGCAGCGGCAGCCGCGGGCTCAGCCTTCTTCTTGAACATGTCAAACAGACCCATACGTTTTCTCCTCTTGATTAAGCGCAACGTTGTGCGCATGCCTACGGTAATTATAGTGCCAAATGGTTCAAATGCTAAGGTGGGGACTCGAATCGCGAGCCCTTCCCGGTAGTGCTCGTGGGACGAGCATCTCCTTTGCATTGCGGGTCGATAAGCCGAGTATCGTCTGCGCACGGGACGGGCAGAAGCGGGCGCACCAAACCCGATACTTCTTTTCGCTCTCGAGTCCTGTCGCCGCCCCGTCCCTGACACTTCCTGACACCGACCGAAGCGTGCCAAAATAAACCTGTCCCTTTTTGGTAGGTTTGGCGAGCGTGGATTTTTGGACGCTTAACTAGCGAACGTGGATAATCTCCTACTTTGAGGCCGTCACCGAGCCAAAAACGGGAGATTATCCGCTCTCATTTTGGATAACCCCCCCCCCTTTTTTTTGTACCAAGCCGAGCTCCATGGTCAAGTAATAACGACTTCTCATCATTAGATTGTTTACATCAATTCTAATAAATTTCTTCAAAAAATTTTTTGAGCAGCAAAATGCGCCCGTCCGAAAAGCCCGGACAGGCGCATAGGTATTGTAAGCAGTATTTAGATGATTAGACAGTTCATATATACAAGCGTAATTTTCCCCGGTGGTGGGCGGGCTTTTTTTGATGTGTCAATGACCGTCGGATTTTGTCGATAGGGTATGTGCTTCATGGCGGCTACCTCCTTTAGCCGCCGCTTTTAACAGTGATACCGCGTCATTTCATTAGAAGATAAAAAGAAACGGCG
>DBFNYT010000050.1:0-19951 GCA_048425625.1 Collinsella sp. | reverse complement strand
ACCCGAAGGCTTCTTGGCGGTAGCCGGCACCGATGTCAGCGAGCGCGGTTTCGATGCGCCCAGCGTGCGACTCGGACGCGCCGCCTTAGTTCCTGTCGAGGGCTTAGGAGTTGCCATAGGACGGGCAGGCTTGGCGCCCATAACAGGCTTTGACGTCACCGAGGGACGCGAGGACTTTTTTGCGGCCGGACGATTACCGAGCTGCGAGCCGACAACCGGACGACTGGTCTGTCGAGCATGCCCGACAGGCTTAGAGTGCGCGACGATATTGCGTTGAGGTTTGGCAGGCGCGCCGGAACGCCCTCCGGCGCGGCGGAAGGTGGGTTTCGATGCTCTAGAAGCCGAGGAATTTAACTTCCGGTCTGAGCTCGATGCCATACGCCTCCCTCACCTTTCCGTGCACATGTCTGATAACCGCGGCAACGTCATCGGCCGAGGCAGTTCCGTTATTAACGATAAAATTAGCGTGAACGGGCGAAACTTCCGCGCCGCCAATCGAAAAACCCTTTAATCCACAATCCTCGATAAGCTTGCCCACGCTCGCATCGGGCGGGTTGCGAAAGACCGACCCGCAGGATGCGCGACCCATGGGCTGTGTACGCTTGCGCCTCGTCAGGTACCGCTCCATGCGCTCGCGAATGTCGGCCTTGGGCGCCGGTTTAAGCTTGAGCACGCACTCGAGGATGATCTCATTGCGGGGAAGGCTACATTCGCGGTAGCCCCAAGTGATCTCGGACCCCGCATAATGTTTGATACCGGATGCCGGGTCAAACGTTACGACATCCTCAACCAGCGAGCCAATCCACTCGGTCCGTGTGCCGGCATTCATAGATATCGCACCGCCAACCGAACCAGGGATGCCAACGGCAAACTCAAGGCCCGAGAGGCTACGCGACAGGGCATCGTTGACCAGGCGCGCAAACATCACGCCCGCACCGACCGTCAGCGTACAACCGTCATCGGCAACAACCGTGCGCTGAAACTCACGTCCGAGCGAAATGACGGCGCCGCGATAACCGCCATCGGCAACCAGCAGATTGGAGCCCTTGCCGATGATGACCCACGGCACCTGCTCGCGATCGAGCACCGCCACGGCGCGGCGGAGGGCATGATAGCTATGGCACGTCACAAAGAGGTCGGCCTTGCCGCCGATACGATAGCTCGTATGACGCGCAAGGCGCTCGTCCTCGATCACATCCGTGTCGATCATGCCCGAGAGCGCCATGACGGCGTTAAACAGACCCATTAGACTTAAGCGTCTTTCTTGGCAGTCAGATACTCAATGAACTCGGGACCGACGGTCGTAACGTCACCGGCACCCATAGTGAGCAGCAGGTCGCCCTCGCCCACCATCTGCTCGAGCTCCTGATTGAGCTCAAGACGGCTGGAGCAGTACACGACCTCCTTGCCAGGATGCTTGGCGCGCACGGTATCGGCGAGCATCTTAGAGGTGACACCCGGAATGGGCATCTCGCCAGCCGAGAACACATCAATCAGCAGCAGTTTATCGGCATTGGCAAATGCATCGGCAAAGTCGTCGCACAGGGCCTGCAGGCGCGAATAGCGGTGCGGCTGGAACACGACGTCGACGTGCTTGTAGCCCAGCGACGAAGCAGCAGCAAGCGTCGCCTTGATCTCGGTGGGGTGATGGCCGTAATCATCGACCACGGTGATGCCATCGATATCGCCCACGTGGGTAAAGCGACGGCGGACGCCCTCAAAGCTCGAGAGCGCCTTGGCGGCGGCGTCGATGTCAAGGCCCAGGACATGGGCGACGGTGAGCACCGCCGTGGCGTTGAGCATGTTGTGGCGACCGGGATTGCTCTTGATCTCCACAGCGTGCTCAGTGCCGTCCTCAAAGCGAACGATAAAATCGCTCTGGATGCCCTTGACATCCGGGTGCATGCAGACGATGTCGTTGCTCTCGGCAAAGCCGTAGGAAAGCACGTGACGACCCGTCGACTTGGCGAGCTCGACCAGATGCGGGTCCTCACCGCAGACGATGACGGTGCCGTCCTCGCCCACCAGGCTCATGAATTTGGCGAAAGTTGCCTCGATCTCCTCGATACCCGAGTAGTGATCGAGGTGGTCGGCCTCGACGTTGGTCACGATGACCACGTTGGGGTTCAGGAACAGGAAGGAGCTGTCGGACTCGTCGGCCTCAGCGACAAAGTAGTCGCCCGAGCCGTTCTTGCCGTTCGTGTCATAGCCCTCGACGATGCCACCGATCAAGAAGCTCGGATCCAGACCCATGCGGTCGAGCATGGTGGCGCACATCGAAGACGTGGTGGTCTTGCCATGCGTGCCGGCAACAGCGACGGTGGTGTAGCCGTGGCCCAAAGCAGAGAGCATCTTAGCACGGGGCCACACGGGAATACCAAGCTCGCGAGCGCGCACGAGTTCAGGGTTGGACTCCGGAATAGCGGTGGAGACAACAACCACGTCGGGCTTGACCTCGTCGATCGTGGCGGCCTCATGGCCCACATGCACCTTCACACCAGCGCGGGTAAGCTGGCGGATATAACGTGACGTCTTAAGGTCGGAGCCGGTAACGGCATAACCGCGCTCGTGCAGAACGAGGGCGATGCCGCTCATGCCGGCGCCGCCGATACCGATAAAGTGGGCGCTCTTAAACTCGGGCGCGGAGGTTGCAGCCTGGGAATCAGCCATGTGCTCGTGTACTCCTTGCGTAAACACTGCCTGTAACCCGTTAACTGTACCGCACCTACCGCATCAGCGCGAGGGCGACCGACGATATCCCGTCTAACTAACGCAAACCCTCTACCGCATCCGCCAGAAGAGCGGCGGCCCTATCCTGGGCCAGACCACGCGCCGCCTGACGCATGGCGTCGCGCGCCGCCGCGTCATCGACCAGGTGCAGCAGTTCATCGGCAAAGGCAGAACCGTCGATATCGGCATCGGCGCAGAGCACGCCGGCCCCAGCGTCGACCAGATAACGGGCATTGGTGGTTTGGTGGTCGGCCGTCGCATGCGGGTACGGCACGAGCACCGAAGGCACGGCGAGTGCAGCGATCTCGGCCACGCTCGATGCGCCCGAACGCGAGAGCACCAAATCGGCAGCAGCCAGCATATCGCCCATGTTGTCGATGTAAGGCTGGACGCGGTAACGCTTCGCCTCCTCGGGCGTCAGCGCCAAAGCGCGCTCGGTCTCCTCAAAGCCGTCGGCACCCGTCGAATGCAACACATAGAGGTTCTTGCGCGAAAGCAGCTCGTTTTTGAGCGAAGCCACACGCTCGTTGAGGTGCTGGGCGCCAAGTGAACCGCCAAAGACGAGCAGCAGCGTAGCGTCCTCGGGAACGCCAAGTGCCTTGCGGCCGCGAGCGCGATCGCCCTCGATCACCGAGCGACGTACGGGGTTGCCGGTCATGAGCACGTGGTCAGGGTCACCTTCGCGCTCAAAGACCGAACGCGCTGCCGGCACCGAGATGCACACGCGGGCGGCGTGGGAGTTCATCATCTTGTTGGCCAGGCCCGGAACAGAGTTCTGCTCATGCAGCAGATACGGAACGCCCGCGCCCTTGCACCACCCCAGCAGCGGAACCTCGACATAGGCACCAAAACCAATGGCGGCATCGGGCTTGCCGACCTTTGAGAAATGACTGGCGAGCGCACGCTTGGCTTTGTTGACACGCCACAGCGAGGTCAGCGCCGTCCAAGGACGGGAGCGGTCGAAGCCCGTGACCGTAATGGGCACAAAATCAAACCCAGCCTCGGGGACCAGACGACCCTCGAGCTTGCGCGACTGGCCCACGAACACAACGTGGTGGCCACGGTCACGCAGCTCTTCGGCCAAGGCGAGCGCGGGGTTGATGTGCCCGGCCGTGCCGCCGGCTGCAATAGCAACGGTCATTTTATCGGTCATGGTAGTCCCTTCGTACACGCGGTCCCTGGTCGTCGGTACGCAGACGCGCCGACGGGTCCGAGTTCAAATCGATTCGATTATATCCGCCGCCCACGTTGCGAGGGCTGGGGCGCTGAGGACGACCTTGCGGCGCCGTTCGCTGACGCGGGCGGGCTGCCGGCTCGGTCGCAGAGCCATCCAGGACGGTAAAACCGTTACGCGAAGATCGCTCGCCGCGCACGTGGGGCACGCCGGCGGTACTCTCATCCATAACGGCAAAGCTCTCGCGGCGGCGGTCATACTCATCGCGGCGGGCGCTCTCGTACGAAACGCGCAGGATCAACCCGGCAAGCATGAGCGACACAATAATCGACGAACCGCCGTAGCTAATAAACGGCAACGGTTTGCCCGTCATGGGAAACACGTTGAGGATGCCCAGCGCGTTAATCAAAAACTGCACCGCGAGAATGACCGCGGAGCCAGACGCCATAAGCGCGCCCCGGCGATCGGTCGCCTGCTCGGCAATGCGAAACGCCGAGTAGATCAGCATCGCAAACACCAAGAAGAACAGCACGGTTCCGACAAAACCGACTTCCTCGCCAATGATGGCCAGGATGTAGTCATTGTGCGCCTCGGGCAGATACGAGTACTTCATGGTTGAGTTGCCGATGCCACGGCCGAACAGACCGCCCGAGGCAAAGGCCATAATGGCAAGCGTGGCCTGATAGCCGTCACCATACTCGTCGGCCCAAGGGTTCAAGGCAACCTGAATACGCACCATACGGTACGGCTCTGCGACAAGCGCAATCACGATCACGAGAATGCCGAAGATTAGCACACCGATGATAAATCTGGGGTCGAGACCCGCAAACAACGCCATGCACATGAGGGTCAACAGGATGATCAGGACAGTACCGAAATCGGGCTGGATAAAGATCAGAAAGAGCGAAATGCCCAGGTAGATGCCCATCTTGCGAAGGAATTCGTTGATGTTGCCACCGGGCGAAAAGAAGCGATCAAGCATGATGGCCGCATACGCAATGGCAAATGGCTTTAAAAACTCGGAAGGCTGGAACTGAATACCGGCGATGTTGAGCCAGCGCGTGGCGCCACGGCTGCCGCTGCCCACCAAGAACACCAGAAGCAGTAGTCCTATCATGCCGATGAGGAAGATCCTGAGCACATCCTCCCCAAACCAGCTGTCCGGCAAAACGCGCACGATGGCAACCATAGCCAGCACGCCAACTCCGGCAAACGCGGCTTGTCGAAACAGAAAAAACGTCGCCGAGCCATTCTCGTGCAGCGCCTCGACCGAAGACGCCGAGTACACCATCAGCAGGCCAAAGCATACCAAGGTAAACAAGCAGGCCATGAATATCAAACGGGGGCGCATGATACGGGCGGGAACGCCGGCAATATAGCGTTCGCTAAACGACTGCCCACCGTGGCTGGAACGCGGTGTGGTGCGACGTGAGGAAGCACGGTCCGAGTCGGGCCTCCTCATACCTTGTCGGGGGCTCTCCTCTCTCACCGCAACCCCTATTCCATTTGTGATTTCGCTGTAGCGGCAAGCTGAGCCACGTAGTCCTTAAACACGCGGCCGCGCTCCT
Source organism: Collinsella sp. (assembly GCA_048425625.1). Lineage (GTDB taxonomy): Bacteria > Actinomycetota > Coriobacteriia > Coriobacteriales > Coriobacteriaceae > Collinsella. The sequence goes on along the minus strand of DBFNYT010000050.1, from coordinate 14,479 downwards.
CATAGCCCGAGAACTCATCGAACGAAGAGCAGGCAGGAGAAAGTAAGATCACATCGCCACGGCTCGAAAGCGAACGGGCAACGTCCACGGCGTCGCGCAGGTCATCCGCCTGGGCGATATCCACATCGCCATCGACATCAGCCTCGTCCATAGCGGCGGTAAAGCGCTCGCGCGCGTCGCCAAAGCAGACGACCGAGCGCACGTTATCCATGACAACGCGCGCGAAGTCCGTGAGCGGCGTGCCCTTATCGTGGCCGCCGAGCAGCAAGATCACGTTGTCATCGGGAAATGCCGTCAGTGCCTTCTCGACCGCATCGGTGTTGGTCGCCTTGGAATCGTTGACGTAGCGCACGCCGTCAATCTCGCCACACGGCTCCACGCGGTGCTCGAGCGGCTGGAACGAGGCAAGACCGCGGCAGACACCATCGACATCGGCACCGACCGCCAAGGCAGCCGTGGCGGCGCACAGGGCATTGATAACATTGTGATGGCCCGAGATCTTGAGCGCGGATGTAGCGATGAGCGGGGTCTCGACACCCTTCAGACGCACGATCATCTTGCCATCGCGCACAAAGGCGGCATCCTCGCCCTCAGGCTCGTCAAAGGCAACCTTGCAGATGCGACGACCCGGCGTGTAGATGTACTCATCGAACTCGTGAATGCCGGCGTCTTCGACGTCGACAACCACCAGATCGTCATCGGCCATATTGTCAAACAGTTTGATCTTGGCAAGCGCATAGTTCTTATGGCTCTTATGCCAGCCCAAGTGGTCGGGAGTGATGTTGAGCAGCACCGCCACGCGAGGGTGGAGCTCGGTGGTCGTAGCAATCTGATAGCTCGAGAGCTCAGCCACAAACCACTCGTTGTGGGCTCGGCCGTCAATCTCGTTGACCGGCGGCTCGCCGATGTTGCCGACAGCAACGCTGGCCTCGCCGGCAGCCTTAAGCAGATAATCAGTCAGCGACGTGGTGGTCGTCTTGCCGTTGGTGCCCGTGATGGCAATCCAGTTATCGGGCGACAGGCGATAGGCAAACTCGGGCTCACCCATAATCTGGGCGGCATGCTCGCGCCCGGCCTTAAAGAAGCCCGAGAACTCCGAGATGCCCGGGCACGTCACGCATACGTCATAGGCGCCCTCGACCTGTTCGGTCCCATAGACAAACGACGCACCAGCAGCCTCGAGCGCACGCGTGGCGTCATTGGGCTCAGAGGTGCCACCGCCATAAACGGTAACGGCGCTTACGCGCTCGGGATGTGCCAGCGCCCAGCGGGCAACATCGAGACCGGATTTGCCCTGACCCAAAACGAGCAGGCTAAAGACATCAGCAAGAGGCATGAAAGACCACTATCCCAACTGGAAGAACAGAGCAAGGCCAACGGCACCGAAGGCCGCAGCGATAATCCAAAAACGGATGACGACCTTGGTCTCGGCCCAGCCCTTCTTTTCGAAATGATGATGGATGGGCGCCATAAGGAAGACGCGCTTGTGCGTAAAGTGGAAGTAGACAACCTGAATCATGACCGACAGGGTCTCAACGATAAACAGGCCGCCGATGATGAGGGAGACGACCTCGGTGTTGGTCATGATGGACGTGCAGGCAAACGCGGCGCCCAGGGCAAGCGAGCCGGTATCGCCCATAAAGATGCTCGCCGGATAGCAGTTGAACCACAGAAAGCCCAAGCAGGCACCGGCACACGCGGTGCAGAAGATGGACAGGTTCACGTCTCCGTGCAAAAACGCCATGGCAGCCATGGCGAGCATGGCAATCATGGAGGTGCCGCCAGCAAGACCGTCAAGGCCATCGGTCAGGTTCACGGCATTAGAAAGACCGGCGATCATCAGCCAGCAAAAGACAATGTAAAGCCACGGGAACGAAAGGCCACAGATGGTGGTCGAAAGAACACCGAGGTCAATCGTCAGGCCGCCGGGAAAACGAATCTCGGGGGCGACGCCGCACCAGTTGACGGCAAGTACCGTAAAGGTGACACAGATAATGGTTAGGCCGATCATCTTGGCATGGGGCGTCAGACCGAGCGAGCGCCCATGCGTAACGGAGGTCAGGTCGTCGATCAGGCCCAGCACGCCGGTCGCCAGCGTGGCGAGCAGCACGAGCACGAGCTCGGTGGTGAGCTTGCCCATCAGCAGGCAGGTCAGCGAGATCGCGACGAGGATGACAACGCCACCCATGGTGGGCGTTCCCTGCTTAACCAAATGACGCTTGGGGCCGTCGGCACGAACCTGCTGGCCGATACCCTCGACTTTGAGCAGCTTGATCCACCACGGCATGAGCAGCAGCGCAATGGCAGCGGCGATGCCAAGCCCCAAAAAAGCCTGATACGTTGGATACGAGGGATTGCCGAACATGGGCTAGCACACACCTTCCACAAAGCGGTCGAGCTCAACAAAGCGGGAACCCTTGACCAGTACAACATCATGTTTTTCAAGCGCGCCGCCCATGCGGTCGAGCACCTGCTGATAATCGGAGAACACCTGGATGCGGTCCTCGTCCATGCCCATCATGCGCGCGGCATCGGCCATAAGCTGGGCCAGCTCACCACCCACGCACGCCAGCATGTCGAGCTTCTTGGCGGCGGCATAGGCGCCCACGAGCTCATGCATGCGAGGAGCCTCATCGCCCATCTCGCCCATCTCGCCCAGGATCGCCATACGAGACCCCGTGCACGAAAGCGAGCACAGTAGATCGAGACCAGCAGCCATGGATTCGGCGCTGGCGTTATAGGAATCGTCGATGACGCGGGCACCGCTCTTGGCGCGCTTGATCTCCTGGCGGTGCCCGGTGATCGTGAGGCCCCTAAAGGCAGCATCGATCTGCTCGGGCGTCACGCCCAGGCGATAGGCAACCGCGGCGGCCTTAACGGCATTTGGAACGGACTGCACGCCGGGGATGGCAAGCATGGTATCGATCGTCTCACCCTGGCCAAAATCGAGCGTAAAGACCGGACGGCCCTCGTCATCAACACGAATGTCGCGGGCACGGACCTCATCGTCGTCCGAGACGCCGGCCAGCATCACGTCGATACCAGCAGGCTGGGCGAACGTATCGCGAATGAACGGCGTAAAGTCGTCCTCGCCGCCCAAAACCAGCAGCGGCAAGAAGTCGCCGGCGGCGCACATGCCCTGGACAATCTCGGCCTTAGCGCGGGCGATGTTCTCGCGGCTGCCCAAAATGCCGATGTGAGAGGTACCAATCTTGCTCACGATGGCAAGGTTGGGATTGGCGGACTGGGACAGGCGCTCAATCTCGTGGAAATGGTTCATGCCCATCTCGAGCACCAGGACCTCGGTATCGGCCGGAGCGGAAAGCACCGTGAGCGGCATGCCGATCAGGTTATTGAAATTGCCCTTGGTGGCCCAGACACGATAGCGCTTGGCGAGCACGGCGGCGAGCACGTCCTTGGTCGTCGTCTTGCCGATGGAACCGGTAATACCAACGGCCAGGCAGCCAAGCTCCAGGCGATACGCGTGCGCCAAACGCAGCAGAAACTCCTCGGGATCATCGGTCAGCAAGATGGCACAGCCCTTGTCCTGCGCCAGCGAGACCAGCTCGGCCTCGGGCTCACGCGTCATCACGACGGCGCCGGCACCCGACTGGACGGCACGGGAAGCAAAATCATTGCCGTCGACGTTTTCACCGGGAAAGGCGACGAAAATCGTCCCTTCCTCGACCTGGCGCGAGTCGATAACGCACCCGCGGCATACCCGATCGGCTTCTCCCGTCACGGTTCGGGCCCCTGTTGCGGCCGCGAGGTTGTTGACGGCGATCTCTATCATTGCAGCTCCCCTGTAAACCTAATAATGCTATCGGCGTATTGTATCCCAGCGCCGCACATGCGTGGTGCAGGGCATGTGAACACCCTCATATGGGACAACAAACCACGCCCCAAAGATTGTAACCCCCTACTTCGTGTGCGGGATACCCAGCACGTCGAGCGCGTTGGCCATAATGGACTGGAACGGCACCGCAGCGGCATCTGAGCCGCTCGGCGTTCCGTCGAGCGTGATATAGCACAGCACCTTGGGCGATTGTGCCGGTGCAAAGCCCATAAAGGACGACATGTAGTTCTCCTTGAGGTAGCCGCCGTTCTCGTCGGCACGTTCGGCCGTACCGGTCTTACCCGCTACGTCATAGCCGTCAACCGCGCCGCCAACGCCCGTTCCCTCGGACACGACCGTCTGCATGCACGATGTCACCTGGGATGCGGCGTCCTCCGAAATCGCGCGCTCGCCTTCGCCCCAGTCCTTCTCGTCGCCTTTGCTGGACTTATAGAAGTGCGGGGTCATCATCACGCCGCCGTTGGCGATGCCGCCCACGGCACGTGCGATCTCAATCGGCGAGACGGACAGCGCCTGTCCAAAGCTCATCGATCCCAGCGTGGCGCCGTCATACTGGTCACGCTCCTTGACGATGCCCAGGCTCTCGCCCGGAAAATCGACACCGGAGCTGTGACCGATGCCCCACTTGTCCACATAGGCGGCAAAGTCGTCGGCACCGATCTTGCGCCCCACCAGGACAAAGCCCACATTGGACGAACGGCGCATCATCTCGCGCACATCCATGGTCATGCCATAGTCGCGCTTATCGGCATCGGTAACGGTATCGTCGCCCACCTTGATGCTCGCCGGCACCTCAAACGACGTACTCGATCGTACGACGCCCAAGTCGAAGCCGGCGCCCGCCACGAGCGTCTTAAAGACCGAGCCGGGCTCGTAGGCGTCGGTGACCAGGCGCAAGTTCATATCCTCGGTCTTGGCGTTTTCCAGATCGGTCTGGTCATACGTCGGGTACGAGCAGGCGGCAAGGATCTCACCCGTTGTAGGATCGGTCACAAGGGCCGAGCCGTTCTTGGCCTTCGTTTTCTCGACCGCCTCGGCCAGGGCATCCTCGGCCGCTCGCTGGATATTGACGTCGAGCGTCGTCACGATATCAACGCCGTCGACCGCAGCCACCTTTTTATAGGCACCACCCGCGATATAGCTGCCGTCCCTCGCGCGCTCGCGCACGAGAGAACCGTTCGTGCCGGTCAGAAGCTTGTTGTATTGCTTTTCGAGACCCGTCAAGCCGTCGTTGTCTACATTCACTACACCCAGCACCTGCGATGCCAGATTGCCGTATGGATATACGCGCTTCATGGCCTGCTCAAAAAGCACGCCGGGCAGATTCTTCTTCTCCAGCGCCGCAGCATCGTCTTCGTCCACCTGGCGCTTGATATACACCCAGGTGCCATCGGACTCGACGAGCTTGCGGCAGGTCTTTTTATCGATTCCAGTTGCCTTGACCAGCGCCGACACCGTCTTGTCGACATCCTCGACAAGCTGCGGGTTCACGGCGATGTTGCGACATTCGACCGACGACGCCAGCACGTTGCCGTTGCGGTCGTAGATGGTGCCGCGTTTGGCATAGAGGGTCTGCGCAAGCAGGCGGCGCGCATCGGCACGCTCGCGCAGTTTATCGGCTTCGACAATTTGATAGTCGGCAAGACGAAAGACGCCCAAGCCCAAGCCAAACCCAATGAAACCCATGACGGCTTTGCGGCGAGGCAGAGGCGTGCCTGTGAGCCATTCGGTCGACGAACTCTTGCGCGACCTGGTGTTATGCACTTGAGGGCCGCCCGAGCCGCGAAGTCGCGACGCCGGGTCGTTGCCACGGGACCGCCCGGCGTTGTAAGATTGCCGACCCGTTCCTTGATAACCAGAACGTCCCCGCGACGAGGGACGTCCAGAACCGCGGCCCCCATCGGAACCGCGGCGATAGTCATTTGTCATACTCAGCTACCGTCTTGCTACTGAGCGGTCGCGGTCGCGTTGGCGCCCGCGGCTGCATCCTGCGAAAAGTCAAGTGTAACGCTCTCGCTGGGCTCCACCATGCCATAAGCGCCCGCAAGGTCGCGAATGCGCGTGTCGGCGCCATAGACCGAATGCATGACCTCCAGGTCGGAGCTCTCATCGGTCGCCTTTTCGAGCGTGTTGGTAAGCTCGGCGTTGCTGTTGAGCACCTGGGCCGTAACGCCGGCGAGCGCCACGCGGGCGACGCCGATCGTCATGAAGATAGCCGCAATGATGCAAAACGTTTTAAGAACGCTCATGAAAACCGGGCTTACCGCCTGGTTTGCCTGACGGCCCGCGCCCGTGTAGACATCAAAGCGCGGCGTGCGCTGCTCACGGGGAGCAACGGGAGCCTGCGGCGTCTCACGATAGGCGGGCATGGCGTTCATATCATAGGCGAGTGCTGCGCTTGAAGTGTTGTAGCCCATGATATGCCGCCTCCCATCCCGAGTACGTTGGTAGTGTGTTTAAGCTTCGTTTATGGTGCGAGCGGGAGGTCCAATATCGCGCGGTCGCGCCTACAGACGCTGCGCCACGCGGATTTTGGCTGATCTCGCCCGAGGGTTGCGCTCAACCTCATCAGGCTGGGCAACCAAGGGTTTGCGGGTGATGACCTTGAGTATCGGCACGTTGCCGCACACGCACACCGGAATCTCCGGCGGACACGTGCACCCCTGGCTCATCTCCTTAAAGTGGTTCTTTACGATACGGTCCTCGAGCGAGTGATACGAGATGACGCAGATACGTCCGCCCGGGTTGAGCCACCTGGTGGCGGCATCAAGCCCTCGTTCGAGCACATCGAGCTCGTGATTGACCTCGATGCGAATGGCCTGGAAACTTTTCTTGGCCGGGTGTCCGCCATGCCGACGAGCGGCAGCCGGGATACCCGCCTTGATGATCTCAACAAATTGGCCGGTGGTTTCAATCGGTTCTTGCTCGCGGCGGCGCACGATCTCGCGCGAGATCTGCGAGGCGAACTTCTCTTCGCCGTAGACGCGTAGAATCCGGGCGAGGTCGTGTTCGTTATAGGTGTTGATGACCTCAGCTGCGTTTAAGGTGTTATTACCCGGATCCATCCGCATGTCCAATGGGGCGTCCTCGTTATACGAAAAGCCCCTGCCAGGGATATCGAGTTGCGGTGACGAAACGCCCAAATCGAACAGGAAGCCATCGACCCCGGGCACCTCGGCCGAGCAAAGCAGCTCGTCCAAGTCGCCGAAGTTGCCCTTCAGCAGCTGGTGCGGAACGCCGGGAACCTCGCGGTCCAGACGGGCGCCAGCGGCCTCGAGGGCCATGTCGTCCTGATCGACGCCGAGCAAAAGGCCCGTCTCCCCCACCTGCGCGGCCATCTTTACCGAATGGCCGGCACCGCCAAGGGTGCAATCGCAGACAACGGAGCCGCTCTTTAGCCGCAGCGACTCAAGCACTTCGCCGAGCATGACAGGTTCATGCCGATATTCTTGTGTCAAGATCCCACGCTCCATCCGTTACCCGTGCCTTGCCCTTACGAGAAGAAGAGGTCCAGCAGGGCCTCATCGTCATCGTCCTCATCGGCCGCGGCGCGATCCCAAACCTCAAGGTGGTCGTAGTTGCCCACAACCGTGACCTCGCGGTCGAGGTTCGCCTGCTTGCGGAGAGACTCGGAAAGACCGATACGACCGGCGCTGTCCACGTCCATCGACGTGGTGCGCTTGTTGATCGCCCTCATGAGCTTCTGGTCATTAATGTCACGCGGGTTAAAACCCTCGTGGCCCTCACGACCCGCGAAGAGTCCTTCGACCCACTTATCGAAGGCCTCGGCAGAGAACACGTACAGAGCATCGACATCCAGGGCTTTGAACACGCGAACGTGCTCTCCAAGCTCCTCGCGAAGGGGTGCAGGCAGGGACAGACGACCTTTTGCATCGAGATTGCGCTCGTATGCACCAGTCATTCCCATGTGCGCCCTCCCCTCGGTTACTCAGATGGCACGTACGCGGGGAACCACCCCGCCTGTCGACGTCATCAATAATATGGGGAACCGCCCCATTTTTCAACACCTTTCCCCACCCCTTCCCCCACCCCGCCCCTCCACTCCACTCACCATATATTGCAAAACACCCCCAAGCATATGTTCGAAAACACAATATGTTGTGTTTTCAGCAAAGGCGTGATGCCACCTGTAGAACCACACCCGCGAACCTCAACCTTCAAGTTGACCTTGAGGCGATTTTTACGTCCCTTTACATGCCGTTCACATCGCCCCCAAACTCCCCCACCCAAGGCACGTGCGGCCCACCACCGCGATGCCAAGTGGCGAAAAATGGGACGGGCCCCAGATTGCCCATGCGCGCGCAAAAGCACGCCGCGGCAATCTGGAGCCCGTCCCCAAATACCTATAAATATGCAGGTCAGCGATGTGTTAACGATGTGCCAGCGGGTGCGCCGCCAAATAGACCTCGGTCAGTTGCGTACGATCGACATGCGTGTAGACCTGCGTGGTCGATATATCGGCATGTCCCAAGATCTCCTGTAGCACACGGAGGTCTGCGCCGCCCGCAAGCATATGGGTGGCAAAGGAGTGACGCAGCGTATGGGGATGGAGCCCCACCAGTCCCACCTGGCGCCCGTAGCGCTCACAGATGGCATGGATGCCCTGGCGCGACAGACGGCGGCCGTTCTTATTTAAAAAGACCGCCGAGGTCTCGGTTCCGCGGGCATGGGCCGCCAAGCGAGAACGCCCCTCAGTTACATAAAGCGCCAGAGCTCGCGCCGCGCTTCCCACCAGCGGGGACAGGCGTTCCTTCGAGCCCTTACCGCGAACGAGCACAAAGCCATCGTCGATATGGATATCGCCCACATCGAGTCCCACCAACTCGCTCACACGCAAACCGCATCCATAGAGCACTTCCAAGATGGCATGGTCGCGCAAGCCCATCTCGCCCTCGGGGAAATCTTGATCGAGCAGCGCCGAGACATCCTCCACCGATAGATACTCCGGCAAACGCTCAGCCTTTTTAGGCAGGCGCAACGCCGCCGTTGGATTTTGGGCCACAGCCCCATCGCGCACCAAAAAGGCATGCAGGCCCTTCACGGCCGCAAGCGCACGCTCCACCGAGGCATCCGAATAGCCCCCATCGCGACGGTCGGCGACAAAGCCCTCCACGACCTGACGGGTCACCTCTTCAAAAGACACAATACCCGCCCGCTCCAGATAGGCGCAGTACGTCGTCAGGTCACGACGATAGGCCGCAATCGTGTTGCGCGCCAAACCCCGCTCGACCGCGAGGTAATCGAGATACTCCCCCGCCGCCACGGCGAGCGACGAGGGAGTAGCTTCGGTATGTTCCTTATTCGCCGGCACCCTTAGTCCGTAGCGAGGTTCATGGGCGTCACCTGCAGACGGTCGACACCCTCGTGCTGGCCGATCGAAGCGCGCACGAACTCGCGGAACAGCGGCTGCGGGTTGGTCGGGCGGCTCTTGAACTCGGGATGAGCCTGGGTTGCCACATACCACGGATGCACGTCGCGCGGCAGCTCGACCATCTCGACCAGGCGCTCGTCGGGCGACAGACCCGAGATAACCAAGCCGGCGTCCTCGAGCTGGTCACGGAAGGCGTTGTTGAACTCAAAGCGATGACGGTGACGCTCGTAGACGAGCTCCTCACCATATGCCTCGCGAGCAAGGGTATCGGCGGCGAGCTTGCACGGATAGGCGCCCAGGCGCATGGTGCCGCCCTTCTCGGTCACGTCCTCCTGCGAGCTCATCAGATCGATGACGCTAAACGGGCCGTCCGGATCGAACTCGGAGGAGCTGGCGCCGGCAAGGCCGACGACGTTGCGGGCGAACTCGCACACGGCCACCTGCATACCCAGGCAAATGCCCAGATACGGAATCTTGTGCTCACGGGCAAACTCGGCCGCGAGGATCTTGCCCTCCAGGGCGCGCTTGCCAAAGCCGCCGGGGACCAGGATGCCCGAGGCGTCGCCCAGAACCTCGGAGACATTCTGCTCGTCGAGGCTCTCGCCGTCGACTAGCTGAACGTCCACATGGCGATCGTAGAAGACGCCCGCATGGTGCAGGGCCTCGATAACCGACAGGTACGCATCGGGCAGCTGCGTGTACTTACCCACGACGGCGATCTTCACCTTGTCGGCGTGATGGTTGGCGTGATTCTGTTTGCGCAGGAACTCGTTCCACTCGCTCATGTCGCGCTCACGCGGGTCCAGACCCAGGCGCTCGCAAATGCGCAGGTCAAAGTCCTGCTCGGCAAGCAGCTGCGGAACATCGTAAATGCTCGCGCAGTCCTCGTTGGTAAAGACACAATCGGTGTCGACGTCGCAGAAGCTTGCGATCTTTCCGCGGATAGCGTCATCGATATGGTGGTCGGAGCGCAGCACGATGATATCGGGCTGGATGCCAAAGCTGCGGAGCTCCTTGACGGAATGCTGCGTGGGCTTGGTCTTGACCTCGTGGGCGGCGGCGATATAGGGAACGAGCGACACGTGGATGTAGCAGACGTTCTCGGGGCCGGCCTCCTTGCGGTACTGACGGATGGCCTCGACAAACGGTTGGGACTCGATGTCGCCGATCGTGCCGCCCAGCTCGGTGATGACTACATCGGAGCCGGTCTGCTCCTCGATGCGGCGGAACTTGTCCTTAATGGCATTGGTGACGTGGGGAATCACCTGCACGGTACCGCCCAAAAAGTCGCCGCGACGCTCACGGGCGATTAGGCTTTTGTAGATGGCACCGGTCGTAAAGTTGGAATCGCGGGTCAGGTTCTCATCAATAAAGCGCTCGTAATGACCCAGGTCCAGGTCGGACTCGTAACCGTCCTCGGTAACGAAGACCTCACCATGCTGGAAGGGGCTCATGGTACCGGGGTCGACGTTCAGATACGGGTCGGCTTTCTGCATCGTTACTTTGTAGCCACGCGACTTGAGCAGACGGCCCAGCGAGGCCGCGGTGATACCCTTGCCCAGGGACGAAACCACGCCACCGGTTACGAACACATGCTTGGTCATATTGAGTTACCTGCGCTTCCCGTAGAAGTTGTTTATCCACATCTTACGGGTCTTCATTGTAATACTCGCGCCGCGGACCGTTCGCAATTTTTCTCGCGTGCGATTGCATTTCTCAATCTTGAAACAAAACGCCGCCCGGTTTCCCAGGCGGCGTCGCTATGGCAAGGGTTACATGCTGCTATCGATCAGCAACCGCGTCCACAAGCATTTCTTGAACGAGCATGCCGGTACGGACGCCCTCAAGATACCATTCGCCACGTTCGGTGAGGCAAATGCCATTTGCAAGCTGACCGCCGTCGTCGCTATAACGCGAGACGACATCGATCATGCCTTCGGAATCCAAGCGATCGATTGCGGCGCGGGCACGATACGGCGAAACCCCCACGCGTTCGGCAAGCGTTTTGCGCGAGAAACCATACGGCCCGCCATTGTCTTCGGTTTGCTGGTCGATCTCCATCAACACCAGCACCTCGACACGCTTCATATCGTTGACACTCGCACGACCCTTGCCCGCCATAGCAGCCTCCTCAAACCGAGCACGAGCATCTAACGCGCCGTGCGCGACCGACACACCTCACGATGGCAGGTAATATCCATCATGCGGCATCCCGCTAAGGATGAAACAGTTACGGTTATTGTATACCGCTCAAATTGTTTCCAGGCAGGTAAACAGCTATTTTTCGCCGAAATAGGCGCTTTGTTGATTAAAAAGCCGTACCGGGCGCTAACCCGATACGGCCAAAATGCAATGCAATTACCGCGGTGCTTCAAACTTAGCGATGGAAGAAACCGCGGCGCTCAAACTTGGGCTCGCAGCACACGTTGATACCCAGTTTGCGCAGTACCGTCTCGTCCGTCGGCGAGATGATCACGCTAAAGAAGGCATCGCAACCGCGCAACTGCTCCAGACCCGAAAGGACGCGAGCGGCCGTCTCACTCGTGGCCGAGGTGATCGACAGCGCCATAAGCGTCTCGTCGGTGTGAAGGCGCGGGTTTTTGCTGCCCAGAAAATGCGTCTTGAGCTTGCTGATGGGCTCGATCGCCTCATCGCTAATGACCTCGAGCTCAAGGTCGACGCCCGAGACATGCTTGAGGGCGTTCATAATGAGCGAACTTGCGGCGCCCAGGCGCGTGGAGGTCTTACCGGTCACCACGGAGCCATCGGGCATGACCATGGCACCCACGGGACCACCCGTCAGCTGCTCCCTGGTGAGGGCCGCCGAGCGCGCCGGTGAGTAGTTCTTATCGATGCCGGCTTTCTTCATAATAATCTTGAGACGATCGACTTGCTCATCGCCCACGCCGGTACGGCGCACATTTTCGACCGCGGTAAAGTAGCGGCGGACGATCTCCATCTTGGAAGCGTCGCGGCAGGCATCGTCATCGGTGATGGCAAAGCCGACCATATTGACGCCCATGTCCGTAGGGCTCTGGTAGGGGCTCTTGCCCAGGATCTTTTCCATCAGGGCACGGACTACCGGGAAGGCCTCGACGTCGCGGTTGTAGTTGACCGTGGTCTTGTTGTAGGCCTCAAGGTGGAACGAATCGATGATATTGGCGTCGTCGAGGTCAGCCGTGGCGGCCTCGTAGGCGATATTGACCGGATGCGTCAGGGGAAGATTCCAGACCGGGAAGGTCTCAAACTTGGCATAGCCGGCGGCGGTACCGTGCTTATGCTCGTGATACAGCTGCGAGAGGCAAGTGGCGAGCTTGCCCGAGCCAGGGCCGGGCGCCGTCACGACGACGAGCGGACGCGTGGTCTCGACAAACTCGTTCTTGCCGTAGCCATCGTCGGACACGATCAGATCGACATCGTGCGGATACCCCTCGATGGGATAGTGCAACTTGGCGGGAATGCCGAGCGCGTTCAGGCGGTTGCGGAACACATCGGCAGCAGGCTGGCCAGCGTACTGGGTGATGACCACAGCCGCGACGGCAAAGCCGTTGCCGCGGAACAGGTCAACCAGGCGCAGCACATCCTCGTCATAGGTAATGCCAAGGTCACCGCGAGCCTTGTTTTTCTCGATGTGGTTCGCGTTGATCGCGATGATAACCTCGACATCGTCGGCGATGCTCTTGAGCATGCGGAACTTGCTGTCCGGTTCAAAACCCGGCAGCACGCGGCTCGCATGATAGTCATCGAACAGCTTGCCGCCAAACTCCAAATAGAGCTTGCCACCAAACTGTGAGATGCGCTCCTTAATATGAGCGGCCTGCAGCTCGATATATTTCGCGTTGTCGAAACCCTGGCGCATGTATGGCTCCCGTCCCGTTTCAATTTAATGTTCTAGGCGATTATAACGGAGCCCGCCCTCCCCGATATCCAAACCATCAACAGGCACCAACCAAACATCCGTCAAACCTCTTGTCGGACATATTTGGTGCAAACTAACCTGACCCCATTGCACCGCCCCATAACACCAACAATGGCAGCGCCGCAGGTGGAGCAAAAGTCAGCGAAAGCCCGCCAGAGCGAGCAAGGTGACGTGAAAGAGGAGGGCATAGGCCTTTTGGCCATGCCCGACGATTGAACGTCAGATTGCCGCTCTGGCGGGCTCGCAGCGTCGAGTAGTTCCGGCGTTTGGCAAAACGCCGGAACAATTAGTGTTCGATCCAGCAGCGAAGCGTCTCGCCCGCCTGTAGATGACGCAGATTCTCCGCGGCGATGTCGACGACGTTGTTGAGCGTGGCGGCCAGGTGGAACCAGCCCGAGACATGCGGCGTGATGAGCATGTTGGGCGCATCCCACAGTGGGCTTGTCTCAGGCAGCGGCTCGGGGTCGGTGACGTCGACCGCAGCGCCGGCAAGGTGCCCGGACTCGAGTGCCGCAACCAAGTCGTCGGCGACCACAAGATCGCCGCGGCCGCCGTTGGCAAAGAGGGCACCCGGTTTCATCGCGGCGAAGAACTCGGCGTTCGCCAGGCCGCGGGTCTCGGGTGTGCTGGGCATAAAGGATGCGACGATGTCAGCCTCGGCCAGGCGCTCGGGGAGGGCGTCCATGCCGTCCATGTCCTCAAACACGATGGGGTAGACGAGCGGATGACGCTTGATACCGCGGACGTGCGCGCCCATGCTGCGGCAGAGCGTGGCAAAGTGGCCGCCGATATCGCCCGCGCCCAGCACCAGCACGTTGGCGTTTTTGAGCGAGGTGACCGGACCTAAATCCTCCCAGCGATGCTTGCGCTGCAAGTCGTGATAGCCGGGCAGGCGCTTGATCATGGAAAGGATCATGGCAAACATGTGCTCGCTCACGGCCTGGCCATAGGCACCCACCGAGCAGGAAAGCTCAGCGTCGGCTGGCACGGTGCCGGCGGCCAAGTAATCGTCATAGCCGGCGGTCTGTAATTGCAACAGCTGGAGATGCTCGCATGCCGTGAGCATGCCAGGGTCGATGTTGCCCAAGATCACGTCCGCATCGGCGACCTGCTTGCGCGTGATGGCGTCGGCGCTCGTGTAGACAAAGTCCTCGCCCGGAGCGCTCGACTCAAGAATTGCGCGATGGCGGTCGTTGACGGGCAGCAAAACCAGGATGTTCACAAGCAGTCCTCTCTGCTCAACCTACTAAAAAGGGACAGGTTTATTTTGGCAGGTTTTATCAGGCAAAACGTTCAAACAAAAACGCCGGAT
>DBFNYT010000049.1:0-2522 GCA_048425625.1 Collinsella sp. | reverse complement strand
ACTTCCAAAACCTATACCAACCACCCCGGCCCTCGCCCGTATCACCCCGCTGAGCGAGCTATAGACGCCACGCACCGATACGGTAAAGCGCCGGCTTGAAATTGGTGCTATATTCGGCTTGAGTTGTTTAATGCTAGTACGGGAGGCTGATATGGGGCTGTTCAAGAAGAAAAACCCGCAGGACGCCTTTGATCCCGATGTGTTTACCATCACGGATACTATTTTGGACCCGCCGCGGTTTACGTTTTTGCCGGCCATCTACCAGGATGCTACGCGTCGCAAGTGGGCCGTGCATCAGCGCGGTGCGCAGCCGAAGATCTTTGACTACGCGGATGTGCTGCAGTGTGAGATCGTCGAGACTGGGAATCCCGAGGATGTGCCGGAGCTCAGCAATCGTGAGCTCGCTCAGCAGATTTTGATCAATCCAGCTCAGGCCACTAAAAACAACGCCGCCAAGCGTAATATATGCCTTGGTATGGGTGTCATCGTTGCCGTGCGAACCGGCGAGGATGAGATTTCGAAGCTTGAGATTCCGGTGACTGCGGGCGAAGTCAAGCGAGACTCCGGCCTATATCGGTCGTATCGGAACGTTGCGGAGCAGATTAAGGAAGCTTTCGACGCCATGGGGTGTTCGGAGCAATGATGCCCGCAGCATCAGGCGGTTGAGGAGCCTTGCCCATGTCGAGCGAACCATATGCGATTCCGCCCAAAGATCGCGCCTTTGAGGGCATTCTTTGGTATATCAAACACTATGACTTACAGGGTGGCGATCGGTTGCCTGCCGAGCGCGTGCTCTGCGAAGAGCTGGGCGTATCACGCACGGCGCTTCGTGCTGCCATCACGCGTCTTATATCGTGCGGAACCCTGGAAAGCCGCCGTGGTTCGGGCACCTATGTGTGCCCGCCCAAACCGCTGAACATTTTCCAGGAAACGTGGAACTATACCCAGGCCGTCGAGAGGGTCGGCTCAAAGTCCACCGCACGCCTGATATGGTCAAAGGTCGTGTATGCCGATATCGATTTGGCTCAAAAGGCGCAGATCGATCTGGGTATGCGGCTCTTCTGCATTCGACGCGTTCGCGTGGTCAATGGATCCCCCGCATCGATCGAGACGGCATACGTCAATCTGTCTTTATGTCCCTCGCTTCCCGATCACGATTTTGAGCAAGAGAGCCTCTATGACGTTTTGCTCAAAGAGGGCAATGTCCATGTGACGCACGGCAAGGAGCATATTTCCATCAGCCGCCTGAACGCCGACGAGGCCAAGCTGCTGGATGCCCAGGAGGGCACGCCAGTGTTTTACAAGGCGTCTCACGAACGCGACGAGAACGACGGCTTTGTCGAGTATTGCAAGTCCGTGATTCTGCCGACAAAGTATCGCTTTGCCGATAACGGCGAGGCGGACGGCGTTGCAACGAAGGTGGGTGTCGAATGGCTGAAGCGGTAGGGGACCTGCCGGTCTACAAACAAATCCGCCGCTGTATTGCGGAGCGAATCGAGCGCGGCGACTATCCGACGGGTTCGATGATTCCGTCCGAAAATGAACTGGCCGAGGAGTTTGGCACCACGCGTCTGACAATTCGTAGCGCCATGGACGAGCTGGTCAAGAGCGGTCAGATTCGTCGCGTGCAGGGCAAGGGCGCTTTTGTGGGGCATAAGTGGTTTGATGAGCACGTTCGCAAAGGCGGTTTTCGCCAGACGGTTTTGGCCTCGGGCGCGACGCCATCGGTACGCATCCTCGCGCGTTCCAAACGCTATGCCGGCCTGTACTATGCCGACCTGTTTGGTATCGCCGAGGACGATCTGCTTTACTCGGTGCGCCGTCTTAACTGCATCGATGGCGAGCCCGTGTCGATCGAGATGACGCTGATTCCGTGCCTGCTGTTCCCGGGTATCGAGGATGTCGATATTTCGGTTTTCAGTCTGTACGAAACCTATGACATGTTGGGTCGAAAGCCGGATAAATCGATTGAGAAGCTCGATATCGAGGCTTTGGGCGCACGCGATGCGAGCCTGCTCAATCTTGAGCCAGGAGATCTGGCGCTTGTGCTGGAATGCTTGACTTACGATGCGAGCGGACAGGTCATCGAGTACGCCAAATCCTTTACTCGCGGCGATGCCGGCGGTTATGCCTACAACTATTAGTATCTAGAACGTCCTTGCGCACGGCGAGGACGCTCGTTTTTTTTAGGACATGTGCCGCTCGACCGATGAACGGCCAAAACTGACCGTCTACCGAGAGAGGAGGATTAAATCGAAAAATCGGTATTAAAAACGGCTAACCTGTAATCGTTCACTGGTATTAAGAACCTTTGAATTGTTGAGTTTGTGGTCAAGATGACCACAAGGTTAAACGGGACTAATGGGACGGCAAGCCCGTTCGTGTCCGTGCGACAATTCAGACTGCTCGTGAAAGGAGCGGGAATGAAGGAGACCGAGAAGATCGAGAT
Organism: Collinsella sp.; assembly: GCA_048425625.1. Taxonomy (GTDB): domain Bacteria; phylum Actinomycetota; class Coriobacteriia; order Coriobacteriales; family Coriobacteriaceae; genus Collinsella. The sequence continues at coordinate 73 of DBFNYT010000049.1, read as the reverse complement.
CATGCACTTCGACCAGGAGGGCTACCTCGAGGACGGCAGGAACGTCTACGAGGCCGGCAAGCGGATGACCGCC
>DBFNYT010000048.1:0-3966 GCA_048425625.1 Collinsella sp. | reverse complement strand
TGTTTTGGCGCGGACAGCGAAAACGCCCCTAAGCGAGCAAGGTGACGTGGAAGAGGAGGGCATTGACCTTCTGGTCATGCCCGACGATTGAACGTCAGATTGTCGCTTAGGGGCGTTTGCAGCGTCGAGCAGTTACGCGGTTCGTAGAACCGCGTAACTAACAAATGAGCATGGCGTCGCCGAAGCTGAAGAAGCGGTAACGCTCTTCGATAGCAGCGGCGTAGGCATCCATGATCTGGTCGCGGGTGGCAAGTGCGCTCACGAGCATCATGAGCGTGGAACGCGGCACGTGGAAGTTCGTGATCAGCGCGTCGACCACGTGATAGGTCGAGCCGGGCATGAGGTAGAGCTGCGTCGTGGCGTTCTCGCGCACCACGATGTCACCGCGGCCGAGCGTGTCGGCGCCGTCCTCGCGGCCTTCAAAATAGCGCGCCGTCACGGCCGGATCGGACACCGGGGCATCCGCGTCAAAGGCGCTCTCGAGCGAACGCACTGCGGTGGTGCCGACGGCGATCACGCGATGTCCCTCGGCCTTCGCCTTGTGCACGGCGTCGACCACCTCCTGCGACACGTGGTAGCGCTCGGTGTGCATGACGTGCTGCGTGGGGTCATCCTCCTCCACCAGACGGAAGGTATCGATGCCAACCTCGAGCTCGACGGCGGCAAACTTCGCTCCCTTGGCCTCAATAGCGGCCATGAGCTCGGGGGTAAAGTGCAGACCCGCCGTGGGAGCGGCAGCCGAGTGCTCCTCCTTCATGGCGTAGACGGTCTGGTACTTCTCGGGATCGCCCTCGTAATCGGTAATATAGGGCGGCAGCGGCACGTGGCCGGCAGCATGGATGGCCTCGTCGAGCGTGCGCGGGTCGCCGGCGGCATTGCAGCCGGCCGGCTCAAAACGCACCAGGCGGCCGCCGCGGCTATCGGTGACAAAGTCGACGACCTCGGCCGTCAGCACCACGGGAGCCCCCTCGGGCGCATGGGCGCCACCGGCGCGATACTCAATCTGTGCACCGGGCTTCAGGCGCTTACCCGGCTTGACCAGACACTCCCAAACGTGACCCAGCGGGTCAACGTCCTCACGGCGCTTGAGCAGCAGGGTCTCGACCACGCCGCCCGAGCCCGTCTTGCGACCGATCAGACGGGCCGGCATCACGCGCGTCTGGTTGATGACGAGCACGTCGCCCGGCTCGATATAGTCGATGATGTCGCGGAAGATGCGGTGCTCAACGGTACCGCCGTGCTCCAGCGGCGCTCCCGCCTGGGAGCCCTTGCGATCCACCACCAGCAGGCGGCAGGAATCGCGCGGCTCGGCAGGAGCCTGGGCGATCAGTTCCTCGGAAAGGTTGTAGTCAAAATCATCGGTACGCATAGACACGTCGGATACTCCTTATATAGCTAAAGTCCGCTCTACATCCTAGCAGGCTGCCAGCTCAAAAGAACTACTTTTTGGACGCTTTGCGCTCGTCGCGGATGCGGGCGCGGTCCATGGCCGCCTCGACGGCCGAGAATCGGCAGCCGCAATAATTCTGCCGATACATGCCCAGCTCGCGCGAACGACGCGTGGCCTCGGGGTAATACGGGCGAAAATCGCGAATCACCGGAGTGAGACCGCGAGCGGCAGCCAGACGCTCCAACACATCATTGCAGGTTTCGAACAACTGATACGGCGAGACGGCGAGCGTCGTGCCCACAAACTCAAACCCACGCTCCTGAGCCACACGGCATGCCTCGGCCAGACGCAGGGCATAGCACGCGCGACAGCGACGGGGTCGATCGGCGCCCAGCGGGGCCACGCCGACCTCCCAGCGCTCGCGGTCCTCCCCCGCCTCGATAAGCTCGATGTCGCCATCGGCACACCACCGGCGCAGCTCGTCCAAGCGGCGCTGCCATTCATCGTGCGGCTGAATATTGGGATTGGTCCAGCAAATTGTGGGTTCAAACCCCTCCTCGCGCAGCAGGCGGACTGGCTCAAGCGAGCACGGCGCGCAGCAGGCGTGCAACAACAACGGCTTCATCAACATCTCCTCCCCCGCAATGATTTTTTAATCCCCGTCCCAGAAAAATCATCCCAAAAGACTACCTTGCGAAAAAGCGCACGCCAAAGGACGTATCCTCGCAGGCGACAATGCGGCGGTCGCGCAAAATGGTCCGCACGTAATACCAATCGCCCACACAGCCCGACAAATGCAAGCCGGCCGCCAGATAGCACAGCAGCGGATAGCCCGAGAACGCAAACCCCAGGGCAAACGCCGCCGTCACAATAACCGTCGGCGCCAGGCAAACCGCCACGTACCGCCGGCGCGAATACACCACGCCTTCGGCGCAGGCGTAAATCATGCAGGTTTCGAGATTTGCCCCAAAGGTCACCTGCGCGCCCGCAGGCGCCAGCAGCTTAAAAAACACACCGTGCACCAGCTCATGCACGGCAAATGACGCCGCCGAAACCGCAGCCAAGCCGACTATCCAGCCCAAAACGGCCGTCCAACCGCCCGCATCCGCCGCATCCAAGTCCGCAGGCCCGCCCAGCAGCATAAACACCGGCACCAGACACACGGCAAATGCGCCAAGCACGGCCATCCCCCACACAAAGCAGGCGTGCAGAAAATCCTCGTCCTCAAACGCATGTATGTTGGAAATCTCATTCATAGTATCTTAGGATAGCGCCCCCGTCACGCACCCGCCCGCATGTGCGATAATGTCGAACGATATGCACGAATTGACCACCGCGTCGCCAGGCCTTGCGCCCGGCCGCGCCCTTACCATATGCGAAGGAGTCCCATGGCATCCAAATACTCCATGAACGACCGTCCCAGTTGGCCTCGCCGCGCCATCGTTACCGCCGGCGAGCCCTACGGCAACAAGGGCCTTCACTTTGGCCACGTCGGTGGCGTCTTTGTCCCGGCCGACTTCTTCGCCCGCTTCTTGCGCGACCGTCTGGGCCGCGAGAATGTCATCTTCACCTCGGGCACCGACTGCTACGGATCGCCCATCATGGAGAGCTACCGCAAGCTCAAGGAGAACGAAGGCTACGACAAGTCCATCGGCGAGTATGTCGAGTCCAATCACTCTCGCCAGGCCGCGACCCTCAACAACTACAACATCAGCTGCGATATCTACGGCGGCTCGGGCCTAGAGCCGGCTGCGCAGATTCACAACGAGGTTACCGCCGAGATCATCGAGCGCCTGCACGAGCAGGGCACCATCTCCAAGCGCTCCACGCTGCAGTTCTACGACGCTAAGGCCGGCACGTTCCTCAATGGCCGCCAGGTGATCGGCCGCTGCCCCATCCAGGGCTGCAAGTCCGAGAAAGCCTACGCCGACGAGTGCGACCTGGGTCACCAGTTTGAGCCCGAGGAGCTCATCGCGCCCAAGAGCCAGCTCACCGGCGAGGTGCCCGAGCTGCGCCCGGTCGACAACCTCTATTTTGACCTGCCAGCCTACCTCGACTTTATGAAGACGTACACCGCCAAGCTCGCCCAGAACCCGCAGGTTCGTTCCGTGGTCTCCAAGACCATGGAAGAGTGGCTGCTGCCGGCGCAGCTCTACATCCAGAACAAGTTCCGCGAGGCCTTCGACGCCGTCGAGGATCAGCTCCCCGAGCACACCGTGCTGGAGCCCGAGGGCAACAAGAGCAGCTTTACCGTCACCTTCCCCAGCTGGAAGGAGCGCGACGACGCCCATGCGGTGCTCGCCAACGGCGGAGTGCGCTTCCGCAGCGGCAAGGCGCTCGTGCCCTTCCGCATCACCGGTAACATCGACTGGGGCGTTCCGGTACCCGAGGTCGACGGTGTGAACGACGTCACCTGCTGGTGCTGGCCCGAGAGCCTGTGGGCGCCCATGTCGTTCACCATGGCCGTCAACGACAAGATGGGCCTGCCGCGCGGCAGCTGGCGCGATTTCTGGTGCTCGGAGGACGCCGAGGTGTACCAGTTCATCGGCCAGGACAACCTGTACTTCTACGGGGTT
>DBFNYT010000047.1:0-14670 GCA_048425625.1 Collinsella sp. | reverse complement strand
CCCCGACCCCATAAGTTGCGGTGGAATACGGACTGTTTTGACCCTTTAAGCAGCAATTCAGTCCCTATTTCACCGCAACTCATTGGGGGTGCAAAGTAACCTGTCCCCTTTGCACCAATTAGCTGGTGTGGCGCCAGCGAGGGTCGGTGAGTGTACGTGCCACACCCAGACCAACGGGCAAAAACGCCACGATGAGCACTGCACGCACAAACCAACCGAGCATATTGACTGTGTCGAAGGTGCACATGTAATACATCGAGCGATACAGATACAAACCCGGCACCATAATGACAATCGAAGGCACCGTGAGAGCGATACGCGGGTAGGTGAGCTTGACTTCGGCCAAGCTTGCCAGCAGACCCGATACCAGCGCGCCGATAAACGCTGCTGCCTCGGGAGGCATTCCCGTGCTGAGGCCCAGGAAGGGAATCATCGTCGGCGCATCGACGAGCGTAAGGCGCAGGGTATTGGAAACGGCGCCGATCAACCCAGCTGCCGCGGCCATCTTTACCGGGCTGTTGAACATCACCGAGAAGCCGAATACGCCAACGAAGCTCATCACCACGCGCAGGAGCGTAAGGGCAAGCGGCGAAAGGCCCAGTGGGGCAAAGTCGTCCGGCGCCAGGCCAACACACTCGGCAACCATCCAACCTACGAGGGTCGCCATCACAATAATCGATACGGCATATGAAAGGCGCTCGATACCGCTTCGCATGTCGAGCTTAGCGATGTCGAGGCCTGCCGTAATGAGCGGAAAGCCAGGAATCACAAAGAGCATGGCGCCGATATAGCCTTCTTGGTGCGACATTGCCCCCGGTATGACCTGGCCAAGGCCGAGCAATGCCAGCAGATACGAAACGCAAGCGAGCGCAACACCGGTCGTCAGCGCGCTGAACTGACCAAGGCCTTGCTTGAGAATATGGGAGCGAGCAAAGTTACCGACACCAGCGCCTACGAATGCACAGGCCATCTCGATAGGGCCGCCGCCGAGCAAAAAGACGAAGGCGCCGCAAGCACAGGCTGCCGCAAGGCCCTGTTGCCAGGGAGAGTAATCGGGCTTTGAGCTCTCAACGGTCCTGAGCATCTCGTGATACTCGTGTACCGTGAAGCGACGACCATAGGTCTCGATTTCCTTGAGGAAACTCTCCATCATCCAAATGCGATGGGTATTGACTCCCGTTGTGGGCAGGCTGACAACCTCGTTAAAGCAGTGGCCATCTTCGATGCAAGTGCACTCAAACGACAGAAGACTCAGGTCGACGTGAATTGTGACGCCGAGCACGTCAGCAACACGATTCATGGTATCGCGTACACGCCAGGCACCCGTTCCGCTCGCGAGCATAAGCATGCCGGTGCGGCAGATGATGGATGACTTATCGGTGAGCGGCGCATCGACGGCAAGTTCATCGCCTGCCGTCACGATCTGATGCCAGTCAGTTTTCATATGGAGCGCGCCGGCACGAACGCCGTGGTGCATGGGGGCTCTCGAAAGCAGCGAGTCAAGGCGCGAAGGCTGTGGGGGCTCCACTGATTCACCCTCAACCTCATCAGCCTCTTCATCGACCAGATCAAAGGAATCAAGCGGCGCTGGCTCGCGACGGTCGATCAGCTCCTCGTCCTCATCATCAAAGTAATTGAACTGATCGAGCATGTCCTCTTCGATTGCACGCTCGCTCGCGTCGTCCATATAGACACTCCCTTCCTACCGACTAACCCCCATCCTAAGCAGCAACGGCTAAAGGAAACATAAAAGAGACGGCTGTCATGCGAGCCATGTGCACAATAGCCGTTGGGTAGTCGTTTAAGAACGTCCACAATGACTATTGACAGCCAAGGCAACGCCGATGCCTTGGCAACGACACACCCTGCACCAGTAACTCGACAAGGACTGTCCCCAAGTGCCGGCAGAAAAGGAACGTCCCTAAGTGCCAACCAGGGCAACACCGCAGATAGAGGACGGACAGCGAGCGACGTCCAGGGCGAACAAGTTGGCATGAAAAAGGCAAGGCATAGACCTTCTGGTCATGCCTTGCCTTTTGAATGACAAATTGTCGCCCTGGACGTCGCGCAGCGTCGAGCCGTTACGCGGTTCGTAGAACCGCGTAACTAGTTAGCACATCTTTGCGCCGGCGGGGATGGAGGCGTCGAGCTGGATCAGGTTGAGGCGCTCCTCACCATCCTCCTCGTGGATGGCACTGATGAGCATGCCGCAGCTGGGGATGCCCATCATCTTGCGCGGAGGCAGGTTGGTGATGGCGAGCAAGGTCTTGCCGACCAGGTCCTCGGGCTCGTAATAAGCGTGAATACCGGAGAGGATGGTACGGTCGGTGCCGGTGCCGTCGTCGAGCGTAAAGTTCAGCAGCTTCTTGGACTTCTTGACGGCCTCGCATGCCTTGACCTTCACAGCGCGGAAGTCGCTCTTGGAGAAGGTATCGAAGTCGACGAACTCCTCGAACAGCGGCTCAACGGCGATCTTGGAGTAATCGAGCGTGGGCTTAAGCGACTTAACGAACGGGCTCGCGGCGTTGCCGGCCTCGGCAGCCTTGGCGGCAGCGGCACCGGACTGGAAACCCTTCTCGGGCTTCATGTGCGGGAACAGCAGCACGTCGCGGATAGAAGCCTGGTTGGTAAGCAGCATGACCACGCGGTCGATACCAATGCCAATGCCGCCCGCGGGAGGCATACCGTACTCGAGGGCGCGCACGTAGTCCTCGTCATACTCCATGGCCTCATCGTCGCCGCCGGCCTTCTCGGCCATCTGGGCAGCAAAGCGCTCAGCCTGGTCAACCGGGTCGTTGAGCTCGGAGAATGCGTTGGCGTACTCGTGGCCGGCGATGACCAGCTCAAAGCGGTGGGTCAGGCGCGGGTCGTCCTCAAAGCGCTTGGCAAGCGGGCTGACCTCGATGGGGTAATCGCACACGAAGGTCGGGTTGACGATGGTGTCCTCGCCCAGCTCATCGTAAATCTCGGCGATGATCTTGCCAGCAGTCCACTCGGGCTTGATCTCCAGGCCCTTCTCGCGCGCGGCGGCAGCAAGCTCCTCGACCGGCGTGTCGATGGTGACCTGCTTGCCGAGCACGTCGGAGACGATGTCGGTCATGGGACGGCTGGCCCACTCACCAGAAAGGTCGATGGTCTGGCCCTGGTACTCGATGACCTCGGGGTTGCCGATGGCCTTGTTAGCCGCCTTAATGACGCCCTGGGCGAGCGCCTTCATGCCCTCGAGGTCGGAGAAGGCACGGTAGGCCTCCATCGTGGTGAACTCGGGGTTGTGGGTAAGGTCCATGCCCTCGTTACGGAAGATGCGGCCGATCTCGAACACGCGCTCAAAACCACCGACGATGCAGCGTTTGAGGTGCAGCTCGGTGGCAATACGCAGGTAGCACTCCTGATCGAGCGCGTTGAAGTGGGTAATGAACGGCTTGGCCGTGGCACCACCCTGGATGGTCTGCAGGATGGGGGTCTCGACCTCCATGTAGCCGTCGGACTCCATAAAGCGACGGAAGGTGGAGAGAATCTGCGAACGCTTACGGAAGGTCTCGCGAACGTCGTCGTTGGCGATCAGGTCGACATAGCGCTGGCGATAGCGGGTCTCCTTATCGGAAAGACCGTGGAACTTCTCGGGCAGCGGACGAACGGCCTTGGAAAGCAGGGTCGCGCTCTTAGGGGCAACGGAAAGCTGGCCGCGCTGGGTACGCACGACCACGCCGGTCACGCCCAGGATGTCGCCCAGGTCGAGGGCCTTGAGCGTATTCCAGGCAGCCTCGTCCATGTCGTTGATGCGGCAGAACAGCTGAATCTCGGCAGTCGCATCGCGCACGACGATGAACATAATCTTGCCCTGACCGCGCTTGGCGACCACACGGCCGGCGATCTTCACGACGTCCTCGGTGTCCTCGCCATCGGCAAGCTCGGCGTACTTAGCCTCGATATCGGCGACGTAGTCCTCAAGCTCAGAGTGCTCGGGATAGGGGTTCTGGCCCGCCTCGAACAGGGCGGCGCGCTTGGCCAGGCGGGTGGCGCGCTCGTCGTTGAGCGTCGATGCCTGATCGGCGACGTTCTGGTTCTCTGCCATAAGTTAGCTCCTCAAACTAAAACGCTCCCCAGGATTCGGTCCCAGGGAGCGAAAACATACCTTTACGCGGGACCGTGGTCTAGCGTGCGATCTTGGCGATGGTGTAGACGCGAGTCTTGCCGGAAGGCGTAACGACCTCGACGGAGTCGCCCTCGCCGTGACCAATGATGGCGTGACCGACCGGAGACTCGTTGGAAATCTTGTGCTCGAGCGAGTTGGTCTCGGTGGTACCGACGAGCGTGACTTCCATGACCTCGCCGTTGGGATCAATCAGCGAAACGGTGGAACCGATGGAGACGGTCAGGTCGCCCGTGGTGGCAGCAACCTGAGCGTTGGCGAGGATGGCCTGGATCTCGGCAATACGAGCGGCGTTCTGGGCCTGCTTGTCCTTAGCGGCGTCGTACTCGGAGTTCTCCGAAAGGTCGCCGAACGCGCGGGCTTCCTTGATGTCCTCGACGATCTCCTTGGCGTAATCGCCCTCACGCCAAGCGAGCTCCTCGACGAGCTTCTGGCGGCCCTCAGCGGTCAGTACGATCTGGCTTGCGTCCATACGGATATCTCCCCAACTCTGATCAAACAATCAACTGTCAACAAAACGAAAAAGACCGGCTAGCCTGCGGGCAAGCCGGTCAGGTGCTCACCCCAAAGGGATGGGACTACTCTGCGTCCGCGTCGCTGTCCTCTGCCTGCTTCTTCTTGGCAGCAGCGAGCTTGGCCTCGAGCTCAGCGATCTCCTTGTCCTCCTCGGACTGCTCGACCACGACCTCCTCGGCCTGCTTGGTCTCGGCCTTATCGTCGCCCTCCATACCCTCGCGGATATTCTTGACGGTAGAGCCGAGGGACTTGCCGAGCTTCGGCAGGTTCTTGGGCCCGAAGATAATCAGGACAACGACGAGAATAATGATGAGCTCAGGAGCCCTCAGTCCAAACATGTAGACCTCCACAATACAGCGAGACAAGCTCGAATGAGTATACCGCGGGTATCGCGGTATCACAACACTAGCTAAAAAAAGGGACCGCAAGAAGCGGTCCCTCCTCATGCTCTGGTCGGGTTGACTGGATTTGAACCAGCGACCCCTGCGTCCCGAACGCAGTGCTCTACCAAACTGAGCCACAACCCGTTAGCTCGACTATAGTAACAAAGATTTTCGCCGCGTGCTAGAGAAATTTTTATTTCTTTGGCGCGTCGATTTGAACCGTGTTGGGAATAAGCTCAGTCGCGCAGACCCACCAGCCATTTTGCTGGGCAGCATCGGCAAGCCTTTCGGCCGTGGCAGCGGTGTCGCAAATGGCAAACGAGCAGGCACCCGATCCGCACACATCTACAGCAACGGTTCCGTCCTGTTTACGCAGCCAGTCGAGGACCGTTTGAATCTGCGACTCCATCTGTGCGGAAATGACACCAAGGTTGTTATGGATGAGTGCATATGCCGTCTCGGCATCACCAGCACGCAAGGCCGAAGCGATCGCGCCAGGCTTGTCTGCCGGTACCGGGTTCTCATCAAAACGTCGATAGGCTTCAATTGTCGAAACACTTGCCTCGCGCGGCTTGACCAGCACGACGGGCGTCGCGGGCAGCGCGGGGTACTCAGTTGCCAGCACGTCTCCCCCACCTACGTAGAACGCAGGACTCGCGTGCAAAAAGAACGGGACGTCAGCACCAATGCCCCGCGCAATGTCGTCGAGCGCTGGGTCGGTACGATCAATGCCCCAGAGCTCCGCCAAGGCGACAATGACCGCGGCCGCATCCGTCGAGGGGCCGCCCAAGCCGGCGCACAATGGAATGCGCTTCTCCATCGTCACGCAGATGTTTGCCTCGCGACCATAATGCTCGGCCATAGCAACCGCAGCCCGATACGCCGTATTCTTTTGCATGGGAAAATCGGATGCCGGAACCGTCTGGACGGTCAACGCCTGCGCCGGCGTGACCGTCACGGTATCGGCTAGACCGACGGCTGCCATCAGGGAATCGACCCTGTGATAGCCGCGGGCGTCGCGCTCGGTATGAACCCCCAGATAGAGGTTAATCTTTGCCGGCGCGGTAAGGATGAGGGACCGATCGGTCACCGTTAGTGCTCCTCGAGCTGGTTGCCGAGCGGGGTAAAGATATGTTCGCCGCTCTCGGGGTCGAACAGTTCGACCTGGCCGGTAAGGACATCGATGTACTGGTAGGACTGACGCGATTTGCGGCCGCGACGCTCGTCAACCTCAACGATAAAGACGGCGGGGTGGACGCTCTTGATGGTGCCCATGCGCTCGATGACGCGGGTACGGCCCATGTTGGCCTTAACCTTGACGCGATCGCCCACCATATCGGTCAGCTTCTCGTGGATGTCGTCGACGTGATTGACTTCCATCTCTTCCATGAATAGGGCCTCCAGAGGGTGCAATTCAAAAAGAGGATAATACCCCTAAGATAGACAAAACTCTAATACTATAGCACCCTGTTGCAGCCATACGCAAGCAGCTAAAAAAGCCCCGTCTCAAATACGTACCAGACGACAATCTCGCATGACCAGTTGTTACGCGGTTTGGTAAAACCGCGTAACCTAAAGGTTGTCGGTGTCCAGGACGATGGTGAATGGACCGTCGTTGACCAAGTCGACTTTCATATCGGCGCCGAAGATGCCATGTGCTACGTGTTCGACATCTTGACGAACAAGCGTCAGGAAGTACTCGTAGAGCTCGTTGGCGACATCGGGCGCGCCGGCGTCCGTAAACGACGGACGGCGGCCGTGGCGGCAGTCGGCAAACAGCGTGAACTGCGACACCACGAGCACCTCGCCGTCGACATCCGCCAGCGCCAAGTTGGTCTTGCCGTTCTCATCCTCGTTGATACGCAGCCCGCGGAGCTTGCCCCACAGCTTGTCGGCTTCGGCGCGTGTGTCGCCGTGGCCCACGCCCAGCAGCACCAGGTAGCCGCGTCCAATACGGCCCACGCACTCGCCGTCGACTGTCACGCCGGCGTTGAGCACGCGCTGTACCACCGCACGCACGGCCTACTCCTCGCCCGTCAGCTTAGCGGACAGATGCTCGAGCGCATGGAAACGATGGCTGATGGCGTTCTTCTCGTCCGTCGTGAGCTCGGCCATGGTCTTGCCCGGCGTATCGACCGGCAGGAACAGCGGGTCGTAGCCAAAGCCGTGATCGCCGCGGCCCTCGTGCGCGATAACGCCCTCGCAGGCGCCCTCGCCATAGGTGACCAGGCCGTCCGTATCGATAAGCGCGACGACGCTCATAAAGCGCGCGGTACGATCCTCGTCTGCCACGCCTTCCAGGTTAACGAGAAGCTTGGCGTTGTTGGCGGCATCGTCGCCATGCACGCCCGCATAGCGCGCGCTATACACGCCCGGCTCGCCGTCCAGCGCGTCGACGACCAAGCCAGAATCGTCGGCGATGGCCATAAGGCCCGTCTCCTCAACGGCAGCCTGCGCCTTGATGATGGCGTTCTCCAAAAACGTCGTGCCGTTTTCCTCGGGGTCCTCAAAATCGCCCAGCTGACCGAGCGCCACAAAGCGCACCTCGGGCATGACCTTGCCCAAAATGGCCTCGATCTCGGTGAGCTTATGGGCGTTGCCGGTTGCCACGACGATGGTCGCCGCCGGGTCGAGAGTGTCGATGTCAATCTTCTCAAGTGCCATAGCTGGCCTCCTTTGTCTCTATAGCAATGCCGAGTTGAGGACGACGAGGACTTCGGCCTCTCTCCCGTCTCAATCAACGGCAGTCTTATACTTCGACGTTTTCCCAGATAAAACCTGCCAAAATAAACCTGTCCCTTTTTGGCAGGTTAGGCGAGGGCTTGGCGCTGAAGCTCGATGAGCTCGGCGATACCCTTGTCACCCAGGTCGAGTAGGGCGTTGAGACGCTTGCGATCGAAGGGCGCCTGCTCGCCGGTACCCTGGAGTTCGATCATCTCACCGGAATCGGTGGCGACGAGGTTCATGTCGACCTCGGCGTGGCTGTCCTCGGAATAATCCAAGTCGAGCAGGGTGTTGCCGTCGACGACGCCCATGGAAATGGCGGCAACCTGGCCCGTGAGCGGGATGCGCTCGAGTTTTCCCGCCTCGACCCACATGGCAAGGGCGTCGTGCAGCGCCAACCAGGCACCGGTAATGCTCGCCGTACGCGTGCCGCCATCGGCCTGGATCACATCGCAGTCGACGGTAACGGTGTACTCGCCGAGCGCCTTCATGTTGACGACGGTACGCAGGCTGCGGCCGATAAGCCGCTCGATCTCCATGGAGCGGCCCTTGCGGTTGGCATGCTCGCGCTTGCAGCGTTTACCGGTCGAGGCCGGCAGCATCGCATATTCCGCCGTTACCCAGCCGGCCTTGGCGCCCTTGCGCCAACCCGGCACACCCTCCTCGATGGTGGCGGCGCACAGTACGCGCGTGTCGCCGAACTCCGCCAGGCACGAGCCGTGGGCGTGCTTCATGACGCCGCGGGTGAGCTTAACGGGGCGCAGCTCGTTTGCGGCGCGGCCGTTGGCGCGGTTGACCTGCATGTATTCCATGGAACTATCCTTTCGGCAAAAGATGTGGCGAAGCCTCCGGCGACATTGCGAGCCTAACCGAGTTCGTCGATATCGACATGCTCAATGCTTTTAAGCGGCTGGCCAAAGATAAAGCTACCCGCCACCGCAAACTCGGCAATGTTGTCAGACGTGGTGGCAAAGCGATGCTGTGGCTCGGCGGTATCGCCCGCCAGCTGCTCACGGCGCGTGAGGATATCGGTCAGCTCGCGGGTGGTCTCCTCGGCGGAGCTCACCACGCGCACCCCGGGTCCCAGCGCATGGCGGATGGGACCCACCAGCAGCGGGAAGTGCGTACAGCCGAGCACCACGGTATCGATGCCGCGATCGTGCAGCGGCTCGACTGTGGCGCCGACCAGCGCGCGAACGGCTGGCGTATCAAAAATATCCTCGTTCTCGAGCCACTGCTCCTGCAGGTGCGCGCCCGAGGCGAGCTCGTGCTCGACGACCTCGACAAAGCTCGAGGCCGGACAGCCATACACATCGACACCAGCATCCAAATCCTGGATGGCGCGCGTGTAGGCGCCCGAGCGAATGGTGAGGTTGGTGGCGAGCACGCCCACGCGGCGCGTACGCGTGCTGTTGATGGCGGCGCGTGCGCCCGGGGCGATCACGCCGATCACGGGAACGTCGAGCACTTGCTGAGCCAGACGCAAGGCCGCGGCGGTCGCCGTGTTACAGGCGATGACCATAATCTTGACGTCGTGCTTCGAAAGCCAACGACCCGCCTGCAACGCAAACGAGCGCACCTCATCCTCGGTGCGCGTGCCGTAGGGGCAGCGCTTGGTGTCGCCAAAGTAGTAGACGGACTCGTGCGGCAGCGCCGTCGCGATGGCGCGCGCAACCGTCAGACCGCCCAAACCAGAATCGAACACGCCAATCGGGCGCGTGTCGCCTGCCGGATTCTCGATATCGGACATTACCTCACCAGTCTCTCTCGAAAAGACATGTCCAAGTGCGGCGGCGCCGCGCTACGAACGCGCCGCGACCAGCAGCTCTGCCGTCGCCGCCCAACCGTCGACAATTTTGCCGCGCGTAACGAAAGCGTTCTCGCAAGCAGCCAGGAACTCGGGCGCGCCGGCGCTCGTCAGGCCATTCTCGACCAGGCAGAACATGCCCACGTGATCGGCCATGTAAAAGTCGGACTCGGAATCGCCGAGCGCGAGCGTCTCCTCGCGCTCGATCCCTAGGTGCTCGCAGAAGCGCGCAATGGCGACGCCTTTGTTGAGGCCCGCGGGGTTGATGTTGAATGCGCGACCGTCCTCGACGCGATCGAGCTCGAGCGTCGTCGGCTTGGACAGGTGAGTCAGATGGCCGTTGCAAGCCCAGATCAGACCGCAGCCGGCCTCGTCCAGGATGGCCTGGGCCTCATCGTCGGGCACATCGCCGCGCATGCCGACGGTGACCTCACGGTATTTGTAGCCGGTCGACATGTCGTTGTGATACTCGATCTTGTGCGGCCAGCGGGCAAGGATCTTCTCGCACACGCCGGTCTGCTCGATCACCTGGTGCGGAGTAAGGCCGCAGGCGGGGTCGTAAGGCATGTCGCCGGTCAGATACTCCCAATCGTTGGCTTTGAGGTCGTACATGACCAGGCCGCCCATCTCACCAATGTAGGAGTTGAGGCCGAGCACGCGCGCGTCCTCGTGGATCATGGTACGGTTGCGGCCCGAGGTGGGAACCACCTGAATACCAGCGCGAGCGAGCGCCACGACAGCCTCGACGAGTTTGGTCGAGGGGTTGCCGTCGTTGTCGCGCAGCACGCACGAGCCGGGCGCGAGCATCGTGGCATCCAGGTCGGTAAAGACGTACTTGACCTTGGCCAAGCGCTCGCGCATCTCGCCCGAAAGCTCGGCAACGGTCGGCAGGGTGTTGTGGGACATGGTTACTCCGTTTACGTAGAAGGGTTTGGACTTGGACGGCATGTTTTGATTGGGGAAACACGCTTATGGCGACAGCGTACTTAGGGCGCCGCCGCCATCATGGTTCATTAGTCAAACTGGGTAACATCGATCAGGCGATTGGCCAGCGAAAGGTCGCTCTCGATGGGCACGAACTCGTCGCCCACGTGCATGAGCTCCTCGTCACCCTTTGCCAGCAGCAAGACAATGGTGGGAGCATCGGGGTTGACGTACTCCTCGCGCGCCGCCTTGAACGCCGCATGCACAGCGGCTTCGCGGTCGAGGATGATCTTGTTCGGCGTATTGTCGGGAACATGTTCGGCAAGCTCGCGACAGACCTTCATCGGGTCCTCGTGAGCCGGGTCCTCGTTCGTAAAGATCATCAGGTCGGAATACGGTGCGGCCTCGCGTGGCAATTGCTCGCGGCGCTCCTGCGCCTTGCCGCCGGCGGCGCCAAACAGCGCAATGACGGGGCTAGCGGGAAACGCGCGCTTGACCGACGAGAAAAGCGAACGGAACGAAAGCTGGTTGTGCGCATAGTCAACGACGCAGATCACGCGGCCGTCCTTCGACTCCACGACCTCCATGCGGCCCGGCACACGCAGTTTGGAGAGGCCCTTCTTGATAGCCTCGATACCGATGCCGATCTCGCGCGCAGCGGCGATAGCGACCAGCGCGTTTTCCACGTTAAAGTCGCCCGCGATACCCAGCAGGACCTTCTCCCCCGCCTCGGGCTCGTCGGCGCTCATGCCGTGCAAGTTGAACTCGATGTTAAAGCCGAGCATGCGGACATCGCTCGCCCACAGGCTTGCCTCGGGATGCTCGACGCCAACGGTCACCAAGCGCTCGGCCGTCGACGCTGCCTCTAGCACACGGTCAACCTCATCGGTGCCCAGATTCACCACGGCGGTCTTTGCCTGGTCAAAGATCCTAAGCTTGCTCTCAAAATAATCCTCAAACGTGGGGTGTTCGATCGGCGAGATGTGGTCGCGGCCGATGTTGAGGAAGCACGCCACGTCAAACGGCAGATTCTCGACGCGTTGGTACTTGAGCGCCTGGCTCGAGACCTCCATGACCATGGACTGGCGACCGGACGTGCGGCAGTTGGCGATATGGCGCCAAACCTCGGGGGCCTCGGGCGTGGTGTTGGTGCTCTCGTAGCACTCGATACCATCGTCGGTACTCACCGAGCCGATCATGCCGCAGGACTCGCCCGCCGCCTTGATGATGGACTGGAGCATAAAAGCGGCCGTGGTCTTTCCCTTGGTGCCGGTGATGCCCACGATCTTGACGTCGTGGTCGGGACGGTCGTAGACCTCCGGCGGCAACAGGGCCATGGCCGTGCGAACACTATCAACAACCAGCATCGCAGCACCGCTCTCCTGCGCCAGCGGCTCCAGAGACTCGACCAGCGACTCCTCGCACACAAATGCGACGGCGCCCGCATCGAGCGCCATGCTCAAAAACGCGGGCTTAAAGGCAGCACCTTTGCAAAAGAATACGTCACCTGCCGAGACCGCGCGCGAATCAAACGAGCAGCCGGTCACGGCGCGCTCGTCAACCTGCTCTGATGCGCGCAGCTCGCCGCACACATCGAGATGCTTGGCAAGCGTATCGACCGTGGTCACGGTCGCGGAATCCGAATGGTGCATCTTTCACCTTTCTCAGCCATTTGGCAGGGACGGTTTTATAGTAACTGAAACGCACCCACGCAAAAACGGCTCCCGGAGGAGCCGTTACGCGCAGGCGTTCGTAAGCCGAGGCTAGGCAGCCTGAACAGCGGGCTGGTCCTCGTCGATAAAGAAGCGCTTGTACCACACTAGGAACACGAGCGGCGTATAGATCTTGCGCTGGAAATCGCCCTTGCCCGCAAAGTGCAGATCGAGCAGGTGCATGAGCTCGTCGGTATTGAAGAACTCGCTTGCCCACGGCGCGGTGAAGTACTCCTTGACATAGTCGTACCACTTTTGCTCGCGCAGCCAGTAGACAATCGGCACCGGGAAGCCCACCTTGGGACGGGTGGCCCACTCATCGGGCAGCGACTTGTTGGCAGCGTGGCGGAGTACCTGCTTGTTGCCGTTCTCGTTGATGCGGTAGCGATCGGGAATGTGCTCGGCGAACTCCATGACTTTGCGGTCCAGGAAGGGCACGCGCAGCTCCAGCGAGTGCGCCATGCACATCTTGTCGGCCTTGAGCAGAATGTCGCCCGGGAGCCACATGTTCATGTCCAGGTACTGCTTCTTGACCAGTTCGGGCTGACCCTTCACGCGTGCGTAGATGGGTGCAGCGAGCTCAAAGGCGCCGGCGCCGGTGTTGTACTCGGGCTTGAGCACGCCGTCGACCTCGCGCTCCGGCCATACCAGAGCCTGTCCCAGGAACGACTTCTCGGGGATCTCGGCACCCTTGACCAGGAAGTTATGTCCCTTGAAGTACGGCATATGCAGCGCCAGGTTACCGAGCGCGCGACGGATGGGCAGCGGCACCATCTTTTTGTACTTGCGCACCGGGACCGTATCCTCGTAGTAGGCGTAGCCGCCAAAGAGTTCGTCGGCGCCTTCGCCCGAAAGCACGACGGTAACGTCCTTGCGGGCCATCTCGGCCAAGAACCACAGCGGCACGGAAGACAGGTTGGACTGCGGCTCGTCCATGTGATACTGGATGTCCTCGAGCGCACCGAAGAACTCGTCGGCGGTAATCATCTTGCGAACGTTCTCGACGCCGAGCTTATCGGAAAGCTCCTTGGCGTAGTTGGTCTCGTTGAAGTTCTTGTAGTCAAAGCCCACCGAGAAGGTCTTGTCGGGCATGAGGCAAGCGGCGATGTAGCTGGAGTCGACGCCACCGGAGAGGAACGACGCGACCTTGACGTCGGCGATGCGATGGGCCTCGACACTCTCGTGCACGACCTCGTCCAGCTCATCGACATACTCTTCGAACGGCTTCTCGACGGCAGAGTAATCGCAATCCCAGTAGCGCTCGATGTTCATCTTGCCGGTCGGGATATCGACGGTAAAGTAGTGCGCCGGCGGCAGCTTGTAGACACCCTCGAAGAAGGTCTCCTCAGTCGCCGAATACTGCAGCGTCATGTACGGACGCAGAGCCTTTTTGTTGACCGCCTTGTGGAAGTGCGGGTAGTCCAGGAAGCTCTTGATCTCGGAACCAAAGAGCACGCCCGGAGCGCCGTCGCCCGCATCGGCCATGGGATAGTAGTAGAGCGGCTTGATGCCAAAGATGTCGCGGGCGCCAAAAAGCTTGTTCTTCTTTTTGTCCCAGATGACGAAGGCGTACATACCGCGTAAGCGATCGAGGACGGCCTCGCCCCACTCCTCGTAGCCGTGCAGGAGGCTCTCGGTGTCGGCGCCGCAGTGGAACTTGTAGCCCTTGGCCTCGAGCTCGGAACGGAGTTCTTGGAAGTTGTAGATCTCGCCGTTGAAGACAATGACGACGCTACCGTCCTCGTTGGCCATGGGTTGGGCGCCAGCCTCGGTCAGGTCGAGGATCGACAGGCGGCGGAAGCCGAGGGCAACGCGGCCGTCGATAAACTGACCGCCCATGTCGGGACCGCGATGGACGATGCGGTCCATCATCTTGGTGAGCACCTCGGATTGGTTATCCGTCCCACCGACAAAACCGACAAAACCGCACATATACTATCCCCTCTGCTGTTGCTGGGCATCAAATCGAATCAGTAGCTTTTGAGTATACCCGAGGGCGTAAAGAGGGGCGGAATGTTCAGGCAATCTCAACTGAATCAGCTCCGCTGTGACACGCGCCAGTTACCTTTAATGGATATGAGATGAATGAGGCGATTGTTTTGCTATACTCTCTCCGCACGGGCGATTGGCGCAACGGTTAGCGCAGGTGCTTTACACGCACAAGGCTGGGGGTTCGAATCCCTCATCGCCCACCACTGATTTGATAGGCTCCCAGCAATGGAAGCCTTTCTTTTTTGGGCCCAGCGCATGGGATTCGAACCCGACAGGGTGCGGAGCTGAGGAAACGCGCAAGCGTTTTCCAGCGCAGCACGCGAGGGCCGTAGGCCCGAAGCGAAAGCGGGCGGCGTCAGCCGCACGCGACATCCCTCATCGCCCACCACTGATTTGATAGGCTCCCAGCAATGGGAGCCTTTCTTTTTTGGGCCCATTTCATGGGATTCGAACCCGACA
>DBFNYT010000046.1:0-15991 GCA_048425625.1 Collinsella sp. | reverse complement strand
CCGGCGAACCGCACCGCGGGGCGCCCGCGCGGGGATGCAGGGCATGGGGATGATCCTGCGTCCCCGCGCGGGCGCCCCCGGTTTCCCAACCTCTTCGATAGGAGCTTTTCCCACATGGCAGACATCGCATTCGAGAAGGACCTCTCCGTCGCCGAGACCGGAATCGAGGGCCTCAAGGTCGTCGACCTCGCCGTCCACGGCGACTCGCGCGGCTGGTTCAAGGAGAACTGGCAGCGCGCCAAGATGACCGCCCTGGGCATCCCGGACCTCCGCGTCGTCCAGAACAACATCTCCTACAACGACAGCCGCGGCGTCACCCGCGGCATCCACGCCGAGCCCTGGGACAAGTTCATCTCGGTGGCCCGCGGCAGCGTATTCGGCGCCTGGGTGGACCTGCGCGAGGGCAGCGAGACCTTCGGCAAGGTGTTCACCTGCACGCTCGACCCGAGCAAGGCCATCTACGTCCCGCGCGGCGTGGGCAACTCCTTCCAGGCCCTGGAGGACGGCACCGCCTACACCTACCTGGTGGACGCCCACTGGTCGCTGGAGCTCAAGAGGACCTACACCTTCGTGAACCTCGCCGACCCCGAGCTCGCCATCGAGTGGCCGATCCCGCTCGATGAGGCCACCGTCTCCGAGGCCGACCTCAACCACCCGATGCTCAGGGACGTCGTCCCAATGGCGCCCAAGAGGACGCTCGTCACCGGCTGCAACGGCCAGCTGGGCCATGCTGTGCGCAGGCTGGCGGAGGAGCGCGGCGTCGCCAAGGACTTCGACTTCTGCGACATTGACACCTTCGATATGTCAGACCCGGACGCCTACACACAGTACGACTGGTCGCTCTACGGCACCGTGATCAACTGCGGCGCCTACACCGCCGTGGATAGGGCGGAGACCGCCGAGGGCCGCGCGACCGCCTGGAAGGCCAACGCGACCGGCCCCGCCCTCCTCGCCCGCACATGCTCTGATCACGGGATCACCCTCGTCCACGTGTCCTCCGACTACGTCTTCGACGGCACCGCCGAGGTGCATGACGAGGAGGAGCCCCTCAGCCCGCTGTCCGTCTACGGCCAGACCAAGGCCGCCGGCGACATCGCCGTGGCCGGCTGCCCGCGCCACTACATCATGCGCTCCAGCTGGGTCATCGGCGAGGGGCACAACTTCGTCAAGACGATGAAGGGCCTGTCCGACCGCGTCGCCGACCCCGAGGACGGGCTCGAGCAGGTCACGGTCGTCGACGACCAGCTGGGCCGCCTGACCTTCACGCGCGACATGGCCGAGGCCATCTTCCACGTGCTGGGGGCGCACGCCCCCTACGGGACCTACGACTGCACCGGCTCCGGCGCGGTCAGGTCCTGGGCCGACATCGCCCGCGCCGTCTTCGAGGCCGCCAACGGCAACGGGGACAGGGTCGTGCCGGTTTCGACCGACGACTACTACGCCGAGGCCTCCGGCCCCATCGCCCCGCGCCCTGTCCACTCCGCGCTCGACCTGTCCAAGCTCGAGTCGGTCGGGTTCCACATGCCCGACTGGGAGGAAGGGCTGGGGGAGTACCTCAAGACGCTCTAGCCGCTATTAACTTTTCGAGAGTAAAAGCCGCCGTTCTTTAACGGCGGCTTTTCTTGTTGGTGGCTATCTGCGCAGTGGTGCCAATAGTATTTTGCGGAAGATCTACCTCTCGCTTGGCATGGAAGTAGGGTGGCCGGGCTGGTCGTCGTAGGCGTATTTGCTGTACACGTTGACCTCCCACTGCTTTTTTTCGACCTTTGCTACAGAATCTAGGATGAAGCCGGTCGCAAGGCTCAGGCCGCACAGGAACATAAACGAGGCGGCGAGCATAGCGGTGGGGAAGCGCGGGATGAGGCCGGTCTGGAAATATTCGACAACGATGGGCATGCCCAGGGCGAGGCCGAATACCGCGAACAGAAGCGCAACGAGGCTGAAGAACTTCAGCGGGCGATAGTCCTTGAACAGCGTGCCGATCATCGCAACGACTTTAATGCCGTCGCTCACGGTGTTGAGTTTGGACTCGGAACCCTCGGGACGGTCGCGGTACTCGATGGGCACATCTTTGATGCGCCAGCGGTGGTCGACGGCGTGGATCGAGAGCTCGGTTTCGATCTGAAAGCCCTCGGAAAGCACTGGGGAGGTTTTAACGAACGGGCGGCTCATGGCGCGGTAGCCTGTCATGACGTCATCGAAGCTGTAGCCATAGATCCACTTGATCATGGCGCGGACCAGATTATTGCCAAAGCCGTGGAAGGCACGCTTGTTCTCCTCGGCGTAGGTGCCGTTGGAAAGGCGATCGCCTACGGTCATGTCGGCCGTGCCGTTAAGGATGGGCTCGCAGAGGGCCTTGGCCGCCTCGGCGGGGTAGGTGTCGTCTCCGTCGACCATCAGGTAGCAATCGGCGTCGATATCGCGAAACATCTGGCGGCACACGTTGCCCTTTCCCTGACGGGGCTCAAAGCGGACTGTGGCGCCGTGCTCGGTGGCAATGCGTGAGGTATCGTCCGACGAGTTGTTGTCATAGACATAGACCGTCGCCTGCGGAAGCTCGCGGTGAAAGTCGTCGATGACTTTGCCGATCGTGAGCGCTTCGTTGTAGCAAGGGATGATGACGGCGATGGATTCAGAATTCACTTAATGCTCCTTATACATTCAATCCTAGAAAGTATAACCGTTTGGGCCTGGCATCCTAAGATGTGGGTTAGTTCTCCAGTTTTGTTGCGCGAATCGTTTGCATGGCCGTCGGGTCTATACTGTTCGTTTGTCAACGATTACGAGTAAAGGAGTTGCATCCGTGTCGGATCAGACAAAGCAACAAGAAACTCGCAGTCTGCCTGCGACGTTTGCTAAGAACGAATTTGAGAAGGACGCGTTTATCCTTCGTCAGCTGGTTACCAAGGATTTTAAGATCAAGTATCGCCGTAGCGTTCTGGGCGTCGCATGGTCGGTGCTCAACCCGCTGCTGATGATGATCGTCATGGCCATCGTGTTCTCGACGATTTTTGGCCAGGGCCGCAATGGCTCAATGACGCCCGAGATGTACCCGCTGTACTTGATCGTGGGTAACATTACCTTTGCCGTCATGTCCGAGTCTACGAACCAGGCCCTGACGTCGATCGTGGGCGCTGCCCCTCTGCTCAAGAAGGTTAAGGTGCACCGCTGGGTCTTCCCGGTGCAGAAGGTGCTCTTCTCGCTGGTCAACTTTGCCTTCTCGCTGGTCGCCGTCGCCATCGTCATGCTGTGGTTCCGCGTTATGCCTTCTTGGCACCTGATTCTGCTGCCGGTTTGCCTGCTGCTGCTTATGTGCTTCTGCATGGGCCTGGGCATGATGCTCTCTGCCCTTACGGTCTTCTTCCGCGACGTTATGCATCTGTGGAGCGTCGTCATTACGGCGTGGACTTACATTACGCCCATCTTCTGGACGACTGACTATATTGCGCAAATGCCGCATCTCGTGCGTATCTTGATGTATGCGAACCCCATGTTCAACTACCTGCAGTTTATGCGCGATATCTTCCTGTTCCAGACTACGCCCTCGCTTATGACGTTTGGTATGTGCGTCGCTTGGGCGGTTCTTGCGCTTATTATTGGCTATACCGTGTTCCATAAGTCCGAGCGCAAATTTATCCTCTACATCTAAGGAGTGCTGTGATGACTGAATCTGTTGTTGATTACAGCGAGCAGCCTCTGGCTGTCGAGGTCGACGACGTCACCATGATCTTTAACATGGCGTCCGAGTCGCTGACCAACCTCAAGGAGTACTTCATTAAGCTTGCCAAGCACGAGCTGTTCTTTGAGGAGTTTAGGGCGCTTAAGCACATCTCGTTTGATATTCATCGCGGCGAGGTTGTGGGTCTGGTCGGCACCAATGGCTCCGGCAAGTCTACGATGCTCAAGATTATCGCTGGCGTTCTTGAGCCTAGCGAGGGCAGCGTTAAGGTGCACGGTAACATCGCGCCGCTGATTGAGCTTGGCGCCGGCTTTGACCCCGAGCTGACCGCCCGCGAGAACATCTATCTGAACGGCGCCCTGCTCGGCTATACCAAGGAGTTCATCGACGCCAACTTTGACGGCATTATCGAATTCGCTGAGCTGCAGAACTTTGTCGATATGCCGCTCAAGAACTTCTCCTCGGGCATGGTGGCGCGTATCGCCTTTGCAATCGCGACGATTACCGAGCCCGATATTCTGATCGTTGACGAGACGTTGTCCGTCGGTGATGTGTTCTTCCAGCAGAAGTGCGAGGCCCGCATCCAGCACTTTATCCAGAGCGGCGAAGTGACGGTTCTGTTCGTTTCGCACTCCATGGAGCAGGTTGAGCGCATCTGCCAGCGTGCCGTTTGGATTGAGAAGGGTGACCTTCGCATGGACGGCCCGGTCAGTGAGGTCTGCAAGGCGTACCGTGAGCAGTTCAACTAGGTTATAATTATTTGCGCCTGACAGGCTTGCGCTTGCTTTGGCGTGCGGTTATTTGCTCCATTAGCTCAGTTGGATAGAGCAGGGGACTTCTAATCCCAAGGTCGACGGTTCGAATCCGCCATGGAGCACCATCGTTTATTAAGCCCGGACCGCTTGGTGGTCTGGGCTTTTTCACATGCCGGTGTTCTTTGTTCTTGCCGGGTATACGTTTAGGCCGAAGCCGTGGCGTGAGCTGCTATTGTGCTGCTGATGTGGATTGGTTATACGGCGCGCCAAAGGGGGCTGGAGCCGAGCGTGAGCAAGCCTCTGCTTATGACGCTGCCAGCATCGTGGTTCTTCGCGTCAATCGTACGCTGTGCCTGCGATATTGGATTGGCGTACGTGATCAAGAAGGCGTAACAAAAGCGGGGAGGACCAACTTGGCCCTCCCCGCTGTATCTAGTCTGCCTTCAGGCACTCGGGCAAGACGTTTGCAACTGCATTCATCGCCTGCGGCCTCAGGTACTGCTCATTGAGCTTTGCCTTTCTGTAGGCGTAGCGAGTGTCTGCCGAGTATTTGATCAACACATCGGTGAAGAACCGCTCCCAGCTCAGGTAGTCGCGGCTTTCGATATAGCTTGAGGGATCCTCGAGGATTTTTAAGATATCGTTACTGGGAATGAGGCCAGATTGCAGGAGTGTCCACTCGAATGATTCGGGGAGGAACAAGCGTACGTTCTTGTAAACGCGCTGTCCGAGCACCTTTTCGATGTAGGGACCAAATGCTGCTCCGTCTCCAATAGCAAGGATGTTTTGCTCGGGACATTCGTGAATCGTACGTTTTAGATTCGCAACGCCGGTGGCGGTATAGCAGGGGATCCCGAGTCGGTTGCAAAGAGCGTCGTAGAATTGATAGCCAGATTTGCTATCCTCGACAACTACGGCGTCGGGTACCTCGAATCCAACATTTAGATCCTGATACAGCATACTTGCCGTGTGGTCATATAGCGGCTTGGTCACCGAGTAGAAGCGCCTGTCGCTCTTGCGGCCATTGATTGTTTTACTTGTCGTGTTGACTAGCTTCAGGATCTCATCAACGCTGTAGGGGAGCTCGTTGGCATCGCGACGAGATATCAGAACAAAATAGTTGGACGAGCCGTTGACGGCTTTGGCGAAGTCCTTTGAGAAGATAAACTCGTTACCCTCATCTAGAAAGACGATTGAATCTTCGATGATCGATAGCTCGCGCTCCCAGCGTCTGCCGGAAAGCGTTTCGCAAGGCACATCGCAACTGAGTGCAACGCCGCTTTCCGGTCCTCGGTCGTTGTAGTCGCGAATCATCGAGATGAGCGTCGTTTTACCCGTGCCGCTGTTGCCGCGTATAAAGGAAATATTGCGCTTAAACGTGAGTGTGTATTTGACCTTTGCACGCTCTACGACAACGGTATGCGTTCCCTTCATTACTCATCAACATCCAAAAAGTCATTCGTGGCGCCGACAAACTCCTGCATGTTTCTGACGATGCGGCCATCGTTTTCAATGCGGATTTCAAAGCTCTTCCAGGGGAATTTCATGATGTGGAATAAGGTCACCATCACATCCTGCTCTTTGCCGATCTTGAGTAGCCAGCGGGCACAGTTGTCTCCGCAGGTGGATGCGTTGAACACCATATTTGGGAGATTGCGCACCAGCAGCAGCGTCTTAACGCCGCCGGACAGTTCGAGTGGGGTGATCGAGCCCAGCTGTTTGCTTACGATGTTGTGGGGACCGATGAGCTCTGATCCGTCCACGCTTTTAATAATCTGTGCGGCCATAGGGTCTTCGAACCATGAGTCCAAGTATGAGTTCCTAAAATAGGTTTCGGTATCGTAGATGGAACCGGGGTAATCCCCCAGATGGATGCTTAACATGCGCGTCTCCAGACGTTGTGTGACTGCAATGATTATATGCCAGTAATAAAGTGCCGCCAGTAGCGAGGTTGCTGCTGGCGGCACTGGCATTATTAGCGTGTGAATCGCGTTGATGGATTTGCTCGCGAGGCTACTTTTCGAGACGTTCCCTCAGCAGCTCCATCGCGTGTGCGTAGCCCTGCAGGCCCTCGCCGGTGATGGTGGTGAAGCAGGCCAGGTGCGCATAGCTCACCTGGCGGAAGTCCTCGCGTGTTTCGACGGCGCTGATGTGGACCTCCACAGCCGGGATGGCGACGGCCTTGAGGGCGTCCAGGATGGCCACGCTCGTGTGCGTGTAGGCAGCCGGGTTGATGACGATGCCGTCGACCTTGCCGTAGGCCTCCTGGATCTTGTCGACGATGCTGCCCTCGTGGTTAGACTGGAAGACCTCGACTTCGTCGAAGCCCTGTTCGGCGCCCGCTTCCTGGCAGATCTGCACTAAGCGGTCGTAGTTGTCGCTGCCATAGATGCCCGGCTCGCGAATGCCGAGCATGTTGAGGTTGGGGCCGTTGATGACGAGTGCTTTCATGGTTGCTTCCTTTGCGGTTGGAAAACCACCACAAAGGTGCCTGTCCCCTTTGTGGTGGTTTTGGTTAGAGGGCGGGTGGGAGGGTGTCGAGGAGGGCTTGGGCGGTGTTGGCGGCGCAGTCGCGTGAGTCGATGATGTAGTCGGCCCAGGCGCGGTAGCGCGGCATGCGCTGCTCGGCAAGTTTATCGATGCCATCACGGGCGGTGATAGGGCGTCCCTTGTGGGCGAGTTCGTCGAGCTTGCGGTTGAGCATCACGATCTGGCTGTTTTGGTGCAGCAGCGGATAGTTTTCGTCGCGCGTGACCACGCCGCCGCCGGTGGAAAGCACCAGGCCGCTGCGCTTGGAAATGTCGGCCAGCTCCGCTGTCTCCTGCTCGCGGAAGGCGGCCTCGCCGCGCTCGACGATAAAGTCGGCGCAGGGCATGTCGAGGCGTTCCTCGAGGGCGCGGTCCAGGTCGATGTGCTCGCGACCCGTGAGCAGGGCAATCTGCTCACCCACGCGGGTCTTGCCCGAGCCCGGCATGCCGATCAGCGCGATGTTCTGTTCGCGGCGTGACAAGCGCTCCGTTATGTCCAGGATGCGCTCGCGCGGGGTGACCTGGCCGGTATAGCACTCGACGGCCTGTGCCGCTTGG
Organism: Collinsella sp.; assembly: GCA_048425625.1. Classification (GTDB taxonomy): domain Bacteria; phylum Actinomycetota; class Coriobacteriia; order Coriobacteriales; family Coriobacteriaceae; genus Collinsella. The sequence continues at coordinate 8,471 of DBFNYT010000046.1, read as the reverse complement.
GCCACGAGCATTAGCAGGCCGTCGATGCAAGGGATACCGCGGCGCTCGGCCTCAAGCATCAGGCCCGTGCGGGCGGGGTTGTAGACAATGTCGATAACGCCTTCGAGCGCATCGAGCCCTTCGAGCGTGCAAGGCGCGTCGGGGCAATGGGGGAACATGCCGGAGGGCGTGCAGTTGACGAGTAGGGCGGCGTCGGACTGCTGCCCGATGTTGCCGTAGTTGACCTCGCTCGTGCGGCCCACGGGCACCACGGTGGCGCCAAGGTCGCCGAGCACCATGCTTGCCGTGGTGCCGGCACCACCGGTAGCGCCAAGCACGAGGACCTTCTTGCCGGTAACCTCAACCCCCAGCTCCTCGACCAGGTACTGAAAACCAAAGTAGTCGGTGTTGTCGCCGCGCAGGCGCCCGTCGGGCAGGCGCGTGATGGTGTTGACGTTGCCCATGCGCTCGGCGAGCGGGCTCAGCTCGTCCAGGTAGTCCATGACGGCGCGCTTGTAGGGAATGGTCACGTTGGTGCCCTCCCACTCGTCGCCCGTTATAAAGGCCGCGAGGTCTTCGGGCTCGCGCTCAAAACGCACGTACTCAAGCCCCGCGAGCTCCTTGTAGATGGTCGGGGTGTAGCTGTGGCCCAGCACGCGGCCCAGCACGCCGTAGGGGCGGGTTGTGGCGACGTCAGTCATCTAGAGCACCTCCGTGTAGCTGCCAAAGTAGGTGAAGCTCTCGCACACGTCGTCAATCGAGTCGAGCAGGTCGTCGAGGGCTTTGCTGCCAAAGGGACAGTCCAGATCGAAGTAGAACATAAACTCAAAGTCGCGCCCGGGGATGGGGCGGCTCTCGAGCTTGATGAGGTTGATATTGAGCGCATAGAAGCGCTCGAGCACGCGATAAAGCGCGCCCGGCTCATTGGCCGTGGTGATCATGAGCGAGGTACGGTTAGCACCGGGGTAGACGCGCGGCTCGCGGCTGATGACGACGAAGCGCGTGTAGTTGTTGTCCGAGTCCTGAATGTTGGGCTCCAGGACCTCCAGACCATAGAGCGCCGCGCAACTGCGCGAGGCGATGGCGGCGACGTCGGTGCGCTCGGAGTCGGCGACCATCTTGGCCGACATGGCGGTGTTGGGGTACTTGGTGGCGTGCAGATCGTGCGCCTCGATAAAGCCGGCGCATTGCGCGATGGCCTGACCGTGGCTATAGACCTCACGAACATCCTGCAGCTTGGTGCCGGGCTTGACGAGTAGGTTGTGGTCGATCTTGAGGCGCAGCGAGCGCACAATGTGGAAGTCGAACTGCGCGAGCAGGTCGTAGACAGCGTTGACCGAGCCAGCGGTGGAGTTTTCGATGGGCAGTACGCCAAACTCGCAGAAGCCGTCTCGCACAGCGCGCATAACGCCTTCGAAGGTCTCGAAAAACGCGATATCGGGCACGTCGAAGAGCTTGCACGCGGCGATCTGGCTGTAGGCTCCCTCGACGCCCTGGCAGGCGACGCTAGCCGTCTGGGGGAAGGTCGTGTCGAGGGGAACTGCCGTGGCGTGGGCCTTTTGCGATACCGTGATGCCCTTGAGCTCATTGATATAGCGCTGCTGCTCGGCCTTGCTCATGCTCATGAGGAGGCGGAACAGCGTGATGGTCTGCGCCTCGTAGCGCTCTGGCGCGCGGCCGGCAAGGTTGTTGAGCTTTGAGCGCTCGCGGGCGGGGTCGAAGACTGCCTTGCCCATTTCGATCTTTGATTTGGCGACCTCGGTGGCAATGTCCATGCGTTCGACAAAACTGTTGAGGAGCGTAGTGTCGATGCCATCGATGGCCTGGCGAATGTCAGCAAGGTCCATAGGGACCCCTTTCCTGAATGGTTGCCTGGGGTAGTTAATTTGGGACGGGGCTTTTTTAGCTACCCTTTGACTGTCGACGAATCGATGGGTGCCGGGGCAAATATCGACTGGCATATGGGGGTAGCAAAAAAAGCCCCGTCCCAAATTAACTACCCTTGGGGTTGGTGGACTAGCGTTGGGCGGCGTCTTCTAGGAGGGCGTCCCAGATGGCCAGCGCTGCGGCTGCTTCGGCTACGGGGACGGCGCGCGGGACGATGCAGGGATCGTGGCGGCCGTGGACCGAGAGCTCAGCATTTTCCATAGCGTCCATGTCCACCGTCTGCTGCTCGCGGCCAATGGAGGGCGTGGGCTTTACGGCCATGCGCCACATGACGGGCGCGCCGGTTGAAATGCCACCCAGGATGCCGCCGGCATTATTAGACTCGACCTCGATCTTGCCGGTCTCGGCGTCGATGCGATACGGATCGTTGTTCTCGCTGCCGCGCATGGCGGCGACGGCAAAGCCCATGCCAAACTCCACGCCCTTCACGGCGGGAATCCCAAACGCGATCTGTGCGATGCGGTTTTCGATGCCGTCGAACATGGGGTCGCCGATGCCCGCGGGCAGGCCGTAGATACCACACTCCACGATGCCGCCGATGCTGTCGAGCTCATCGCGCGCGGCCAGAATCTCCTCGCGCATGCGGCCGGCGGCCGCGGCGTCAATGCACGGCAGGTCGTTTGTAAGGATCGCCTTGCGGTCGGCCTCGCGATAGACCATGTCGTCCATGGGCAGATCGGAGATGCCACCGATCTGCGCCACATGCGCCATCACCTTGATGCCGCGGGCCTCGAGCGCCTGCAGCGCGAGACCGCCCGCGATGCATAAGGGCGCCGTCAGGCGGCCGGAGAAGTGTCCGCCGCCGGCGACGTCGTGCATGTTGTGGTACTTCACGCGTGCCGGGAAATCCGCATGGCCCGGACGGGGCTTGCGGCGCAGCTCGGAGTAGTCCTTGGAGCGCGTGTTGGTGTTCTCGATGATTGCGGCGATAGGCGCGCCCGTGGTGTGTCCATCAACCACACCGGCGATAATGTGAGCGGCGTCGGCCTCGCGGCGCTTGGTCGCGGTCTCGTCACGGCCGGGGGCGCGACGGTCCAAAAAGGCCTGCAGCTGCTCCAGGTCAACGGCGATACCTGCCGGAATGCCATCGAGCGAGCAGCCTATGGCGGGGGAGTGCGACTGGCCGAAGATGCTTAAGTGTAAGACGTTGCCAAAGGTCGAGGACATGCTATTCCTCCTCGAGCGTGACCTTGCCGCCCAACAGGCGGTAGTGGTCGAAGAAATCGGGATAAGACTTGTTGACGGCCTCGGCACCGTGGATCACGACCTCGCCGGTGGCACGACTCGCAGCGATGGCGGCCATCATGGCGATGCGGTGGTCGTTGTGCGAATCGACCTCGCCGCCGGTAAGGGCATCGACGCCCTTGATGATGAGGTCGTCACCGGCGATGCGCACCTGCGCGCCCAGCGCGGTGAGCTCGCGGGTGGTGGTGGCCAGACGGTCAGATTCCTTGATGCGCAGGCGCGCGCAGTCACGGATGAACGTGCGGCCCTGAGCCAGCGATGCCACGGCCGAGATGACGGGCACCAGGTCAGGAATGTCGTGGGCGCTCATCTCAAAGCCGGCGAGCTTGTCGGACTGGACGGTGGCGGCGTTCGTGGAGCGCACGATGCGGGCGCCAAAGCGCGAAAGCGCGGCGAGCACGTTGCGGTCGCCCTGTGCGGAGCTCAGCGACACGCCCTCGACGGTGATGGGGTCGGAGCCGATGGCGCCGGCGCACAGCCAAAAGGCCGCGTTGGACCAGTCGCCCTCGACGGCCACGCTGCCGGGCGTGCGGTACGAGCCGCTGTTCACGCGGAAGTTCGTGACCTCGGGCTGGCCGTCCTTGGCCGGAATACGCTCGACGTTGACCTCGACGCCGAAGGCCTTCATGGCCTGGATCGTCAGGTTGATGTAGGGGCGGCTCTCAATGAGGCCGGTCACCTGCACGCAGGAGGGCTGGGCCAGCAGCGGGGCTGCCAATAGCAGGCCCGAGATGTACTGCGAGCTTACGTTGCCCGGTAGCACAAAGGTGCCCGGGCGCATGCGTCCGCTCGTCTTGAGCGGAAAACCGCCCAGACCGTGTAGGTCGCAGCCGGCGGCGATGATCTCGTCCGAGAGCGGGGAGAGCGGGCGGGCGCCCAAGCGTCCCTGACCCACAAAAGTTGCTTCTGCACCCAGCGCGCAGGCGACAGGCAGCATGAAGCGCAGCGTTGAGCCACTCTCACCGCAATCGAGCGTGCCGCCGGCAAGGGCCTTGAGCAGGCCAAATTCGATGCTCTTCATGGTGGGGTGGACCTGGAAGCCGTCCTCGACGGTCTCGATGCGGGCGCCGAGCGCCGTGAGGCAGCGCACCGTGGCCTCGATATCGGCGCAGGTGGTGTTGCAGGCCACGTGCGTCTCGCCGTTGGCAAGCGCGGCGCAGATGATGAGGCGATGCGCCATCGATTTGGACGCGATGGCGGGAACAGTGCCCTTGAGCGGGGACGGGGTGATGCGGGCTAACATGCGGAAACGTCTCCCTTCTGGCCGAGGCCCTCGGCAATCAAATCGTGGAAGGTGGAAAGCGGCGTGCGGTCGATGCCGCAACGGCCAATGTCGTGCGGAATTACCAGGTCGATGGTGTCGCCCGCGCGCTTTTTGTCGTGGAGCGCCTCGGCAAAGACGACATCGGCATCTAGGTCGCAGCGGGTCTTGAGGCCGTGGCGGGCGCAGAGCTCCTCAATACGATCGGGCAGCCCGGCGTCACAAATGCCGTGCAAGGCTGCGGCACGCGTGATGATGCCCATACCGATCGACACGCAGTTGCCGTGGCCGAGCTCAAAGTGCTCGCAGGCTTCGACGGCGTGTCCGGCGCTGTGGCCAAAGTTGAGAAGCTTGCGCTGATTGGTTTCGCGCTCGTCGGCAACAACCACGGCGCGCTTAATGTCGATATTGCGGGCGATGATGAGCGCCACACGGGGCACGTCGCGGTTCAGCAGCTCAAGCGTGAGCGGGGTCTTCTCCAGCTCGGCGAAGAGCTCGGGGTCGGCGATCACGGCGTGCTTGACGACCTCGCCGCAGCCGTCGGCGAACTGCTCGGGCGTGAGGGTCGCCAGGCACCCCACGTCAGCGATGACCACGCTCGGCTGCCAAAAGGCGCCGGCCAGGTTCTTGCCGGCTGCCAGGTCGATGGCCGTCTTGCCGCCAACCGACGAATCTACCATGGCGAGCAGGCTTGTGGGAATCTGCACAAACTTGCAGCCGCGCATGTAGGTGGCGGCCACAAAGCCCGCAACGTCGCCCACGACGCCGCCGCCGAGTGCCACGATCACGTCGGAGCGCGAAAGCTCGTGCTCGGCCACAAACTCTAAAATGCCAACGTAGGTCTCGGCACGCTTATGGGCCTCGCCGGCCTCGAAGGTGCAGATGCTTACCTCGTAGCCTGCGGATTCGAGGCTCTGCTTAACGGGCATCTGGTAGAGGGGGCCTACATTGGTGTCCGTCACGATGACGGCACGGGTGCCGCCGGCGGTGGCGCGTACGAGTGGGCCAGCCTGCTCCAGCAAAAACGTGCCCACATGCACCTGGTAGGGGCGTGCGGTGTCGATATCGATGGTAATCGCCATAAGCTTCGGTCCTTTCGACCTGGCGTGATGGGTGGTCTAGTGGGAGGCCTCGTCGTCGAGCGCGCGCTTGATGCGGTCGCCCTCGGCAAGGAGATTCTCCAGATAGCGCTGGTCGCGGTCCTTAAGGGCGCGACTGTAGGCGCCGAGCGATTCGATCAGATGGTCAATCTCGAAGGCGAGCGCATCAGCGTCGTCGATCATGAGCTCGGACCACATCTGCGGATTGAGGTGCGCCACGCGGGTGAGGTCGCGGTAGCTGCCGGCCGAAAAGCCGTGGTGGACCTGAGCGGTCGGGCTCTTAACATAGGCGTTGGAGACGACGTGCGCGAGCTGGCTCGTAAAGGCGATGACGCGGTCGTGCTCGGCGGCGCTCGTTACGCTGAACTTGCCAAAGCCCAAGGGACGTACCATCTCGCGCACCTGGCCCAAAAGCTCCAGCTTAAGTGCGTCGTCCACTGCGGGCGGTACAAGCACGAGCGGTGCGTCCTGGAACAGGTCGGCGCGGGAATGCGCGTAGCCCGAGAACTGCGTGCCCGCCATGGGGTGCGCGCCCACAAAGTAAAAACCGTGCTTGTGGGCAAGCTCAAAGGCGCGCTCGCACACAATGCCCTTGACGCCCACGGTGTCGATCACCACGGGGCCCATGACTGCCTCGGTGTCGGTGGCGTCGGCGAGTGCCTGGGCGTGCGCCTCGAGCCACTCGATGCAGGCCTCGGGGTAGCACGCCAGGACGATGATGTCGCACTCGCCGAGCGTCTCGTCGTTGAGCTCGCCGGCAACGGTGCCCATGCCGGCAGCTGTCATGACATCGTCATCGGGGTCCCAGGCCAGCACGCGGACGCCCGCCTGCGCATAGCCGCGGGCAAAGCTGCCGCCGATGAGGCCCAGGCCGACGATGCCGGCGCACTTGGGGCCGCCCTGGTTAACGCGCGCGTTTCTCACCGTACCCATGGGCTACTCCATGGTCTCTTGGCAGACGACCTCGCGGATGGCTCGGATGCGGCGCATGGTGTCGTCGAACTGATCGGGGGTGAGGGCCTGGGCGCCGTCGGACCAAGCGTGGCTCGGGTCGTCGTGGACCTCGATTTCCAAGCCGTTGGCACCGCAGGCGGTCGCAGCGAGCGCCATGGGCTCAACGTAGCGGGTGTAGCCGGTGGCGTGGCTGGGGTCGGCGACGACGGGCAGGTGCGACAGGTGGTGCAGCACCGGCACGGCGTTGAGGTCAAAGGTGTTGCGGGTGCGGGTCTCGAAGGTGCGGATGCCGCGCTCGCACAGGATGACGTTGTCGTTGCCCTCGCTCATGATGTACTCGGCGGCCATGAGCAGCTCGTCGACGGTACCGGACATGCCGCGCTTGAGCAGGATCGGGGTCTTGGTCTTACCGACCTCCTTGAGCAGGGGGAAGTTCTGGGCGTTGCGGGCGCCGATCTGCATGACGTCGATCTTCTTGTCGAGGAAGACCTGCACGTCGCGCGGGTCCATGATCTCGGTGACGATTGGCATGTCGAGCTCGGCCGATGCCTCGCACAGCAGGTCAAGGCCGGCGGGGCCCATGCCCTGGTAGGCGTACGGAGAGGTGCGGGGCTTGTAGGCGCCACCGCGCAGCATCGTGGCACCGGCAGCCTTCACGCGGCGGGCGATGCGGATGAGGTTCTCGCCCTCGACGGAGCACGGGCCGGCGATGACCTGGAACTGGTCGCCGCCGATCTTGACGCCGTGGCCGCAGTCGATGATGGAATCCTCGGGATGGAACTTGCGGTTCGCGCGCTTGAACGGCTCGGAGACACGCTGCACGCGCTCGACGACGTCCATGGACTCGAGCAGGAACGGGTCGATCTTGGTCGTATCGCCCACGAGGCCGATGATGGTCTCGTTCTCGCCGCGCGAGACGTCGGTCTTGAGACCCTTTTTCTCAATCCAGCTGACGATGTGGCTGACGGCCTCGTCGCTGGCGCTCTGCTTTAAAATTGCAATCATGGTGTGCCTCTCACCTCGATGGATAACCCTTGCAAAAACGGCCCGCATCGCGAGCCGTCTATATATGGTGCATGAGAGTTTATACTATCTGACTCACTTTTGCCTTCTAAAGTGAGCCGTTGCGCCGTGTCTCCCACGGAATTGCAAAGCTTTTTCTTTTATTTTGATAGCCCATGGTGCACTTGGGTATAATGCCAAACGTTGGCCCTATTAGCTCAGGGGATTAGAGCGTCTGCCTCCGGAGCAGAAGGCCGTTGGTTCGAATCCAACATGGGGCACCATCGAACGTAAGACCGTCCGAACCTCGCATGGTCCGGGCGGTTTTCTTATACCGACGCGACGTGATGGGACGTGGTATGGCAGCAACGGATATCGAGCGCGGACTTTCGACCGCCGAGGTCGAGGAGCGCATCGCCGCCGGTAAGATCAACCGCAACATGGAGCTCAAGACTAAGTCGGTCAAAGAGCTCATCATCGAGAACCTCTGCACGCTGTTCAATTTGATCAACGTGATCTTGGCGTTCCTGGTCATTTTGACCGGTTCGTTTAAGAATCTGACGTTCCTGTTCGTGGTGTTCCTCAATACCGCCATCGGCGTCATTCAGTCCATGCGTTCCAAGAAGATGGTCGATAAGCTCACGCTGCTGACCTCCAAGAAGGCCATCGCGGTGCGCGACGGCGCCGAGGTGGAACTCGACCTGGACCAGATCGTGCTCGACGACATCATCCGCCTGGGGCGCGGCGACCAGATTCCCGCTGACGCCGTGGTGGTTTCGGGCGAGGCGCTCGTGAACGAGAGCCTGCTGACGGGCGAGAGTGACCTTATTAAGAAACAGCCCGGTTCCGAGCTCATGAGCGGCAGCTTTATCGACTCGGGCCTGCTGCGCGCCCGCGTGATCCATGTCGGCGCCGACAACTACGTGGCCAAAATTAATAACGAGGCCAAGTACGTCAAAAAGGTCAATTCCGAGATCATGAAC
>DBFNYT010000045.1:0-5012 GCA_048425625.1 Collinsella sp. | reverse complement strand
GCGGCCTACTTTGCGTCGTAGGCCTCGGCGTCCCACCAGTCGAGCTGGGCGATGTTGTCGCGGATGTGCTGGCAGCTCTTGTGGAAGCCCTCGAGCTCGTACTCGGACAGGTCGAGCGTGTAGACCTCCTCGACGCCCCCGGCGCCGATCACGCACGGCAGGGAGGTAAAGATGCCCTCCTCGCCATACTGGCCGGTCATGAGCGTGGAGGCGGAAAGCACGGCGTGCTCGTTGTGCAGCACGGCGGCGCAGACGCGCGCGGCGGAGTTGGCGACGGCGTACTCGGTGCACTGCTTGCCCTGGTAGGTCACATAGCCGCCCTTGCGCGCGAGCTCCTCGACCTCCATGTGGTCAAAGGCGTACTTGTCGGGGTTCTCGGCCTGAAGCTCGTTGAGGCTCTTGCCGGCGATGGTCGCGGCCTTAAAGGCAGCCAGCTGGCTAAAGCCGTGCTCGCCAATCATGTAGGCGTCGATGGACTTGGGGCTCACGCCGACCTTCTTGGAGATCTCGGTGCGCAGGCGGGCGGAATCCAGACCGCAGCCCGAGCCGATGATCTTCTTGGGATCGTAGCCGGTCAGGTGCCACAGCTCGGTGCACACGACGTCGCAGGGGTTGGAGATGCTCACGAAGATGCCGTCGAAGCCGGCGTCGACGATGCGCTTGGCAAAGGAGCGGGCGGCGTCGGTGGTAAAGAACAGCTCGCCGTCGCGGTTGCCAGCGGCCAGCGCGACCTTACCGGCGGCGTTGACGATGACGTCGCAGCAGGCCAGCTCCTCGTAGTGGTCGTAGCAGTTGACGATCTTGGTGTTGTACGGGACAAACGAAAGGGAGTCGCGCAGGTCCTGGACCTCGGACGTCACCTTGGCCTCGTTGATATCGCACAGGTACAGCTCGTCGGCAATGCCCTGCATGAGCAGGCTGTTGGCGACATGTGCTCCTACGTGGCCCTGGCCGACCACACCGATCTTACGCGTCTGGTACATACGAGTATCCTTCCGGCCGAGTTTTTTGCGTCGAACCATTGTAGCGTCCTGCCGTCACTTTGCTAGACTAAAGCGCCGTAGATTTTTGGGACATGCCTTAATCTCTACTTTTGGAGTGATTTGGGCCGCTGACGGCATCGCTGGGCGATGTGCTCGCGCGGATAGGGCTGCTCGTTGTACCATAGCTGCAACTGACTCGTAAGGAGCATCCATGCCCATTCGCATTCCCGACGCCCTCCCTGCCGCCGCGCAGCTCGAGAGCGAGAACATCTTTGTCATGACCGAGTACCGCGCGCTGCACCAGGACATCCGCCCGCTGCGCGTGCTCATCCTCAACCTCATGCCCACCAAGATCGCCACCGAGACGCAAATCATGCGCAAGCTCTCCAACACGCCGCTGCAGGTGGAGGTGGACCTGCTGCGCACCAAGACGCACGAGGCCACGCACGTAAGCGCCGGCCACTTGGAGACGTTCTACCGCACGTTCGACGACATCCGCGACATCCACTACGACGGCCTGATCATCACGGGCGCGCCGGTGGAGCAGATGCCGTTCGAGGAGGTCGATTACTGGCCCGAGCTCTGCCAGATCATGGATTGGTCCACCACGCACGTGCACTCTACGCTGCACATTTGTTGGGGCGCGCAGGCGGGCCTGTATCACCACTACGGTATTCGGAAGCACGACCTGCCGGCAAAGGCGAGCGGCGTGTTCGAGCATTATCTGGTGAAGCCTCAAAGCCCGCTGGTCCGCGGCTTTGACGACCGTTTCTATGCCGTGCATTCGCGCAACACCGATGTGCGCCGCGAGGACGTGGAGGCCGAGCCGCAGCTTGAGGTTGTGGCCGTGTCAGACGAGGTGGGCCTGTACATCGTCAAATCGACCGACAGCCGTCGCTTCTTTGTTTTTGGCCATCCCGAGTACGATACCGATACGCTGCGCCTGGAGTACGAGCGCGACGTGAAGCGCGGCCTCAACCCTCAGGTGCCGGCGCATTACTTCCCAGGTGACGACCCCTCGGCCGAGCCGCGCAACGTCTGGCGCAGCCAGGCTCAGTTGCTCTACACCAACTGGCTCAACTACTACGTCTACCAGACAACGCCCTACGACCTAGCCCGAGCCGGCGAGGAGCACTAGGCTGCCGAGAGACGCGCCGGCATTTAGGCGCTGATGATGTTGGCTAGCGGCAGGTCGTGGGCGTCGGTGGGGACGCGGTCGACGCACTGCTCGTCAAAGGCGATGCCGATGATGCGGCACGATGCCGAGAGCGTGGGCAGGTAGCGGTCATAGCAGCCGCCACCGTAGCCCAGGCGTGCGCCGGTACGATCGAAGGCTACGAGCGGCACAACGATCATGTCGAGTGCCTCGGCAGGTACGATAGGGAAGCGGTCGCTGTCGATGTCCGTAGCCGCGAAGGCCCGCGTGGGATGGGCGATGAACGGAGCCGTGCCGACGTCACCGGTGGCGACCGCTCGCATGCACATGCGCTGGCCGCAAGCCGCGGTGTCAGCTGCCGAGAGCATGCACGGATAGGCCACCTGCCAGCCACGGTCGGCGGCAGCGGTGGCAAAAGCGGCAGGATCAACCTCGGAGCCCATGACGGCATAGACGGCAACGGTGCGCGGCGCCGCGGGGTCCGAGCGCCCCAGCAGCTCAACAAGCCGGGCGCAGATAGCGGCAGACTTAGCCGCCCGCACATCCGGTTCAATAGCATCGCGCCGAGCAATCACCGCCCGCCGCAACTCAGCCTTATCCATCCCAGCCCGCCTTCTTCCAAACCTACCAAAAAGGGACAGGTTTATTTTGGCAGGTTTTATCTGGGCAAACGCGACGGACTTACCCAAAACCACCACAAAGGTGCCTGTCCCCTTTGTGGTGGTTTGGCTCTACGCGTAAACGCTATAACGCCGCGGCGATTGCTTCAGCTACAAACTTATTGAGTGACTCGCCCTTTTTAGCGGCTGCCAACGCGGCCTGTTTATGGAGTTCAGAGCCTGTCCTTACATTAAACGAGCCCTTGAAAGCCCGCTCGGGCTCCTTGCCCTTTTCCGCGCAAAACTCAAGATAGTCGTCAACGGCGTCGTGGAAGCACTGCTCCACTTCTTCGACTGTAGAGCCCTCGAACACAATTGCGTCCCTAATGCCTGCGACCATGCCCGTTAATACATGCTGCTCGGCATCGAACTCGACCGGGGCAAAGTAGCCCTTGTAAGCTAAAACGTTACTCATGGCAGCCTCCGACATCCTGTAGAAAACGAACAATGTTTCGAATGGTGCCCGCCGTCAACTCATCAGATGGGTGGGGCGCATGCATTACGAACATCCTGCCGTCCGATGGCCTGTAAAAGCGAATGCGCGATCCGGATGTCTTGCCCTTGCTGTCCATCTCAAAGCCATATGACGTCATAACTTTAAGAAAGTCGGCAAATCTATACGTCGAAGGGCAACTGAGCAGTTGAGCAATAAGTTTATCGACCCGGGTCATCTCGGCCTCACATTCTGCAACTACATTCTAGTTGCAATCTGACGCTGATGCAAGCAACCCTACTATAGAACATATGTACGTATAGAACAAGCGTTCGTACCACCACAAAGGTGCCTGTCACCTTTGTGGTGGTTTTGGTTACTGTGGCTAGGCCAGCAGGTCGATGACGGTAAAGCCGGCGTTGCTCTTGGCGATGACTTCGCGGCCGACAAAGACGCAGGTCGGCGACTCGGCTGCGATGCGCGTCACGTCGGCGCCGAGCGAGCGAAGCTCACCGGGCGTGGCGGCGAGCATCTGGGCGCGGCGCTCCTCGCGTGCGTGCGGATCGAGCCCGGCCAGGTAGGTCGTGTTGCGGCGCTTGGTGAGCGCGTACGGCTTCACCGGCGCGTCCATGCCGCTCACGCAGCTTACGATAAAGCCCTCAAAGGCAGCCTCGTCGGGCTCAAAGCTGCCGAGCCATTCGCCTGCGCGCGCCACACGCTCAATCGAGGGGTCGATTGCTGGGTCGCGGTAGGTGTAGAACGCCGTCTGGCGCTCGCCGGCTGCGCGGAATCCGCAGCCGTACGCACCGCCCTTCACGCGAATCTCGTTCCACAGGTAGTCGTAGGAGAGCGCGTTGGCGGCAACCGCCCAGGCGCCCGTCACGTCGATGCCCAGGCGACGCGGGTCGGACGCGCTTGCCGCAAAGCAGATATCGCTGGGGATGACGAAAGCCTCGTGGCGGTCGCGCGGCGTCGGCACCACGAGAGCGTCGCGGCCGGCATCGGCACCATCGCCCGCACCCAGCCCCAGGTCGCCCGCGGCATCCCAGTACGCGTCAAAGTCCCCGTCGCTGCCGGTAAAGCTCGCTAGGCAGCCGTCGGCCACAAAGATGCGGCCTGCCAGCTCGGCAAGCTTGGCACGCAGGCCGTCCAGGCGCTCGTCAAAGTGGTCGAGCAAATCGCGCAGGAACAGGTAGAAGTCTACGCCCGAGAGCTGCTCGCGCACCACGGCCGAAGGCGAGCTGTAGCTCATCGCGCGACCGAGCGCCGCCGAGTGGCCGTTGTTGATAAAGCCCTGCTCAAGCCCAATGCGAATCTGCGTGAGCACGTCGCGCACGCGGTCGGCGTCGGCGTCTGCCAAAAGCGTACTCGACCATACCTCGCGCGGCAGACTCGCCAGCGCGTCGATCTTCTCGGACAGGGCGCCGGCGCTCACCAGCAGGTAGGGGCGCACGCCGTCCACTTCGGGCTGCGTCATGACTTCGGTCGTAAAGCTCAAAAAGCCGAGCTTGCCAGCGAGCAAGTTGTCGAGTTCCTCGGCCGAGTGCTCGCGCGTGGGCAGCTGCTTAAACAGGCGGCAGAGTAGCGTCACATAGGGCAGGTCCTCAAACGCGACGCAGCTCAGGTCGAAATACTGCATGGCGTAGGCCAGACGGTTGGTGGGGATGCCGTGGCGCAGGCAGGGGATGGGCGCGGTCGTGTCCACGATCAGCGGCGGCTCGGGGCGCGCCTCGCCAATGTCGGACACGCGCAGGCGCGGCAGCGTGGCCTTGGCCTCGGGT
>DBFNYT010000044.1:0-10683 GCA_048425625.1 Collinsella sp. | reverse complement strand
TTGGCGCCGCGGCCCTTCTTGATGGCCTTGATCTCGCCCGACTGCCACTCCGGCGAAACGGCCAGGCGAATATTGAGCATCTGCGTGAGCTGGCCGGCGAGCTTGGGCGCGCGGCCGTTCTTAACGAGGTTCTCGAGCGTGCGGGGAATCAGCAGCAGGTGCGCGTCGGGCAGGGTCGCGCGGATCTGTGCCTCGGTCTCGTCCAGGCTGCGGCCGTCCTCGCGCATGGCGAGCGCGTACTCCACCAGCAGGCCCTCGGCACCCGAGCCGGTGCGCGAATCGATGCAGCGCACGTCGAGCTCGTGGGTCTCGGCGACCAGGCATGCGTTGGAATAGCAGGCGGACCATTCGCTGCACAGCGAGATAAAGATCGCGCTGTCGTGGCCGTCAGCACGCACGCGGTCAAAGAGTGCCTTGAACTCGCCGGCACTCGGCTGCGAGGTGTGCGGCAGCTGCTCGGAGCCGGCCATGCGCGCGACGTACTCCTGGGCGGTAATCTGTACCTGGTCGAGCAGGTCCTCGCCCTCGATAATCACATGCAGCGGAATCACGTAAATGCCGAGTTCTTGAGCGCGGGCGGGGGAGATGTCCGACGTGGAGTCGGTTATGATGGCAAAAGACATAATTGCACCTTTCGTTGGGGCGCTTGCGCGCCGCCTTCTTAGAGCAAAGTGCGACAAGTATAGTTGAGTTGCTCTACATTGCTAGGTTCAATTGTTGAATAGTCAACAGTTTGAAGTGACGGTGTGGAAATCATCAACTGGGGAAGAGGGATGCCGATGGCGGCATTACAGCTATGCGAGCGGCCGATTGTGTTGTTCGATTTTGACGGCACGGTGGCCGATACGGGTCGGGCGGTGATGACCTCGACGCGCAAGGCGTTGGCCGCGCGCGGGTTTTCGGAGGCGCAGATGGGTGACCTGCGCCGCATGATCGGGCCGCCCCTGTGGAAGAGCTTTCACGACTTTTATGGCTTTTCCCGCGAGGAGTCGCTTGTGGTGGCCGACGAGTACCGTGCCTTTTTTGATGAGCTGGGACCGGAAGAGTATCCCGTGTTCGATGGAATCCCCGAGCTGCTCGATGGCCTTGTCGCGCAGGGGCATCGCTTGGCCGTGGCGACGTCACGCATGGAGGCAAAGTGCATTGACATGGTGGGCGAGCTGGGGCTTTCGCAGTTTGAGGCGGTGGTTGGCATGAATCCACCGCAGGGGCGCGAGACCAAGGCCGATTCGGTCCGCGATGCCCTGGCGGCGCTCGGCGCGACGGCCGACGATGCCGTGATGATCGGCGATCGCTTTAACGATGTGGATGGCGCGCACGCAATGGGCGTACCGTGCATTGGTATCTATTCGGGCGCGGCGGCGCCGGGCGAGCACGAGGCGGCGGGTGCCGATGCAGTGGTGCACTCGGTGGCCGAGCTTGCTAAACTTTTCGCTATATAAGTACTTGATGTGAGGGGCGGCACACTTGCCCCTCATTGGTAAGGAGGTCGTCCATGAATCAGGTGGAGCAGAGCGTTGCCGAGTATGTCGACGAGGTCTGGGAGGATGTCGTCGCCGATATCGAGCAGCTGGTGAGTTATCCGTCCGTGGCAGTTTCTGCCAATGCGGAGCCTAGCGCGCCGTTTGGCCGCCCGGTTCGTGATGCGCTCGATTGCGCGCTCGGCATTGCGCAAAAGCTCGGCTACCAGACGAGCGACGACGAGGGCTATGTGGGAATCGCCGATATCCCGGGCCGCGGCGACAAACAGCTCGCGACTATCTGCCACGTGGACGTGGTTCCCGCCGGCCCTGGCTGGAACACCGACCCGTTCACCATGGAGCGCCGCGAGGGCTGGCTGCTCGGTCGCGGCGTGATTGACGACAAGGGCCCGGCGGTATTGTCACTCTACGCCGGCGCCTACTTGCTCAAGCACGGCATTGTTCCGCGCTACACCTTCCGCGCGCTGCTGGGCTGCGATGAGGAAGTGGGCATGTCCGACGTTCACCATTATCTGGAGAACAACGCAGACCCCGACTTTTTGTTTACGCCCGATGCCGAGTTCCCGGTCTGCAATGCTGAGAAGGGCCAGTTTGGGGCGACGTTCGTGAGCCCCAAGATCGACGGCGGGCGCATTGTGTCCTGGAGCGGTGCCGAGGCGAGCAACGCCATTCCGTCGCAGTCTATCTGCGAGCTCGCGATTGCCGCCGATGAGCTGCCGGCGCCGGTCGAGAACGCCGACCGCCTTGAGATCACGACACTCGATAACGGGCATGCGCAGATTTTCGCCCACGGTATTGGCGGTCACGCTTCGATGCCTGAGGGCACCATCAACGCCGTCGGCCTGATCGTGTCGTATCTGCGCGAGGCCGAGGACGCGTTTGGTGCACGCGACGAGCGCCTGCTGACGCCTGCCGAGCACGAGTTCGTCAAGTTCCTGGCCTTTGTGCATGCGGATGCCTATGGTCGCGGCCTGGGTATCGACGCGACGAGCCCAGCGTTTGGCCCGCTTACCTGCAACGCTGGCGTCATCCGTGTGGCGGATGGCCATATCGAGCAGGTCATCGACGTGCGCTTCCCCGATAGCACGAGTGCCGATACCATCCGCGAGCAGCTCGAGCCGCTCGTGGGCCGTTTTGGCGTGACGTGCCGTGTGGGTCGTGCGAAGGTGCCGTTCTCGGTGTCTGCCGACGATCCGGCCGTGAAGGCGCTTATCGATACCTATAACGAGTTCACCGGCAAGCATGCCGAGCCCTTTGCCATGGGCGGCGGCACGTACGCGCGCAACTTTGCCCGCGCCGTCTCGTTTGGCCCCGAGGAGACCGGCCTGGAGCTGCCCGCATGGGGCGGCCAGATGCACGGCCCCAACGAGTGCGCCAACGAGGAACAGCTCAAGCAGGCGCTCAAGATCTATATTGTTGCGATCCTCCGTTTGAATGAATTAGAGCTTTAGGGTTACGCGGTTTTACCAAACCGCGTAACCAGTCGACGCTGCAAACGTCCCCAAGCGGCAATCTGACGTTCAATCGTCGGTCGCGTACAAAAGTACGCTTCCCTCCTCTTTCACGTCACCTTGCTCGCTTAGGGGCGTTTTCGCTGACTTATGCTCAACCTGCGGGGTTTCCAAGGTAGTCCTTGGGGACGTTCTTAAATGACTAGTCAAACAAGAACGTCCCCAACGACTAGTCGTTTAAGAACGTCCCCAACAACTACCTTCCTCTGGTGTAAAAGGTGCGCCATGTTCGGCGCTGGATTGTTATTCGTTTGTAAAGGCCGTGCTGCGCTTGCGGTAAGGGTCTATCAGATGCCCGTAAAAAACCGCAGTTGGCGCGGGCACTGCCCGATCGAGGCCGTATCTTTCCAAACAGCAAAGCGGGCAGGGTGCCCGCGAATCGCATGTATGAAAGGAAGATCATGCTCGATCAGGCTTATTCTCGTCGTCAGTTCCTCGGCCTCGCTGGTGGTCTTGCCAGCATCGTCGGTCTCGGTCTCGTTGGGTGCGGCGGCTCCGGCGCATCCGATGCCGCCGACAAGGGTAGCGCCGCCGCTGCCGAGTCCGTCTCCGGCGAGGTGACCTACGACGGCGCCTCCTCGTTCCAGGCTCTCGTCGAGGCTGCTGCCGAGAAGTTCATGGACGCCAACCCCGACGTCTCCGTCTCCGGCTCGGGTAACGGTTCGGGCAAGGGCCTGACCGCCGTTGCCGCTGGCACCGTCACCATCGGTAACTCCGACGTCTTCGCCGAGACCAAGCTCGAGGCCGACCAGGTCAAGAACCTCGTCGACCACGAGGTCGCCGTCGTGGGCATGGGCCCCGTCGTCTCCAAGAACGTGAAGGTCGACGACCTGTCCCTCGAACAGCTCAAGGGCATCTTCTCCGGCCAGATCACCAACTGGAAGGAGGTCGGCGGCGACGACGCCAAGATCGTCGTCCTCAACCGCAAGGCCGGCTCCGGTACCCGCGCCACCTTTGAGGCGGCCGTCTTTGGCGACGAGGCCGTCGACTTTAAGGGCGACGCCGAGCTCGACAAGTCCGGCGATGTCCAGACTCAGATGGGCAGCACCGACAACGCCATCTCCTACCTCGACTTCTCGCACTTCGATGACTCCAAGTTCAACGCCGTCAAGGTCGAGGGTGTGGAGCCCAAGAGCAAGAATGTCACCGACGACTCCTTCAAGATCTGGGCTACCGAGCACATGTACTGCTCCAAGGACGCCGACGAGGCTACCAAGGCCTTCCTGGAGTTCATGCTCTCCGACGACGTCCAGGGCAAGCTCGTCGAGGAGCAGGGCTTTATCCCCGTCTCTGCCATGAAGGTCGTCAAGGACGCCAGCGGCAAGGTCTCCGCTAAATAAGTAATCGCCCCGGAAAGGTTTGCAATGGCAAAACAGCTGCCAAAGCGCGACCTTGAGAACGTGGGCCTGGGCGTCACGGGCGCGTGCGTAGCGCTCGTGACGCTTGTCGTTGCCGCGCTCATCTTTATGGTCGCCCAAAAGGGCCTCTCGGCTTTTCTCAAGGATGGCGTTTCGGTCGTCGAGTTCTTCACCGGCACCAAGTGGGACCTGGCCAACACAGCCGAAAACGGTCTGCCTTACACCGGCGCCCTGCCTCTGATCGTCACCTCGTTTGCGGTCATGGTGCTCTCCACGCTCATTGCGCTGCCCATCGCCATCGGCTCTGCCATCTTTGCGGTCGAGATTAGCCCTAAGTTTGGTTCCAAGGTCTTTCAGCCGCTCATTGAGCTTTTGACCGGCATTCCCTCGGTCGTCTTTGGCCTGATCGGTTTTCACGTGGTCGTCGGCCTTATGAAGGGCGTTTTCCACGTGAGCACGGGCCTGGGCATCTTGCCCGGCGCCATCGTGCTGGCCGTCATGATCCTGCCGACCATGACCACGCTTTCGGTCGATGGCCTGCGCGCCGTGCCCGATAGCTACCGTCAGGGCTCGCTCGCGCTGGGCTACACCCGCTGGCAGACCATCTGGCACGTGGTGCTCAAGTCTGCCATGCCATCGCTCATGACTGCAGTCATCCTTGGCATGACCCGCGCCTTTGGCGAAACGCTCGCCGTGCGCATGGTCATCGGCGGCATCGAGGCCATGCCGACGTCGCTGCTGTCGCCGGCGTCCACCATCACCACCACGCTCACCACGTCCATGGCGGTCTATGCCGAGGGCTCGGCGCAGGACGACGTCCTGTGGGCGCTTGGTCTGCTGCTGATGGGCATGAGCCTCATCTTCATCCTGATCATCCACCTTATCGGCCGCAAGGGGGCGAAGGCTCGTGGCTAGCACGCGCATCCATATCGACGAGACGAGACTCGGGCGCGTCCAAAAGCAGGACCGCATCGCCACGGGCGTGCTGACGGCAATCGTCGTCATCGTCATGCTTATCGTCGTCTCCATGGTGGCCTACATCCTGTTCGAGGGCATCTCGATGCTGTTCCAGCCGGGTTTTCTCACGGAGCCGTCGCGCGCCAACGGAACCCAGGGCGGCGTGCTCTACCAGCTGTTCGACTCGTTCTACCTGCTGCTGATTACCCTGATCATCTCGGTGCCCATCAGCCTGGGCGGCGCGGTTTTCCTGGTTGAGTACGCGCCGGACGGCCCTATCCGCGACATCGCCTCCACCGCTATCGAGACGCTGTCCTCGCTGCCTTCCATCGTCGTCGGCATGTTCGGCTTTCTGGTGTTCTCGGTGCAGCTGGGCTGGAAGTACTCCATCATCTCCGGCGCCGTCGCGCTCACCATGTTCAACATCCCCATTCTGGTGCGCGTGATTCAGCAGGCGCTCGAGGACGTGCCGCAGGCCCAGCGCGATGCGTGCCTGGCCATGGGCCTTACCCGCTGGGAGGCCACGCTGCACATCCTGATCCCCGAGGCCATGCCTGCCATCGTGACCGGCATCGTGCTTTCGGCCGGCCGCGTGTTTGGCGAGGCCGCGGCGCTGCTCTTTACCTCGGGCATGAGCTCGCCGGTGCGCCTGAACTTCTTGAGCTTTAACCTGTCGAGTCCCACCTGCGCCTGGAACGTGTTCCGCCCCGGTGAGTCGCTCGCCGTGCACATCTACAAGATTTACGGCGAGGGGAGCCCCGAGGCACAGCAGATCGTTTGGGGCACCGCGGCGCTGCTGATGATTTGCGTGCTGCTGTTTAACGTAGTCGCCCGTATCGTGGGCAAGCAACTGGCAAGGAAGATGACGGCCGAATGAGCGAGATAAATGCAACGCCCGCAACTGAGGCGGCATCGTCCGAGACCCAGGACTTTTTGTCGAGCGTGGGGGAGAGCGAGAAGCGCGTGCGCGCGAGCGGCAAGGCCGTGAGCGACGAGGTCGTGCTCTCCACCAAGGACGTCAACGTGTACTATGGCGACCACCATGCACTGCACAATACGTCGCTCGACTTTCACAAGGGCGAGATCACGGCGCTCATCGGGCCTTCGGGCTGCGGTAAGTCGACCTTCTTGCGTAGCCTCAACCTCATGAATCGCGAGATTCGCGGCTGCCGCGTGGAGGGCGAGATCAACTATCGCGGGCGCAACGTGAACACCAAGACCGAAAACACCTACGAGCTGCGCCGTTCCATTGGCATGGTGTTCCAGCAGCCCAACCCGTTCCGCAAGTCCATTCGCGACAACATCACGTTTGCGCCTAAGCGCCACGGCATCACCGACCGCGACGAGCTCGACCGCATGGTCGAGGAAAGCCTGCGCGGCGCGGCGCTTTGGGACGAGGTCAAAGACAAGCTCGACAAGAGCGCCTACGCGCTTTCGGGCGGCCAACAGCAGCGTCTGTGCATCGCGCGCACGCTGGCGCTCAACCCCGACGTGATTCTGTTCGACGAGCCCTGCTCGGCGCTCGACCCCATCTCGACGCTGGCGATCGAGGACCTCATGTCATCGATCGTGGCCGACCGCGCCATCGTTATCGTGACGCACAACATGGAGCAGGCGTCGCGCGTGTCCAACCGCACGGCGTTCTTCTACATGGGCGATATGGTCGAGTACGACGAGACTGACGAGATTTTCCAACGGCCCAAGGATAAGCGGCTGAATGATTACCTCACCGGCATGTTCTCCTAGTCCGGGACATGCTTGAGGCCCGCGGCGGCCACGGTTGCCACGGGACTGATTGGAGAGGCGGGTCATCTCTTTTGGGAGATGGCCCGCCTTTTTGTGTCGTGTGCGGCCCGCCTTTTCGCTGCTATTATGGACAACGTTGAATTTCTACGAAGGAGCAGGGCATATGGCGATTCTTTTGGGATGCGATTCCGTCAGCCTAGAGTTTCCCACCAAGCATATTTTCGATAGCGTGACGCTCGGCGTGGGCGAGGGCGACCGTATTGGTATTGTCGGTAAAAACGGCGACGGCAAGTCGACGCTGCTGAGCGTGCTCGCCGGCACGCTGGAGCCCGACGACGGCCGCGTGACGCATCGTCGCGGCACCACGATCGGCCTGCTCGGCCAAAAGGACCAGCTTGTCGACACCGACACCGTGCACCATGCCGTCGTGGGCGACACGCCCGAGTATGAGTGGGCGTCGAGCCCCCGCACGCGCCAGATCCTCGCCGGTCTCATTAGCGATGTGCCCTGGGAGGGCACGGTGGGCGAGCTTTCGGGTGGCCAGCGCCGCCGCGTGGACCTCGCGCGCCTGTTGATCGGCGACTACGACGTGCTCATGCTCGACGAGCCCACTAACCATCTGGACATGCGCACCATCAACTGGCTTGCACGCCATCTTAAGGCTCGCTGGCAGCGCGGTCAGGGCGCCATGCTCGTGGTCACGCACGATCGCTGGTTCTTGGACGAGGTCTGCACCAGCATGTGGGAGGTCCACGACGGCCAGGTCGATCCCTTCGAGGGCGGCTACTCCGCATATATCCTGCAGCGCGTGGAGCGCGACCGCATGGCCGCGGTTACCGAGGAACGCCGTCGCAACATGGCGCGCAAGGAGCTCGCGTGGCTGAGCCGCGGCGCCCAGGCGCGTTCCACCAAGCCCAAGTTTCGCGTTGATGCCGCTCGCGAGCTGATCGCCGACGTGCCGCCCGTGCGTGACGAGCTGGAGCTCAAGCGCCTCGCCGTGAGCCGCTTGGGCAAGCAGGTTATCGATGTGGTCGACGTGGACGCCGGCTATGCGGATACCGATGGCGCGCCCAAGCAGGTGCTCTCTGACGTGACCTGGCTCATTGGTGCGGGCGACCGCTATGGCCTTTTGGGCGAGAACGGTGCCGGCAAGTCGACGCTGCTCGACGTGATCCAGGGCAAGATTGAACCCACGCGCGGCCGCGTGAAGATTGGCCAGACAGTGCGCTTTGGCGTGCTGTCGCAGCAGCTCGAGGAGCTCGAACCCTACATGGGCGACACGATCCGCGAGGTGCTCGGCAACTATAAGAAGTACTACGTCATCGACGGCAAGGAGACTTCGCCCGAGAAGCTCTGCGAGCGTCTGGGCTTTACGACGCAGCAGCTCTGGAGCCGCATCGGCGATCTTTCGGGCGGCCAGCGCCGTCGCCTGTCGCTGTTGCTGACGATTCTGGACGAGCCCAACGTGCTCATCCTGGACGAGCCGGGCAACGACCTGGATACCGACATGCTCGCGATTGTCGAGGACCTGCTGGACGGCTGGCCCGGCACGCTGATCCTGGTGACACACGATCGCTTTTTGATGGAGCGCGTGACCGACCAACAGTGGGCACTGCTCGATGGCCATCTGACGCATATGCCCGGCGGCGTGGACCAGTACCTGCGCCTGTGCAACGCTACCGCCGAGGGCGAGCCCGTGGGCGCGCCGAGCGCCAAGACCGGCACGTTCGACACCGGTGCCGCGGCAGCTGCGGCCGAAAAGCCCAAGTCGAGCGGTCAGCCCAACGGCCTGTCCAACGCCGAGCGCCAGAAGCTCCGCCGCGAGGTGAGTTCGCTCGAGCGCAAGATGGAGACGCAGCGCACCCGCGTTGAGGAGGCCGAGGCAGCAATGGCCCAAGTCGATCCCACCAACTACACGGCGCTCGGCGAGCAGCAGGCAAAGATCGACGAGGCTCACGCTGCCATGGACGAGCTGGAGATGGCGTGGCTCGAGGCGAGCGAAAAGCTCGAGGGCGAGGAGTAGGCGAGAATGATCAAAGCCGCGTTTTTCGATATCGACGGCACGCTGCTGAGCTTTAAGACCCACCGGATTCCGGCGTCGGCGCAGCAGGTGCTCGACAGCTTTCACGAGCAGGGGATTGCGTGCGTGATCGCCACGGGCCGTCCGACCTACCAGATGCCGGACTGGCTGTTCAATTTGGGTTGGGATGCGTACATTACGCTTTCGGGCCAGCACTGCTTTGATGTCGAGGGGGTTTACCGCAGCTGTCCGATCGATCCGGACGACGTTGCAGTGATTGTGGACCAGGTGGCGCAGGGGCGCTACGACTCGCTGTGCATGCAGGGCGAGAACTCGTTTGTGAACCGCCTGTCCGAGCGCGTGGTGACGGCTGGCAGCAACGCGGGAATCGTCTACCACGAGGAGCCGTTTGAGCACGCCTTTGACGCACCGGTCTACCAGTTTTGCGCCTTTGTGGACCCGGCCGACGAACATATCGTGACCGACGCCGTGTCGCATTCGCTCACCACGCGCTGGTGCGACCTGTTCTGCGACATTATTCCCGCTAACGGCGGCAAGGACCTGGGCGTGGCGGCGACGCTCGAGCGGCTTGGTATCGACGCGAGCGAGGCGATTGCCTTTGGCGACGGCGAGAACGACCTGTCGATGTTTGCCGCCGTGGGCACGAGCGTGGCCATGGGCAACGCACAGGACACGGTGAAAGCTGCGGCGACCTATGTGACGACTGCCGTGGACGACGACGGCATCTACAACGCCGCGAAGCACTTTGGATTGATGTAACTGCGGGCCGGCGCCTGGGGACACTCCTTGCGGGGCGTCCCCATTTTGTTTTCGTCCCGCACGTTTTGTGAAACACGGCTAACTTTTAGACAAAGTAGTAAGACATGGGCAACTTTTGCGGTAAAGTTAGCCGTGGAAAGTATCCAAAGGCTAACTAGCAATCATCGCGAAAGGCGGCCCATGGCCCTACGTGAATCCGGAGAAGACTATCTCGAATCTATTTATGTGCTCTCGGAGCGCCAAGGCATCGTTCGGTCGATTGACGTTGCCGAATACCTGGGCGTAACCAAGGCAAGCGTCTCTAAAGCCATGGCGGCCTTGGAGAACAACGGCTATGTCGAAATGGGTAAACGCGATGTGCATCTGACGGAACGGGGTCTTGAGGTTGCCCGCCAAATGTGGGAGCGCCATTGCTTTTTTGTAGGGCTGCTAGAGGACGCAGGCGTAACGCCCGAGGTTGCCTCGCAAGAGGGCTGCCACATGGAGCATTGCCTGAGCGAGGAGAGCTTTGAGAAGCTAAGGTCGATGCTGAGGCGAGACGAGATGACGGATCCAACATCGGGAGCCTAACGGATCCGCAGTAACGCGCCGTTCGCGCAAAGCGCGAACCAGCGACCGGGACGAGTGGTCCCACCAACTAAGCCCAACTCAGACAAGGAACCCCGCCAGCAAGCGATGCCCAAGAAGCGCCAGCGATGTTACCGCAGGCCGGGGCCGGGCTTGGTTTTGAAAACATTCCGCACTGATATCTTCTTAATTGAAGACGTCGATGATGCACCCGTATACCATTGGCGTCGATACCATCAGATGCGGACCGCGCGGTGACCCCA
>DBFNYT010000043.1:0-13945 GCA_048425625.1 Collinsella sp. | reverse complement strand
CCGCAATGCCTCGACCTCATCGTCGATGAATTCTCACCGCTTGGTAAATAGGAGGACCCCATGAACGACAATCCCCTGATCGGCTTTATCGTCATCGTCTTGGCCATGCTCGTCGGTTACGCCATCAACGTGATTCACCGCCGAAAGAAGTAATTCCACATTGGTCTGATATTCATCCAATTATCGTCTCTCCCGTTGTTTATGCATTTTCCAAACAGCGGGGGATTTTTCATTTCGGTATTTCCAGACGCTTTATCCAGATACAGTAATTGCAGGGCGTCTTTATTTGGCTAAAGCTACAGACTGAGTATAATTAACCGCTCATCGTATATTTCATTACGCTTATCGAGTAAGTATTTTTCATAGATGAATATTGTTTCCGATTCGTTACGCTAAGGGAGTGTCTTTATTGGCTGAAGCCCTCTGGCGACAGAGGGCTTTCGCACGCTGGGAGGGATTATGAGGAAAACTCACCCCGTCAACGCGCTCAAAAAGCTGGGCATAGGCCTCGCCTTTGGAGCTGCAACCATCATGTCCATGCCGACCTCTGCGCTCGCCTGCACGCAGATGTACATGGGCAAAGATCTAACGGCCGACGGCAACACGTACTATGGCCGTGCCGAGGACTTTGGCAAGCGCTATCTCAAGCACTATGGCATCGAACCCGCCCACGAAGCCGGCTTTACGTACAGCTCGAATGAGTCTGCTTTCGAATACACTTCGAATAAGCCTACATATCGCTACAGCTACGTACGTGACCATCCCTCCAATTGGGAGGGCCACACCGACGCCTACTCCGAAGCCGGTATCAACGAGAAGGGTGTCTCTTGCTCCGCTACGCTGAGCACCTCCTATAACGAGGATGCCAAAGCAGCAGACCCAATCGATGAGGCTACCGGCATCGGCGAGTACAGCTACGGCAGCGTCATCCTGGGCCAGAGCGCCAATGCCCGCGAGGGCGTCGAGCTCCTCGGCAGCCTGATCGACGAGCAGGGCACTTGCACTAACGACCAGATCATTATCGCCGACAACAACGAGACCTGGCTGTTCGCCACGCTTTCTGCCCATCAATGGATTGCCATGAAGCTGGCCGACGACGTCGCCTCACTCAACCCCAACATCGGCAGCCTCAACTACGATGTCGACCTGAACGATACTGAGAACTGCCTGCACTCCAAGGACATCGAGTCCATGCCCGTGGAGAAGGGTTTCGCCAAATACTCCGCTGACGGTAAATTCGATGTCGCCCAAACGTATGGCGAAAGCCTCGCCGATTCTGGCGTTAACCAATGGTCCCGCTATGTGCAAGGCCGCCATTATTTTGCTAGTCAGCTGACCGAAGGCACGGATTACGAAATTAAAACTATCACCGATAAGGATGGAAAACCCGTCCAAAAGGGAGCTATGGTCAGCGAAATCCAGCCTCTGTTCTTCAAGCCTGGCAAGTCTGGTTGGAGCACCTTTGAGCTGATTCGTGCCTTCGGCAACCGCGGAGAGAACGTCCCTGGTCTCAACGCGAACACTGATGGCGTTTATTGCATCGGCAGCGAGCGCAACACCGAGATCAATCTCTTCCAGATTCGTCGCGGGTATGATCCCGAAGTCGCTACCATCCAGTGGGAAATGCTCTCCCGTGCCGCGTACTCTGTCGCCATCCCGCTGTACTCCGCTCTGATAACTGAAGTTAGCCCCTACTTCAGCGATCAGACCGTCTCCTTCGACCACTGCAATGCGAAAGACGTCGTGTACAACGAGGAGCCCGAGAACTCCATTAACTACGTCCTCATGGACATCAGCTCGCTCTGCTTTGAGAACCCTGACACCCTTGGTACCAGTGTTCGCACCTACCTCGACGCGCTCCAGAACGAGCTCATCGAGCAGAACAAGGAAGTTGACGCCGCTATGCTGGCCGAGACGACCACCGAGGGTCGCACCGCTCTGGCCAACAAGGCAGGCAAGGCTGCCACCGAGAACACCTACAAGAAGTGCAAGGCCCTGCTCCAGGAGATGCGCGCTTATCAGAAGGCCGGAAACTTTGACGAGCGCTTCACCCCGAGCGACCTGAACACCGAGACCAAGGGCCTCAAGGAGTCCATCACCTACGCCAAGGACGCCCTTGCCACCGACCCGGTCACCCCGGATCAGCCCGGCACTCCCGAGCAGCCCGGTAAGCCCGAACAGCCCAGCACCCCCGAGCAGCCTGAGCAGCCCACTAAGCCCGAGCAGCCCGCTGTCAAGCCTGAGAAGCCTGGCAAGTCGGACAACACCACGACCACGGTAACCACCAACAAGACGAACACCAAGGGCGGCCTGCCCACCACTGGCGATCGTTTTGATGGCCGCATGGTGGCCGCATTCGCCATCGCTGGCGTTGCCGTCATCTCCGCAGGCGGTTATATCCTCTATCGCCGCAACAAGGAGTAATCCCTCACTGGTGCGGGCGGGATGGCACGGTTCGTCCCGCCTGCCTTTTTGACCAGTGGGAAACACCGCTGAAATCTTTTCAAAAAAGATTTCCCCGCAAACACTTTGCTGTGCTATAGTGCAGCGCAACAGCAATCAGGTGCTACTGCGCCACGGCATCACGAAAGGAGCCACCGATATGAAGAACACGATGAAGTCTCTCAACAACTGGTGGTGGCGTGATGCGAATACGATCGGTCGACGGTGAGTCCCTCACGCCTGTTTTTGCGCTCTAGGTGATTGGAAGGCCTCCGGTTTCGACCGGGGGCCTTTTTCTATCTCGAGCCCGATCGCATTCGCATCACGCGCCTCCGCTTTTCTCTTACACCCCCTTCCGAAAGGATTTTCACCATGTCCCAGAACACCACCGCCACCCAGCCCCGTACCGTCCAGACCGCCGACCGCGGCAAGCTCGATGTCCGCGCCCTTGTCCTGCTCGCCATCCTGCTTGCCGCCGGCTTCATCCTCAACTTCACTGTTGGCAAGGCCATCTCGGGCATCTCGGGCGGCATGATCAGCCCCGAGTTCATCATCTCGGCCTTCTGCCTCACTATCCTGGTCGTTCGCCCCAATATTGGCCAGGCGCTCGTCATCGGCCTCATCTCGGCCGCCGTGATTCAGATCACCACCACCTCGCCGTTCGTCGATTTTGCCGCCGAGGGCATCGCCGCTATGCTCATGGCCGCCATCGTCAACGCCGCTGGCAAGAACGGGCAGGTTAAGCCTGCCATCGCCATCGTCGCAACCTTCGTGACCACCTTTGTCTCGGGCGTTATCTTCATGGTCATCAAGATGGCCATGCTCGGCGTGGTGGGCGAGCTCGCTGCCGCCATGCTGCCCGTCGTCGCCATGACCGCCGTCTTTAATGCCATCCTGGTCGGCGCCCTCTACCTGCCCATCCAGAAGGCCCTGAAGCTCAACTAACCCGCTCGGCTTTACGAGCCACCCCATCTTGGCGTTCATTCGTCGCTCGCGTACCCAAGTACGCTTCGCTCCTCTTTCGCGCCAACCTGGGGCCCCTCGTAAAGCCGTCTCCGTGCTTCACCACCAAAGACCGTCCCAAACAACGAGCTTTTTTGGGACGGTCTTAAACAACTGGTCATTTAAGACTGTCCCCAATGACTATGAAAGGTATCCATGGAAACGATCATCAACGTCGACGATGTCTCGTTCTCCTATGGCACGCAGACCGAGCAGGCGCTCAGCCACATCTCGCTCAGCGTGAACAAGGGAGATTTCATCGGCATCATCGGGCCCTCGGGTGCCGGCAAGTCCACGCTTACCGCCTGCCTGTCGGGTGCCGTGCCCCACCACTACACCGGCACGTTCTTTGGGTCCGTCATGGTTGACGGCCACGACACCTGCGAGGTCTCGCTCACCGACGTGTCGCAAATCGTCGGCAGTGTGCTGCAGGATATCGACACGCAGATGGTCGCTTCGGTCGTCGAGGACGAGATGCTCTTTGGCCTCGAGAACTTTGGCGTTCCCCACGACCAGATCGAGCAGCGCGTGAGCGAAACGCTCGAGACCGTCGGCATCAGCGACCTGCGCGACCGCGAGATCGCCACCCTCTCGGGCGGACAGAAGCAAAAAGTGGCCATCGCCGCCATTCTCGCCATGCGTCCGCGCGTCTTGGTTCTCGACGAGCCCACCGCGGCACTCGACCCCGCCAGCTCCACGCTGGTTTTCGAGACCCTGCGTGAGGCCAACCGTGCACTCGGCATCACCATCGTCGTCGTTGAGCAAAAGGTCGCCCTGCTTTCGGAGTACTGCAACCGCGTGCTCGTGCTCAACCATGGCGAAATCGCGCTGCAGGGCGAGCCACACGAGGTCTTCGCGCATACCGACGAGCTCCGTGCCATCGGCGTCGACTGCCCTCGCGTCACGCGCATCTTCAATAGCCTCGAGGCCGATGGCCTGGTAAGCGGTACCCCTTGCTTGGATGTCGATGAGGCCGAGCGCCTGATTTCGGGCATCGTCGACCCCGCACACGCGGCCATCGAAGCCCAGACGCCCACCGGTTCCCCGCATGCACCGTCGCTGCGTCCGCATGCCAAGGACGCCGAACCCGTACTCACCTTCGACCATGTCGAGTTTGCCTATCCCAATGGCGGCGCCGCCGTCCACGACCTCAACCTGACCCTCTATCCCGGCGAGCTCGTGGGCATCGTCGGCCAGAACGGTGCCGGCAAGACCACGCTCACCAAATTGCTCACGGGCCTGCTTAAGCCCGCCTCGGGCAGCGTGCGCGTCACGGGACTGGATACCGCAGCCGTTCCCACGAGCCGCATCGCCCGCGAAGTCGCAACCCTCTTCCAAAACCCCGACCGCCAGATCTGCAAGGACACCGTACTCGACGAGGTGGCTTTTGGCCTGGAGCTTGCCGGCATCGACCGCGCCGAGGCTCTGCGTCGTGCCCAACTCGTCATCGACCGCTTTGGCTTGCCGGCCGACGAGGCGCCTTTCTCGCTTTCGCGCGGCCAGCGACAAATGGTGGCACTCGCCTCCGTCGTGGTCGTAGAGCCCAAAATTGTGGTGCTCGACGAGCCCACGAGCGGCCTTGATTACCGCGAGTGCATGACCGTCATGGAAACGGTGCGTACCATGGCCGAGCGTGGCTGCGCCGTAATCATGGTCTGCCACGATATGGAAGTCGTCTCGGATTTTGCCGAGCGCATTGTGGTAATGGCCGACGGTCGCATCCTCGACCGCGGCCGCACGCACGAGCTGTTCTCGAACATCGATCTCATGCGGCGTGCCTACGTTGAGCCGCCCCAGGTCATCGAACTCTCGCGCCGTCTGGCATCTTCCGTCTCGCCCGCTTTTGCGCAGGTGAGCGAGGTCACCGATGTCGTTCGAATTACCGAGGAGATGGTCCACCGTGGTTAACGTCATCGACTACATGCCGGGCGATACGCTGCTGCATCGTCTGAATCCCGTCGTCAAACTGGGCCTCGCCGCCGCCATCATCGTCGGCATCTTCTTGTCCGACACCTACGTGGCGCTGCTGGGCTTTTTGGCACTCACCCTTGCACTGGGTGCCTATGCCGGCGTCGTCAACCGTCTGTTCTCGCTGCTCAAGTTGCTGATTCCGCTCGCGCTTATCATGCTGGTGCTCCAGCTGGCCTTTATGCGCGATGGCAACGTGGTGTGGGGTTTTATCACCGACACGGGCCTCATCACAGGATCGAAGGCCTGTCTGCGCCTACTGGGCGTGGCGTTACCACTCATCCTCATGCTCATGGTGACCAAGCTCAACGACCTTGCCAACGCCTGCGTCGAGGTGCTGCACGTGCCGTATCGCTATGCCTTCACCTTTACCACGGCGCTGCGCTTTGTGCCGGTGTTTGGTCAGGAGATGAATGCCATCATGGAGGCGCAGACCGCACGCGGCGTCGAGTACGACACCAAGAACCCCATCAAGAAGCTTAAGCTCATGTTGCCACTGTGCGTGCCGCTGCTCATCTCAAGCGTGGGCAAGACCGATGCCACAGCCTTGGCGGCAGAACAGCGCGGCTTCTATCTGCGTACGCGCGCCAGCTCGTACAAGCGCTACCCCATCAAGGGCCTGGACATCGCCGTGCTCATCGTCAGCATCGCCCTCATCGCCATCGGCTTCCTGTTCTAGTTCACCACCGACAGCAACCGCCCAACGCAAAAGGCCTCGGCTCGCACCAAACGAGCCGAGGCCTTTACTGTTTCACCAGATAAAACCTACCAAAATTAACCTGTCCCTTTTTGGCGGGTCGGAAGCTAGAGGCGGTAGGGGGCGCCGCTGCGGATGATGGATTCGCGCACCAGGACATCCATGGCGTCGAGGGTGATCTCGGGCATCTCTCGGTACTTTTGCAGCACCGAGAGCTCGGTGCAGGCCAGAATGACGCGGTCGCAGCCGCTACGGGCGAACTCCCACATCACGCGGTCGAACTTATCCATATCGGGCTCACGTCCGGCCTTCACATCATCGTAGATAAGCGACATCACATCGTTCTGACGTTTCTCGCTGGGATAGACGACCTCAACACCCGCAGCCTTACATTCGCGGCCGTAGACGCCCGCGCCCACGGTTCCGTCGGTGCCCATGATGCCAATCTTGTGCACCGGCTCGGCCGGCATACTCAGGTTGGGGTCGAACTCGCACTCCCCCATCACCGCACCGGCCAGAGCATAGCGCACCGACTCGCGCGGCATGTGGATAATCGGCACCTTCGTAAACGACTGGATCTGATCGTAGAAGTAGTGCGACGTGTTGCAGGGAATGGCAATGTGCGCGCAGCCCAGCGACTCGAGTGCCTGGGCACACTCTTTCATGGTCGCCAGCAGCTTGGCATGCTCGCCGGTTTTAATGGCCAGCGTGCGGTCGGGCATGGTCGACTTGGAGAGCACCACCATGTCGATATGTTCCTGATCGCAGGCAGCAGCCGTATGACGCACCACCTGGTCGTAGTAATACGACGTGGCCTCGGCGCCCATGCCGCCGATAACTCCCAGCTTTTCCATCGCCGCCTCCTTGGTGACGCTTGCGCAATTGCGCGTATCATACCCGCGCCCGCCCGATGCAAACCGGACGGGCGCCGCGCTCATCTACTTGTAATACGTCTTGAACAGCTTAAAGTGGCGCAGCTTGGTGTGCCACATGCGCAGCCAGCGGTTAAAGACAAAGTCGCCCTTCATAAACGAAGGGTCGGCGCCCTTGCCTTCCTTGTCCAGGCGATGCACCTTAGCGCGCAGCTCGGGATCCTTGACGTACTTGTCGACGACGCCCATGGGGACGACCATCCACAGGGCCTCGTCCTGAGCCGTCACAAACTCCGGCTCAAATGGACGGTTGAACACATACTCGTCCACCACATACTTGGCAACGTTAAAGCCGCTGTTGGTGACGTAGTAGTTGCTGCGGCCTTGGCGCGTGTTGAAATCGAAGAACTTAAACGAGCCGTCGCGCTCGTCGTACTTAACGTCAAAGTTGGAATAGCCCACAAAGTGAAGGTCCTCGAGTAACTTGCGCACGCCGCCCATGAGCTCGTCATTGGGCTCGGTGATGATACAGGCGTGGTTGCCGACACCGTGAGGCTGATGCTCCTCGAGCAGCACATGGCCCAGGCACATCATGCGCACCTTGCCGTTGCGGTCGGAATAGCTGGTGAGCACGCGCATGTACTCGTCGTTGCCGGGCACGCGGTCCTGCAAGATCAGATCGTCGGTGTAGCCGCTGGCATACGAATCGCGAATGACCTGTTCCAGCTCGGCGCGGTCGGCAATCTCATAGGCCTTCTTCTGGCCCTCGAACTCGTGCTGCCACCACATGATGCCGTCAGAAGGCTTCAGAATCATCGGGTAGGGAAAATCGATCTGGTCGAGCACTTCGGCAGGTGCCTCGCCTTGGTCGTTCAGCATCGCCATGGTGAAGGTAAAGGTATGCGGATAAGGCACGCCATGCTTCTCGCACAGCTCGTAGAAGATCTCCTTCTTCTGGCACTGCTCGAGCATGCTGTAAGGCGCGTAGGGAGCGACGATGTTATCCGCCAACTCATGGGCATCCTTGGCCTGAGCCACGAGGGCAACGTAGTTGTCGCCACAGCCCACAAGGACAATCGTCTTGTCGGCATGCGCTTGGGCAATGCCGTTGACGGTTTTGAGCATCACGGGCATGGTGTCGATATCCACGTTGGGCGTGTAATCGATAATCTGGCTGCGGTACGCGGGACCCGTCTGGTACTTGCCAAAGACCAGACTCTTGACCTGGTACTCCTCGTAGAAGGCGCGCGCCACCGAATAGGCGTTGATGTCGCCACCGAGCAGCACGGGAATGAACTCGCGCTCTGTAAATTGCAATGCCATGGAAACTTCCTATCATGAACTGCCCACACAACGGGCGGTCTTTGCGCAACTGATTTATTCTAGCGTGCCAAGCCGCCGGCGCCCAAAGCTCCACCGTATCTATGGCAATCAACGTAATCGTCCAGCACGAGGACGGCGCTCACCGTTGTATGACAATGGGCAATGAACCTACCATTGTTGTAGGATTCAGCATATTGACATCCTCGAACGAAAGGCGCACACGTGCCCCAAGACCATCCGACCGATAATCCCATCCTCAATGCCGCGAAGCGCGAGCTGGCGGAACGCACACAAACGGCAGCTCCCCTACGCACCGCAAACGATGCTTACAACGGGCCTGCCCGTATCGTCTCAATCAACACGTCGAAGTACAAAGGCACGCGTAAGTCACCCGTCGCCGACGGGCACGACACCGTTATAGAGCAATTTGGCCTCGTCTCCGATGCGCACGCCGGGCATTGGCACCGCCAGGTTTCCTTTTTAGCTGCAGAGTCTATCCAGACGGCGCAGGCGCGCGGGCTCGATGTGCACGAGGGCGACTTTGGCGAGAACTTCACAACCCAGGGCATCAACCTGCTCTCGCTCCCCCTGGGAACGCAGCTCAAGATTGGCAACGATGTCCTGGTCGAAATCAGTCAGATCGGCAAGGTCTGCCACACCCGCTGTGCCATCTACTATCTCGCTGGCGACTGCATCTTTCCCCACGAGGGCGTTTTTGGCGTGGTACTAAAGGGCGGAGAGGTCCATATCGGCGACGACATCCAGGTGGTCAAGCTCGGCGATGGCACCTGTTCCTTCACTCCCGCCGACGCACTCAAAGAGGTGGAGCAGGCTCGTCGCGAAGGAACCCTGTAGTTGCAAAACCCCACGTTGAAGTAGCTTTTACAGCCAAGAATCCCGTTGAAACAGGGTGCCGTAACGTTAAAGTTGAACTCTATGGTTTCTCAACAATTCATCATAACTGCAGGTCAAAGCCAAAGCCTCAAGTTCAACTTGACCCTTTGGAACCTTTAAGGTTCAAGTTGAGGTCGAAAGCAGTAGTAGAATACCGTTCGAACCATAACCTACGATTGATTGCAGAGGGACTGGATGCAGCATTCGAATCATCGCACCGCAGCGCTCATTGCGTCGAAGCCGGCTCGTATCATCACGAGCGCCGCGCTCGCCGTTGCGTTGACGGCCTCGCCGATGCTCTCCCCCGTTGCGGCGTATGCCGCCTCGCAGGCAACGCAGGACCAGCTTTCCGCAGCCCAGCAGAAGATCGAAGCCGCCACGAGCGCCTACAACGATGCCCGCACCAAACTCGATGACCTGCAAAAGCAGATTGACTCCAATGAGGCAAGCATCGAGGAAATCGAGGCTAAGCTTCCCGAGCAGCAGGCCAAGGCAAGCTCCGCCATGCGCGATCTGTACAAGTATCAGAAGGGCACCAATCCCATCGTGAGCTTCCTGGTCAACGCGCAGAGCCTGGGTGAGTTCATCACGACCTGCAAATACACCAACCAGATCACGAGCTCGAGCGTCGACGAGATCGAAGAGCTCAATAACATGCAAACCGAACTCGAGCAGAACAAGGCTGAGCTCCAGCAGGCCAAGTCTCAGCTTGAGGCAGAGCAGAAAAACGCCGAGGATGCGCTGGCGCAGGCCCAGCAGCTCCGCAGCGAGGCACAGGCAAAAGCCGAGCAGGAAAATGCCGCCGAGCTTGCCAAGCTTGAGGCCGATAAGGCCGCTGCCGCCGAGAAGCTCTCGGGCGAGGGCGTAAGCGGCAGCAATTCCAGCAGCCAGGCCACCAACACCAACACCACCATCGACACCACGGTGAACAACGCCAATACCGGTAGCTCCGATTACGATTCGTTCATTAATGAGTGGACGAGCCGCATCGACAATTATCTCGCCGGCTCCCCCATGGCAGGCCAGGGCTATAACTTTGCCGTCGCCGCTTGGAATACCGGTGTCGACCCCCGTTGGTCCCCCGCCATCGCCTGCATCGAGAGCACCAAGGGTGCTTATTGCGCCAATTCTTACAACGCCTGGGGCTGGAGTGCACGTGGCGGCGGTTGGCGCAGCTTTGGCAGCTGGAGCGAGGGCATCTCCGCTCACGTTGCCTATCTGGGCGCCAACTACGGCTCCACCCTTACCCCGGCTGCGGCCAAAAAGTACTGCCCGCCCACGTGGCAGGACTGGTACAACAAAGTCGCCGCTCAGATGAACCGCATCTAAGTGCAACTGCAAAGGGCCCCAATGGGGCCCTTTTCTTTTAGGTAGCGGAGGTATCAACGACGCCGGTCGCATTGGCAACCGCGACTATGACGATCATGCATAGGAGCAGCACACCCAATGCCTTGAACCAGAGTTTCGCGAGTTTCTTGCCGCGATAGCTGTCGAGCAGTGCGAATCGCCGACGAAGACGGCGCTTATCGAGCAGCGCAAAATGCATAAGCACCATAAGGCCATCGACAAAGAAAAAATACTCGATTATGAGAAGCCACGTCGGGTAGCTTTGGTTTGCTCCGGTGGGGTGAAAGACGGCAA
Source organism: Collinsella sp. (assembly GCA_048425625.1). GTDB lineage: Bacteria > Actinomycetota > Coriobacteriia > Coriobacteriales > Coriobacteriaceae > Collinsella. Next base: position 3,106 of record DBFNYT010000043.1, on the reverse strand, counting down.
AGTGACTTCCGGCAAAGAACACAAGCAGCGAGAAGCAGACGAGCGTATTCCAAATACGCCCCAGAGACTCCGGAACGCGAGAGAGCAGACCGCATGCAGCGAAGGCGGCAGGCCTAGGAAGCCCTGTGGGGTTCTGGAGCCCTTGGGGCGTCAACACCGTCTCCGAGGCCGGAGTACGGACAAGCACAGGCGCAGGAGGCCGTACGGGGCGACTTAGATCGTATGCCGCGCGCGTCGCCCGTCCCAACGCTTCCGCGCTCGCAAAACGCTTGGCCGGGTCGAGCGCCATCGACATGCAGACGGCATCGGCAAGTGGAGAGGGAATGCCGCGCGCCTCGCATTGCTCTCGCATGTCAAGCCCTGGTTTAGGGTCGACTCCCGTCAAGCAGAAGAACAACAGGGCGCCAAGTGCGTAGACGTCGCTGCGCACACTCGTCTGCCCAAACCCATACTGCTCAGGCGGCGCATAGGGTCGCGTGCCAAACTTGACGGTGTCGGCATCGGCGCCATCGCGCCATACGCGCGCGATCCCCAGGTCGATAATCACCAGCGATGAAAATGTCAGGCCGTCATCAGGCGTATAGTTGGCACCTGTCACGATGATATTCGACGGCTTGAGGTCGCGATGGATCACCGGCGCCGACGTCTCCCCCACCATTGCAAAACCGGCATGGAGCTCGCCCACGGCATCGCATAGGGCAGGATACAATTCACGCGCATAATCGGGGGTGGCTCCCAGACGGTCCACCAGCGCCCCGAGCGTCTCCCCTTCGATGTATTCCATAACCACGTTGAGCTCGTCGCCCACACGACGACAATCGACGATTCTGGGCAGGTACTCAAAACGCCTGCCTGCCCGCTGAACGGCAAACAGACGCTCGTATGCCCCGCCGATTTGAGCCGAAGCATCGATGCGTTTACGGACAAAGGGGCCGAGCGAGCCACCGCCGGTTCCTTCAAAGTACACGAGCTCGGTTGTTTCAACGGTCGAGCGCTTAAGTACACGCTCCACGCGATAGCTGTCGTCGCAATCGAGCGACGCCAGGTGCTCGGCAAGCGCTGCGGTCAGCTCGTCATCGGAATATGTTGGGGTCTGAGTATCCATAGCCTCCATCATAGCGCAGGGCGCAGACACCCCATGGCATCCGCGCCCCGTTCGTTTGCATCGTTGTTCGGCAGCTCCGCCGGCTCAGATATCAGCCGCTAACTCACCGTCTCCTCGCCAAAGCGATACAGCTCCTCGTTGACCTTTTGGAGGCTGCACCCGCGATCGATGCAAAAGATGATAATCGCATCGCGGCGGTCCTTGCAGTTAAGGACGCTTACCCCGGCAGCCGTCAGCGCACGGTTAGTCTCTTTGAGCGTCAGCGCCATCGCAAAGGCAATCTGCAGCACCTTATTGCGGCTCGGATGCCGCGCACCGGTAAAAATCTGATAGCCAAAGGTCTCATTGAGATCGGCCATACGAACCACGCGCGAGCGCTCCAAGCCCTTTTCCTGCAGTAGCTGCTTCAGGTAGTTCGAAAGCGACGGGGCGGCAAAGTCGTGTTCTTTGATATAGCCATCGATGTTTGGCGCGTCGAGAAGCTCATTGAGTAACTCGTCAGTCAGCTTTTTATCGGGCATACGACTTCACCTCCCATACGGCGCAACGGTAGCGACATGCTAGGCCAACACCCAGCTTGCAGTGGCAGACTTATCAAACATGTTGGCAAAATACAGTGCCTTCTTGATATCGCCATCAAAGTAGATATTGCCCGCCACAGAGCCACCAGCGGCAAGGGTACCAGACTGCAGCTCATCGGAGCCCTCGCTGTAGTAACCCTGATTCTGCTGAGCGCCGTTGGCGTCCTCGCCCTTCCAGTCGTAGATGTTGTAATCTGCGCCCTCATCACCATTGTTGACGTACGTGACGTGAATACCCGTCATGGTCGAACCGTCATAATTTGTGAGGCCGGGCTGGACGGAATCGACAACGACGGAAAGACCGGCAGCCGTGGTCACCGTCGCACCAACCGCCAGGTCAGTCGTAGACTGCTCTTCCTTCTTCGCCTCTTCCTTCTTGTCGCCATCGCCAGCGTCCTCGGTGACGGTCGCCTTATCGCTACCACAACCGGTAAGAAGACCGGCAGTCCCCAAGGCGACGGTGGCGAATGCGCCCAGTGCAGCGCGACGGCTCAGCAGCACTTCGTATTCAAGCTTTTTCATCATGCATCCTTCCTACGATCCGGCTACCGTGCCGGCACACAGCACATCGTAGGAAGGATTAAACTTGAATTCATTAGCTGAGAGCTAAGGCTGCGGTAAACGACCAATGCAGTTATCCAAACGCCGAGCAAACGCACTGCGCGCGACCGTCTGCTGGCAGTGCATCAACCCACCGTGACGGATTCCCCGGTAAAGGTGCTCACAAGCAACAGGATAAAGAAGGCCAAATAGCTGATGCTCAGCAGGTAGGCGATGACCAAAAAGGCAATCCATCCTACATTGGTCTTACCGTCGGCGCGGCGCTGCTCACGACTGCGATAAAGCCAAATCGTCACGCCGATAGCAGTGATAAACAGTACGAGTGCCGCCGTAGCCAGCCCAGCAAGCACAAACATCACGCCAATGCCCACAGCGATGACCGGAAGCAGCAGCAAACCGCACCCGCATCCACCCGGACTATATACGGCAGACTGTCGGCGTCGCCTCATCGCCGCGCCACCCCCATCATCTTTGAGCACTACAGTGCGATAGCCTGCTGAACAGGAACGATCTTGTCGAGTTCCGGTTCGATCCGCCTTTTCTCGGCCTCAAGGTCAAACGCCACCTGAGCGCGCAGCCAATAACCATCCGTCAGGCCAAAATAACGGCAAAGACGGAGGTCGGTGTCGGCCGTCACGCGACGTTTTCCCAAGACAATCTGCCCGATACGCTGAGCCGGAATCCCGGTCTCTTTCGCAAGGCGATATTGAGAAATGCCCATGGGAACAAGAAACTCCTCTTTGAGAAGCTCACCAGGAGTCACCGGCGACAGCAAATCGGCCGAGGTCTCATCACTTGTGATAATCGACGATTTCGACATTCCAAGCCATCTCCTGTCTCCACTCAAAACAGACCCGAT
>DBFNYT010000042.1:0-3752 GCA_048425625.1 Collinsella sp. | reverse complement strand
CGTCCCGGCATTCAGCATCAGGGTAGCGCTGCGACGCGGAAATCGCGCGCCGTTGCCGCGCCCCGCAGTGCCCGCTTCCCCCGAGAACAATTATCAGTGCAGGTAGATGCCCTGCACTTTTTTGCGAAAAGCTGGCGTGGTTGGAATTTCTCATATTCATCGTAGTAAACCGGCATAGTTTCGTATTTCCAGCAGTTCCAAATTCGTCAATACGTCGGCGTTTGCAAAAAAGCCCGACCTCCGTGGGAGATCGGGCTTTCAAGGCTTAGTTAAACCAAGTCTGTACGGTCAAATGACCCGCAGATTACATCTGCTCGGGCGCGGAAACGCCAACGAGGGTGAGCACCAGGGCGAGCGTCACGCGAACGGCGTCGCAAGCGGCCAGACGGGCGCGCGAAAGCTCGGGGTCGACGGGACGGCCCTCGCTCGGCAGAACCTGGCAGGCAGCGTAGAAGCTGTGGAAGTCGCCGGCGAGTTCCTCAGCAAAGTGCGTCAGACGGAACGGGGCGCGGTCGCGAGCGCAGCTGGCAATCAGGTCGGTGAGCTCGTTGAGCTTACGCGAAAGGGCGAGCTCGGTCGGGTCGGTCAGCAGCGAGTAATCGACGTTCTCACCGATGGCCTTGGCGGCAACGGCCTTCATGCCCATCTCGTCAGCCTGCTCGGGCGTAACGTCGGCGGCACGGCGCAGGATGGAGCACACGCGGGCGTGAGCGTACTGCACGTAATAGACCGGGTTGGAGTTGTCGCGCTTCTTGACGGCCTCGATATCGAAGTCGACCATCTGGTTGGAGCTTTTGGAGATGAGCGTGTAGCGAGCGGCGTCGGAACCGACCTCGTCGACGAGCTCCTGCAGGGTCACCATGGTGCCCTTACGCTTGGACATACGGACGGGCTTGCCGTTGCGCAGCAGGTTGACGAGCTGGCCCAGCAGAACCTCGAACTTGCCGGGGTAACCCAAGGCATCGCAGACGCAGCGGACACGCTCGATGTAGCCGTGGTGGTCGGCGCCCCAGATGTCGATGACGTGGTCGACGCGCTGGAACTTATCCCAGTGATAGGCAACGTCGGAGGCGAAGTAGGTGTACTCGCCGTCGGACTTGATCAGGACGCGGTCCTTGTCATCGCCCAGGTCGGTGGAGCGGAACCACAGGGCGCCGTCCTTGGTGTAGAGATAGCCCATCTTGTCGAGCTTCTCAAAAGCGCGGTCGACGGCAGAGGTGCCGGCGGTCTCGCCCTCGGTGTCCTTCACGTACAGCGAACGCTCGGAGTACCAACGATCGAAGTCGCAATTGACGGCGTGGCAGAGGTCGCGCATGTTGTCGACCATCTTCACATAGCCGCGCTCGCGGAAGCTCTCCATGCGCTCCTGAGGATCGGCGTTGACCCACTTGTCGCCGTCAGTGCGCCAGAACTCGGCGGCCTCGTCGATGATGTAGTCGCCGCCATAGGAGTCCTTGCCAAGGGTCTCGGCAAAGTTATCCTGGTACGGATGAGTCTCGGGATGCTCGTCGTTCTCGTCGGCAACAAAGGCGTCGCGGTCGGCAATCAGCAGTTTGTGAGCCTCGTCGATATCCACGCCCTGCTTGGCGATGATGTCGGCAAGCTGCATATAGCGCGTGCTGATGGAGTTGCCGAAGGTGTTCATCTGAGAGCCGTGGTCGTTGATGTAGAACTCACGCTGGATGTCGTAACCGGCGTGGTCCATAACACGGCAGAGCGAGTCGCCCAGCGCGGCCCAGCGGCCGTGGCCAATGTGCATGGGGCCGACAGGGTTAGCGGAAACGAACTCGACCTGGGTCTTCAGGCCACCACCGACGTTGGACTTAGCGAAGTCCATACCCTTCTCGCGAGCCTCGCCAAAGATGGCATTCTTGACGGCAACGGAGAGGTAGAAGTTGATGAAGCCGGGGCCTGCGATCTCGACCTTCTCGATCGCGGGGTCCTCGGGCATATGGGCAACGATGACCTCGGCGATCTTGCGCGGGGCGCAATGGGCCAGCTTGGCGGACTTCAGGGCCATGGTAGAGGTCCACTCGCCATGAGAAGTGTCAGCCGGTCGCTCGATAGCGCAATCGTCAAGTTCAAATGCGGAAAGGTCGCCGGCCTCCTGGGCCGCAGCAAGCGCAGCGCGTACCAGCTCTTCAATCTTCTCGGGCATAGATCCTCCTTGTGTTAAAGCCCCCGAGCTCTTGGTCACTCGTAGGGCAAAAGCCAGAGTTTGTAGCACTCTATCACAAGCGACGGGCACTGTCGCAGGGTAAAGCCAATCGATATTGCATATGCACAAAATTGACTACAGCTTGTATGGAGTCACTCAAAGATGCCGGTCTGCCTGCAGATTATGCAGGCGTTGAAAATGCATAAAGGTGTGAATGAGCTGCGTCTGTTATCGAATACTCTTACCTATCGGAGTTGTGTGCTTTTCCTGCATAAAGTGAGAATTTGCGCACGTCAGCGTGTTATTCTAAACATACGTAAATTCGTATAAGTTGGAGGTAGCATGTTCTCAATCGGTCAACACGTCATTCATCCGGGTCAGGGAGTCTGCACCGTCGTCGGTTTTAGGGACGACACGCCGCAGCCCATGCTGCTGCTCGAGACCAAGCAGGGACATGCGCAGACGATCCTCATGTACCCCGTGGCGCAGGCCGATCGTTTGCACGCCGCCATCTCTCAGCAAGATGCCGAGCACCTGCTGAGCCACTATGACGAGCTGGAGTGCGACACCTTCACCGAGCGCAACAGCTCACTTGAGGAGACGCACTTTAAGCAGCAGCTCAAGCTGGGTGCGCCCGAGACGGTCCGCGTGGCAAAGACCATGATGCACCGCATTCGCCAGGCCGAGGAAGCTGATAAAAAGCCCAGCTCCTACTACATGCGCGTACTCAAGGAAGCCAAGCGCCGCTCCATCGAGGAGTTCGCCGTGGCCTTGGGCGTCACCGAGGAGGACGCCGAAGCCCGCCTAGCCCAAGCCGCCCTCAACTAACCCAACCGCGCCAAAAACCACCACAAAGGGGACAGGCACCTTTGTGGTGGTTTTCTTGTTCTAGTAGTATTCATTCTTATCGTTACCCACGAGCACAAGGAGTCTCCTATGGCAGAGCCGCTTTCCGCCGGAATCACCCGCGACCGCGCGTTTGAACTGCTTAACGAGCACAACAAAGACCCGTTCCACATCACCCATGGCGAGACGGTCGAGGGCACTATGCGCTACTTTGCGCGCGAGTTCGACCCCGAGAACGAGGAGTTTTGGGGCATCGTCGGTCTGCTGCACGACCTGGATTGGGAGGAGCATGAGGACGACCCCATGAACCACACCATCTATGCTGCCGAGATTCTTGAGGGCGAAGGTGCGTCTCCCGAGCTCATTCGCGCCATCCAGACGCACACGTCCGATTTCAATACCTCGCTGCCCAAGCCCGAGCTGCAGATGGAGAAGATCCTGTTTGCTTGCGACGAGCTCACCGGCCTGATCGGTGCTGCCGTGATCATGCGTCCGAGCAAGAGCGTCATGGACTTTACGACCAAGTCGCTCAAGAAGAAGTTCAAGGACAAGCGCTTTGCCGCCGGCTGCTCGCGCGACGTGATTTCGCAGGGCGCCGAGATGCTGGGTTGGGAGCTCCCCGAGCTCTTTGACCGCACCATCGCGGCCATGCAGTCCTTCGCGCCCGATAAAGATACGTTCCAGCCTGCCGAGGGGTAATCCTCTCCAGATTCCAAATGCAAACGGAGGCTCCGTCGTGTGCGACGGA
>DBFNYT010000041.1:0-10137 GCA_048425625.1 Collinsella sp. | reverse complement strand
CCGTGTCCATCGCTAATTCAAACGTGATGTTCTCGGGAATGCATCTGGGGGATGCCGAGGACCTATTTTCTGCCATGCAGCAATGGGTCCCATGGGGTGCGCCGTGCATTTTTTGGAGTATTCTGCAGTTCGAGTTGTCTGCATATGATTCGACGTCGCCAACGGTGGCCTTCGGATATCCCTGGCGAGCGTTCTGAGTCAGATTTCGCCGTTTTCCGGAGCAGGGGCGCGTATTTTCGCCATGTCGGGACTTAGAATGATACGGCGCCCTACAGTTTTGCCCACCCGCGGCGGTGCTAGCGTGGTCACGTTGCAGAATACTCCGTTTTTTGCACGGGCCAGGATGGGGTACCTCAGGAGAACACAGCGGTATTCCGTAAATATATACAATCTGTACCATAATTTATGCAAAATGAAGAGGCAGACAGCGTAGGGTGGGTGCATTGGGGTGCTTGGTGCATTAAAACGGGGACCCCACGTGCCGTATACTCTGGCTGGATGTGAAAACGGCTTGACGCGTTGCTGAGCGTAGGGGGAGGGTGTCTAGATGAGCGTATTCGAAATTGTGTTTAGTCCGACGGGTGGAACGGAGAAGGTGTCTTGCCTTGTGGCTGGAGCGCTGGACAAGAATACTGTTACCGTCGATCTGACCGATAGCGGGCTAGATTTCAGCGCTGTCTCGATGACTGAGGACGACGTGGCCGTAATCTCTGTGCCGGCGTATGCCGGTAGAATCCCGGCTGTGGTGGCTGACCGGTTGGGCATGGTGCGCGGCAACGGGGCTCGGGCTGTTTTGGTTTGTGTATACGGAAACCGCGCGTTTGAGGACACGCTCGTAGAGCTGGAGGACGTTGCGAAGTATGCGGGATTCCGGGTGATCGCGGCAGTTGCAGCCATTGCAGAACATTCCGTTGCTCGTCAGTTTGCTGCTGGGCGACCGGATGCGCAGGATGCGGCGCAGCTCGCAGAGTTTGCGCAGCAAATTCAGCAAAAGCTGTTGGCTGAGGATGCGTCCGAGCCCTCTATCCCCGGCAATCGTCCTTATAAACAAGCTGGAGGTCGCCGCATGGCACCCGAGGCAACAGGGGATTGCGTCTCCTGCGGTGCGTGCGCCGCGGCGTGCCCCGTTTGTGCTATCGACAAGGGCGACCCCAAGCGAGCAGCTGGCGAGGCGTGCATCTCCTGCATGCGCTGCATCGCCGTATGTCCGCGAGGCGCTCGCAAGCTTGATCCCAACAAGCTATCCGCTGTTTCCCAGATGCTGAGCAAGGTTTGCGTCGTGCGGAAGGAATGCGAGCTCTTTATCTAGCGCATACGAAATTGGTGCAATGGGGCCAGGTTAATCTGCATCAACGTCTTGAAGTTGCGGTGGAATACGGACTGTTTTGGCCTTTTGAGCGGCTTTGCAGTCCCTATTTCACCGCAACTCATGATTGGTGCAAAGTAACCTGTCCCCAATGCACCAGAGTGAGGAGTGTTCCCGAGTGCCGGCAGAAAAGGAACGTCCCTAAGTGCCGCTTAAATACCGTTTATCGAAGAAAAAATACCGCTCACCGGTCATAATGACTATTCTGGCTTTGTTGTTGCCTACAATAACCCCCGTAAAAAGAAATGCGGAAGGTTACCGAGTCCCCTCGGACATGGGCCTAACCAAAGTCTTTGAACGGGTGCGTCTCAATGGGCGCATTCGATTGATTTTGGTTGGGCTATATTTATGAAGGGACATGTCACCATGGGTTTCTTTTCTCGCCTTATGGGTGGCTCGGATAAGCAGGCGACTGCGACTTCCGAGTTCGAAATCCTCGCCCCTGTTTCCGGCGAGCTTGTTAATCTAGAAAAAACCAATGACCCCGCTTTTAGCAGCCGTGCGGTGGGTGATGGCGTTGCCGTGGTTCCCCAAGAGGGAACGGTGTGCGCTCCTGTTTCCGGCACCGTCGCGGCGCTGTTTCCGACTGAGCACGCGCTGGGCATCATGTCCGACGACAGCTCTGCTCAGGTGATGCTGCACATCGGAATCGACACTGTTAAGCTTGAGGGCAAGGGCTTCCATGCGCTTGTTGCCCAGGGTGACCATGTCGACGCGGGCCAGCCCCTCGTCGAGGTCGATTTCGACGTGGTTCGCGCTGCCGGCTTTGATCCCACGGTCTTCGTTATCGTGTGCGAGCGTTCGGAGAACTCGACTCTTCGCGAGCATGCTTCCGGCCCTGTTGCTGTTAAAGAGCCTGTCGTCTGGCTTTCCGAGTAAATTCTTGTGGTGGGTACCGTGGTTATCAAGCGAGTTTTTAACAACAACGTCGCAATGGTCACTTCGGACGATGGCTCCGAGCTCATCGTCATCGGTCGAGGCCTCTGCTTTGGCCGTCATGCCGGCGATGCCATCGACGAGGCGTCGATCGAAAAGACCTACGCGTTGCAGGAGGGAACTTCTCAGGACTCGCGTACGATCGACCGCTTGGCACATCTTTTGGAGTCCATCCCCACCGTCAACCTCGTGATTTCCGAGGAAATCGTTCAGATGCTTCGTCGAGAGCTCAATGCCGACATCAACGATAAGATTCTCATTGCTCTCGCAGACCATATCAGCCTTGCTTTGGAGCGCGAGCGCAAGGGCGTCCCCTGTGAGAATCCGTTGCTGCTCGAGATCCAGCAGTTCTATCGCAAGGAGTATGCACTTGCGGGCCGTGCGCTGCAGATTATCAAGGAGTATATGGGCATCCAGATGAGCGAAGAAGAGCAGGGTTTCATTACCTTGCATATCGTCAACGCCACCATGCCGCAACGCTCTGATCGTCTGATCGTTTCGGTCCAGCTTGTTCGCGACGTGCTCGCGATTGTTTCTGGGCGCTATGCCACGACCCTCGACGACACCTCGCTGCCTTACGAACGTTTCGTTCGTCACCTGCAATTTTTCGCACAGCGAGCGCTCGATCCTACGGCCGGGCAAATCAACGGAGACGCACTGTTCCGAATCGATGAAACGGCGTATCCGTGCGCATTCTCGTGCGCGGACGCTATAGCCGCTCACTTGTCGTCTACCTATAACGTTGTCGTTACCGATGCCGAGAAGAGCTATCTCGCATATCACATTGTTAACCTGCTTGGAGAACCTGGTCTCTAGGCATAACGTGCCCATACATCGATTGGTATAAGGCAAGGCTTACGGTCTTGCCCAGGGCACATCTGTCTTAATTTGCGGAAAAGGAAGGGGAGTACCGCTATGACCGCAAAAAAGAAGTTCAATTTCAAAGCGCCGTTGGAGGTGTTCGCGAAGTCGATCGTTCAGCCGATGATGTATCTCTCGGTTGCCGGCATCCTGCTCATCGTGGGCATCATTCTGACCAACAAGACCATCTGCGCCATGATCCCCGTGCTGGGCTTCGGTCCGTTCCAGCTTGTGGGCGCCGTTGTCTATCAGTCGCTGATGTTTATCATCAACAACCTCTCGATTCTGTTCTGCGTTGGCATCGCCGGCGCCATGGCAAAGAAGAACAAGGGCCATGCTTCGTTGATCGCCCTGATGTCGTTCTTCCTGTTCCTGCAGGCTAACAACATCGTGCTCAACGCCACCGGCTCTCTTGCCGATGCGAGCGGCATGCTCGGTCTTACCGGAACCGGCCAGGCCACCGTTATGGGCATTCAGGTGCTCGATACCGGCGTGTTTGGCGGCATCATTCTTGGTTGCATCACCGGTGCCGTGTTCAACAAGTACTCGAACAAGCAGTTCCCCATTGCCCTTTCGATGTTCTCGGGCGTTCGCTTTCCGTTCCTGATCATGATCATCATTTCCTGGATCATGGGCGCTGGCTTCTGCATCGTTTGGCCTCCGGTTCAGGGCGCCATCTCCTCCGTTGCCGGCATCATTAAGGAGTCGGGCAACATCGGTCTGTTTATCTACGGTATGCTCAACAAGCTGCTCGTTCCCACCGGTCTGCACCACCTCATCTACACCCCGTTCCAGTTCTCCGATGTGGGTGGCACCCTGACGCTGGGCGATCAGGTTATCGCCGGCGCCTACCCCATCCGTGTCGCCGAGATGGCAATGACGGGCCAGCCCTTCTCCGATAGCACCTACTTCAACAGCTACACCTTCAACAACCTGTGGCCCTACATCGGTATCGGTCTCGCCTTTATCGTCACCGCTTACAAGGGGAACAAGGATAAGACCAAGGCCGTTATCATCCCGCTGATCATCACCGCCGTGCTCTCCTGTGTCACCGAGCCCATGGACTTCCTCTTTGTCTTTGCCGCTCCCGTGCTCTTTGTCGTTCACTCGGTTCTTTCCGGCATCTTCCTGGTCCTGCTCAAGGTCCTCTCCGTGCCCGCTTCGACTGCGGGCGGCATCATCAACATCGTGGTTTCCAACCTGGTCCTCGGTGTCGACAAGACCAACTGGCCGGTTATGCTGGTGCTTGGAGTCGTCAACGCCGCTCTGTACTTCTTCCTCTTCACCTTCCTCATCAAGAAGCTCAACCTCCACACGCCTGGTCGCGAGGAGGAGTCCGAGCTCGCCGAGTCCGTTGCCGAGGGCGAGGCCGCCGCGTCTGTCGCGGTGAAGCAGGGCGCTGTTGCCGCAGCTCCCGCAGAGGGCGTCGATGCGGGCATTGCCGACCTGGTTGCAGGTCTTGGTGGCAAGGACAACATCGAGGAGCTCGAGAACTGCTTTACGCGTCTCCGCGTGAACGTTAAGAACCCGGACCTCATCAATGAGGACCTCATCAACCACGTGCCCAACAGCGGCATCAACCGCAACGGCAATAATATCCAGATCATCTTTGGCATGAAGGTCGCCGAGATGCGCGACAAGGTCGAAAACGCAATTGAGAAGGAGCAGTAAACAATGATCATTACTCTGTGTGGTGGCGGATCCACCTTTACCCCCGGCATCGTCAAGTCCATCGCCCTGCGCAAGGACGAGCTCGACGTTGACGAGATTCGTCTGTACGACATCAACGAGGAGCGCCAGCGCAAGATCGGCGTGCTCGTGGACTGGATTTTGCACGAGGACCTCGGCCTGGACATCAAGCTCACGGTGACCACCGACAAAAAGACGGCTTTTACCGACGCGAGCTTCGTGTTTGCCCAGATGCGCGTGGGCGGCTACGCCATGCGCGAGCAGGACGAGAAGATTCCGCTGCGTCACGGCTGCGTGGGTCAGGAGACTTGCGGTTGCGGCGGCCTTGCCTACGGCATGCGCACCATCTTCCCCATGGTCGAGCTGATCGATGACGTTGAGAAGTACGCCAAGAAGGACTACTGGATTCTCAACTACTCCAACCCTGCCGCCATCGTCTCCGAGGGCTGCCGCGTGCTGCGTCCCAACGCTCGTATCATCAACATCTGCGACATGCCGATCGCGATCATCGACGTGGTTTGCGCCGCGCTCGATATCGACAAGAAGGATGTCGAGTACGATTACTTTGGCCTCAACCACTTTGGTTGGTTCACCTCGATCCGCCACAAGGGCGAGGAGGTTCTGCCGCAGCTGCGCGAGTACATCAAGGAGCATGAGATTCTGCTGCCCGATTCGTACCTCAAGGGCATGGGCTCGCTCATGGCAAAGAAGCCCGAGGAGGCCGTCGACGAGCACCCCGAGCAGAACCGCCACACCAAGGGCAGCTGGTACTACGTCTGGAAGGGCGAGTACGAGATCATGGAGTGCTTCCCGGAGTACCTGCCCAACACGTATCTGAACTACTACCTGCAGCAGAAGGAGTTCGTCGAGCACTCCAACCCCGAGCGCACCCGTGCTAACGAGGTTGAGGAGACGCGCGAGAAGAACCTCTTCGACGGTATCGACCATTACGAGAAGACGGGCGAGATCGACGAGAGCACGTTCTATGCGGGCAGCCACGGCGACTGGATTGCCGATCTGGCTATCGCTCTGAAGAACGACACCAAGCAGCGCTTCCTGGTCATTTGCGAGAACAAGGGCGCCATCCCCAACATGCCCTACGACGCTATGGTCGAGCTGCCTGCCTACATTGGCAAGAACGGCCCCGAGGTCATCAGCCGCGACAACATTCCGCTGTTCCAGCAGGGCCTCATGATGCAGCAGCTGAACTCCGAGAAGCTCATTGTCGAGGCTACGATCGAGGGTTCGTACGAGAAGGCGCTTAAGGCCTTTACGCTCAACAAGACCGTGCCTTCGATGAAGGTCGCCAAGGAGGTTCTCGACGACATGATCGAGGCCAACAAGGGTTACTGGCCCGAGCTTAAGTAAAAGCAACAGGGTCGCTGGCCGCATGCCTGAAGCAATGCCCCGCCCACGTGATTGCGTGGGCGGGGCATTGTCGTTTGGTAACGCGTTTTATCAAATATGGCATTTATCTGCGGTAATGTTCTTTTTCACCGCTGAGGGTGACATTTTATACCGCCTGCCGAACTGTGTTTAGACCTAACACATTTTTAGGTCAGTGTTGTGCGTGTAGCAACTTCGCCCGGCCTCGCCTCCGGGTTGCCACATGAGAGGGGATCTTATGGCACGACTGCATGTAATGGAACGCAGCCACGCTCAGGCCGTCATGGACGACCTGCACGATGCGCTCGGACGTCGTCTGGCGGTGAGTTCGCTCGCCCCGTGTCCCGTCGAGTTTACGGCGGCGCTCGTCAACCTGTGCTCGACACAGAGCTGCGGCAAGTGTACGCCCTGCCGCGTGGGCCTGAGCGCGCTGAGTGATCTGCTCGCCGATGTGCTCGAGGGCCGCGCTGATGAATCCACGCTCAACCTGATCGAGCGCACCGCCCGTACCATCTATCTTTCGAGCGACTGCGCCATCGGCTACGAGGCCGGCGCCATGGCGCTCACGGCCATTCGCGGCTTCCGCGACGATTTTGAGCATCACATTCGCGAGCACTCCTGCGGCTTTGATCGTGAGGCCCGCGTCCCGTGTGTCTCGGGCTGTCCGGCGCACGTCGACATTCCTGGTTACATTTCGCTCGTCGAGGCCGGCCGCTATGCCGATGCCGTCAAGGTCATCCGCAAGAATAACCCGCTGCCGCTCGTTTGCGGCCTGGTGTGCGAGCATCCCTGCGAGATGCATTGCCGCCGTGGCATGGTCGACGACCCCATGAACATCCTCGCCCTCAAGCGTTTTGCCGTTGAGCACAGTGACCTCAACGACCACAAGCCGCATGTAGTGGACGACACCGGTAAGCGCGTCGCCGTGATCGGCGGCGGCCCGGCCGGCCTTTCCTGTGCCTACTACCTGGCCGTGATGGGCCACAAGGTGACCATTTTTGAGCAGCGCCACCACTTGGGCGGCATGCTGCGCTACGGCATCCCCAGCTATCGTCTGCCGCGCGAGCGTCTTCAGGCCGAGATCGACTGGATCTTGAGCGCCGGCATCGACGTGGAGCTCGACCACTCCGTGAACGGTGAGGAGCTCGCCCGTCTGCGCGACGAGTCCGATGCCGTCTACCTGGCCATCGGTGCCCACAGCGACAAGAAGCTCGGCCTTCCGGGCGAAGAGGCGCCCGGCGTGGAATCGGCCGTCAAGATGCTGCGCGCCATCGGTGACGACGAGCTGCCCGACCTGAGTGGCCAGCGCGTGTGCGTCATCGGCGGCGGCAACGTGGCCATGGACGTGGCACGCTCTGCCGTGCGCTGCGGTGCCGAAAAGGTGAGCATCGTCTACCGTCGTCGCATCTGCGATATGACGGCTCAGGACGCCGAGATTGCCGGCGCCCAGGCTGAGGGTTGCGAGGTTCTGGAGCTCACGGCGCCGCTCGCCATCGAGACGGGCGAAGATGGTCGTGTGAGCGGCCTGCGCGTGCAACCGCAGATTATCGGCGAGCCCCGTCGCGGTCGTCCGGCCCCGCGTGCCGCCGCCACGCCCGAGCGCGTCATCCCCTGCGAGCGCGTGTTTGTTGCCATTGGCCAGGACATCGATTCCAAGCCGTTTGAGGATATGGGCATCGCCTGCAAGTGGGGTCGCGTCGTCACCGATTCGGACGGCGCCGTGCCCAACTTTGATGGCCTCTTTAGCGGCGGCGACTGCCAGACCGGTCCCGCCACCGTCATCCGTGCCATCAACGCCGGCCGCGTGGCTTCGGCAAACATCGACCGCTATCTGGGCTTCGACCACAAGATCAAGCTCGACGTGGAACTGCCGACCGTTCAGTTTAAGGGCAAGCACGAGTGCGGCCGCTGCGAGCTGGGCGAGCGCGAGGCCGGCGAGCGCATTCACGATTGGAGTCTGGTCGAACAGGGCCTTACCGAGGAGGAGGCACGCCAAGAGGCGAGTCGCTGCCTGCGTTGCGACCACTTTGGCTTTGGCGCGTTCCGCGGAGGGAGGAACCTGGAATGGTAGAGCTCAACAAAACCACTGTCAGCGATAACACCGAAAGCGGAGCACTCAATATGGTCAAGCTCACTATCGATAATTGCGAGGTCGTGGTACCCGAGCACACCACGATTCTGGACGCGGCCAAGTCCGTCGGCATCCAGATTCCCACCCTGTGCTACCTGCGCGATCTAAACGAGATCGGCGGCTGCCGCGTGTGCGTGGTCGAGGTTGAGGGCTGCGACCAGCTGGTTGCCGCCTGCAACAACTACGTGCTCGACGGCATGGTGGTCCACACCAACAGCCCCAAGGCCCGCGAGGCGCGTCGCACCAACGTGCAGCTGCTACTGTCCCAACACGACTCGCGCTGTACGAGCTGCGTGCGCAGTGGTAACTGCAACCTGCAGACCATCGCCAACGACCTGGGCATCTTCTATCTGCCGTACGAGCAGCACCTGGCGCGCGAGGGCTGGGACTTCGATTTCCCCATCATCCGCGATAACGACAAGTGCATTAAATGCATGCGCTGCATCAAGGTGTGCGAGAGCGTGCAGGGCCTAGGGATTTGGGACCTGACCAACCGCGCCACGCATACCACCGTGGGTACCCGCGGGCGCGCGCCGATCGGCAAGACCGATTGCGTCGCGTGTGGTCAGTGCATCACGCATTGTCCGACGGGTGCGCTGCGCGAGCGCGACGATACCGAGACCGTGTTCGATGCCATCGCCGATCCCGACAAGATCGTGCTGGTGCAGATTGCGCCGGCCGTGCGTAGCGCCTGGGGCGAGGAGCTCGGTATTCCGCGCGATGAGGCCACCGTCGAGCGCCTGGCCTGTGCGCTGCGCCGCGTGGGCTTTGAGTACGTGTTCGACACCGATTTCTCGGCCGATCTCACCATTATGGAGGAGGGCTCCGAGCTGCTCGAGCGCCTGGGTAAGGCCGCCAAGGGCGAGGGCGACAGCCGCAGCTGGCCCATGTTCACGAGCTGCTGCCCGGGCTGGGTACGCTTTGTGAAGGCGCGTTACCCCGAGTTTGTCGACAGCCTGTCCACGTCCAAGTCGCCGCAGCAGATGTTCGGCGCCATCGCCAAGACCTACTACGCCAAGGTGCTGGGCGTGGAGCCCGAGCGCCTGTTTGTGGTGTCCGTGATGCCGTGCACGGCCAAGAAGGCCGAGTGTGCGCTGCCGAGCATGGTGGGCGAGGGCGGCGCGCCCGATGTGGACGTTGCGCTGACGGTGCGCGAGATGGTACGCATGATTCGCGCGAGCCACGTGAGCGTCGACACGCTTACCGAGGAGCCGCTCGATACGCCGCTGGACTTCGGCACGGGCGCGGGCGTGATCTTTGGCGCCACGGGAGGCGTGATGGAGGCTGCCGTGCGCTCGGCCTATTACCTGGTGACGGGCAAGAACCCCGATGCGGATTTCTTTACCGACGTGCGTGGCCTGAATGGCTGGAAGGAGGCCGTGGCCGATATCGACGGTACCAAGGTGCGCATCGCCGTGGCGCACGGGCTGGGCAACGCCGCCCGTCTGCTCGACGCGATTCGCGACGGCCGTGTGAGATATGACTTTGTTGAGGTCATGGCGTGCCCGGGCGGCTGCGTCGGTGGCGGCGGTCAGCCCATCCACGACGGCTGCGAGCTGGCGGCTGAGCGTGGCCAGGTGCTGTGGAGCCTGGATGCGAAGGCGGACATTCGTTTCTCGCACGAGAATCCCGATGTCCAGGCGTGCTACCGCGAGTTTTTGGGCGCGCCGCTCTCGCCGCTGGCCGAGGAGTTGCTGCATACCGACCATCATGCCTGGTCGATGCCTAACGAGGGGACATGCTAGCGATGCGCGCGTTTGATGTTGAG
>DBFNYT010000040.1:0-11441 GCA_048425625.1 Collinsella sp. | reverse complement strand
TGGGGAGAAGGGTTGTATGACCGAGATGTCCGAGCCGACGATTCGCCTGGCGACGCCCGATGATGCGCCGGCGTTGCTTGCCATCTATGAGCCGTATGTGCGCCAGACGGCGATTACCTGCGAATACGAGGTGCCGAGCGTTGAGGAGTTCGCTGGGCGCATCGAGCGTACGCTCAAGCGCTATCCATATCTGGTGATGGAGTTGGACGGGCGTCCGGTAGGCTATGCCTACGTGAGTCCGCTCAACAGCCGCGAGGCGTACGACTGGTCGGTCGAGACATCGATCTACCTGGCGCGCGATGTGCGCCACGGCGGGCTGGGCCGCAAGCTGCACGACGCGCTCAAGCAATGCCTGGTCGCGATGGGCATCACCAACATGTGCGCGCTCATTGCCGTGCCGCACGATAAGGACGACGAGTATCTGACGCACAACAGTCAGGATTTCCATGCCCATATGGGGTATCGCCTGGTGGGCGCCTTCGACCGCTGCGCCCAAAAGTTCGGCCGCTGGTACGACATGTGCTGGATGGAGCTGGTCCTGGCCGAGCGCACACCCAATCAACCCAAACCAACCTGGTTCCCCGACCTTCCCAAACCTACCATTTAGGGACAGGTTTATTTTGGCCGCTTTATAGCGTCAATTCACCGCGAGAAGTACGGATTCACGCGTCTTTTGATGCGGATGGGCTTAATTTGGCTTCGATTTGGGTCCGTTTGGCTTCGATTCGAACTAAGTGAGTAGACTTTTTGGCGCAGGTCGAGCACAAGGCGTATCTGCCTTAGTAAAACCGCAGGTCACAGAGGTGACAGTTTTTGGTGTGCTCGACAGGTCACGAAAAGTCTACTCACTTAGATTTGCGGTACTGGATATTCTGAGCAGGAACAGTTGAGCTTGGACGGCGCGTATTGCCAGGCGATGTTGGCATTTGTGCCATGCTGGCTTGAGATTTAATAAAACCGCAGGTAAAACGTTCATCAGGTACAGTTTGCCTCGTTTGGTGCGCTAGCCGATGGGCTCGGTGTATTTTGCGCGGTCGGTGCGCTGGATGCGCTTGGAGACGTGGAGCGGGCGGCCGTCGGTGTCGTAGACGTAGTCGGTGATTAGGATCAGCGCCTGCCCGCGCTCAACGTTGAGCAAAAACGCCTCGTTTTGCGAGGCGTAGCACACCTCAAAGGTCTTATGCCCCTGTGCCGGTGCGCGATGGAACTCCTGTCGCAGCGTGGCGTAGAGCGAACCGTTGATATCGCGATCGATGAGTGCCTCAAAGCTCGGTGGTAGATAGGTGGTCTCCAGGCACAGCGGCGCATCGTCCAGATAACGCAGACGGACAAGTTTGACGAGCTTGCTGCCCACGGCGGCATCAAAGAACTTAGCTATGCTGCCGCCCGCCTTGGTAAAGCCCGAGTCCACGGTGCGCGTGGTGGGCTTCATGCCCTGGCCTTCGACCTGCTTGGTATAGCTCGAAAACACTAGGTTGTTCTCGTGGAGTGCCGGCGTGTCGGCCACAAAGGCGCCACGTCCGCGCTCGGTGCGCACCAGGCCCTCATCAACGAGTACCTTAAGGGCATGGCGCACGGTGCTGCGCGACAGCCCCGATTCGTCCATGAGTTCCATCTCGGATGGCAGCTTGTCTCCGCGTGCGTAGGCGCCGGAGGCGATGCGGTCGCGCAGCATGCCCGCCAAGCGCTCGTATTGGGCCAGTTTCTTTTTAGATGAAGCGTTCATGCGATCAACCTGTATCTAACCTGTATGCGAATCTAATCAAGCATGTATTCAATACAACAACAAAACCGCTGGTAGCTAGCTATCGAAAACCGCATCAGCAAAATTTCTAAGATAAATATAGCATACAACTAGTCGACATAACCAAAACATGTATGTAACTTGTATGCCATCGAGAGCATCAAACGAGAAGAAAGGCTGATGCACGATGACTACTCAGGAACAGGTTAAGGATGTCGTCTCCCAGGTTTTGGCTGACAAGGCAGACAAGGGCGGCATCAAGCGCGTCGTGTGGATTGGCGCTGGCGGATCCAACGGCGGCAACTATCCTGCCCAGTACTTTATGGAGCACGAGGCCACGCAGGTCGTGAGCTCCAGCTACACCAGCAACGAGTTCGTGCACGCAACCCCTGCCTACGTCAACGAGAACACCCTGGCCGTGGTCGTGTCCATGCGCGGCACCAAGGAGACCATCGTCGCCGCCCAGGTCGCCAAGGACCACGGCGCCAGCACCATCGCCATCTATGTCGACGAGTCCGGCCTTACCGAGGTCTGCGACTACAAGATCCAGTACGATAGCCTGGCCGTCGATGAGTCCTGCATGGGCCGCACCAACTCCGCCGTCGTGACCATGATCGCCATGGAGCTTACGCAGCAGACCGAGGGCTATGCCGAGTACGAGACCGCTATGGCCGCGTTCGACTTGGTCGACCCCATCTATCGCAAGGCCGTCGAGTACACCCGTCCGCTCGCTGCCAAGTGGGCCGAGCAGAACGCTGACAAGCCCTGCATCAACGTCATGGCCCAGGGCCCGCTCTTTGGTGCCGCCTACGTCTTTAGCATCTGCAACGTGCAGGAGATGCTGCAGATCGACTCATGCACCATCAACACCTGCGATTTCTTCCATGGCCCCTTCGAGATTCTGGACAAGCGCACCTCGCTGTTCCAGCTCATCAGCGTCGGCCGCAGCCGCTGCAACGACGAGCGCGGCATCCGCTTCGTCAACCAGTACGGTGGCGAGCGCGTCTATCAGCTCGACGCCAAGGAGCTCGGCCTCAACGACATCAAGGACAGCGTGAGCGAGTACTTCAACCACCTGATCTTTGCCCCGATCCTCAACAACGTCTACATGCGTGCGCTTTCCGCCGTCACCCACAAGGACTACATGACGCGCCGCTACATGTGGAAGCTTGACTACTAGGGGATAGAGCGGCCTAACAGCTCGATGTCCTCATAAGTTGCGGTGGAATAGTTCCTGTTTGGGGGCTTGAAGCCTCTATTTAGGAACTATTTCATCGCAACCGCCAAGTAATCCGCTGGGGACGGAGGAAAACGGATCACTGACTCAGACCAGCCCCTCAGTGATCCGTTTTCCTCCGTCCCCAGCGGATCATTTTTCCGTTCGGCGATTTGTGTCTTGAAAAATGTATATAACGACTATAACGTAGTGTGAAACATATTGGAAACAATACCGAGGAGGCTGCGTTGAAGAAAAGCAATCTGGGCTATGTGCTGGTGCTGGTCGCCGCGCTTATGTGGGGCAGCATCGGAATCTTTGTAAACGGCATCTCGGCCATGGGCGTTTCGTCCCAGAGCATGGCTGCCTTTCGCTTGTTGGTCGGAGCGCTTATCTTGGCGCCGGTCCTGATGTTTATGGGCTGCCGTCCGGGTGAGGGGTCTACCGTGGCTCAGGGTCCGCTGGCCCTGTTCAAGGCAAGCCCCAAAGAGCTCGTCCCCTGCGCGCTTGTCGGTATCGTCGGTCTGGCCGCCGCCAACACCTGCTATTACGAGTGCATGGGCGAGGTCGGCATGTCCACGGCCTCGGTGCTGCTTTACACCTCGCCGGTGTTTGGTGTCATGCTCGGCCGCGTACTTTATCGCGAGGACGTGACCCCCAACAAGCTCGTTGCCATTGTCTTTAACATCGTTGGCTGCGTGCTTGCGGTGACCAATGGCGACCTTTCCGGTTTTCATTTTTCGGTTTGGGGCGTCACGTCGGGCGTGATTGCAGGCCTTTGTGGTGCGTCGCTCGCGGTGTTTAGCCGAATAGCAACCAAGACGGTCCACCCGCTGGCTGTCACGTTTTGGGGTTTTGTTTTTGGCGGTGCGGTTATGGCGGCTATCGCGGCTCCGTGGCCGGATGTCGCCGCGGCAATGTCGCCACAGCTGCTGCTGCTGTTCCTTGGCTTTGGGCTCATCCCCACAGCCGTGGCTTACATCTTATATATGCAGGGTCTGTCCATGGGGCTCGAGACGTCGAAAGTTCCCGTCGTAATGTCATTCGAGACGGTCGTCACCGTACTGGTGGGCATTGGTGTCTATGCTGAGCCCGCTGGCGCGATCAAGGTCCTGGGCATCGTGCTGGTGCTCGCGTCCATCCTGATTATGAACACCGACTTCTCCAAGCTGCGCAACAGTGTGTTTGTCGGTCATGTCATTGAGAGCATGACCTTTAAGCCCAATGCGTGGTGGACCGAAAAATCGCAGGACATGGATCTGTTTAAGGAGCGCACCGGCATTGCGCTGGAACCCACCGTGCAGGAAAGCCCCTGGTACTTCGTGCGATAGAGGATTGTGTGCGGCGTCTGACCTGGGGTTATCCAGCCAGCGCCGGCCTATCCAGCCCCAACGTTTCAAGTACGTTAAACCCGTCAACGGTCGATTTTCACCCGCGAACGGTCTTTATACTAATTAGCAATATAAGCAACGTATAAGACGTTATAATGACCATAACGAAAAGGAGGAGGCAAGATGAATCAGATCATTCTCGCATCTCATGGCGGCCTGGCCGCAGGCGCCAAAGACACGCTCGAGATGGTTCTCGGCGACGTGTCGAACGTCCACGTCGTGTCGCTTGCTCGTGACGACAAGGAGCCCATCACCAATAAGGTGGACGCCATGATCGCCACGTTCAACGCGGACGACACCGTCTATGTGCTGACCGATATGCTCGGCAGCTCGGTCAACAACAACATGGTCGAGCTTTCCAAGAACGGCACGAAGTTCACGGTTGTCAGTGGTTTCAACATCCCGCTGGCGCTCACGCTTGCTATGAGCCACGTCCCCGTCAAGGGCGCCGAGCTCGCGACCCTCATCAACGAGGCCCGCACCGGTCTGACCAACCCCAACGCACCGGTCGAGGCCGCCGCGGCTCCCGCCAAGAAGGCCAAGGCGTCCCGTCACAGCTCCGGCCCCGCCAAGATCGTCCTCGCACGTCTTGACTACCGTCTGCTGCACGGCCAGGTCGTCTTTACCTGGACCACCAAGGTTCAGGCCGAGCGCATCATCGTCGTCGACAACGCTGCCGCCAACGATGACATCAAGAAGGGCGCTCTTAAGCTGGCTAAGCCCCAGGGCGTGCGCCTGAACGTCTTCACCGTCGAGCGCGCCCTCGCCAAGATGGACAAGCTCAACACCCTCGGCGAGCGCGTCATGTTCGTCTTTGGCAACACGGCCGAGATGCTGCAGTTCTGCCAGGGCTACAAGCTCGACGCCATCAACCTGGGCGCCACCGCCAACCACGACGGTGCCGATCAGATTGGCGGCAAGGACAGCTCCGTCTTCCTCGACGCCACCCAGAAGGCCGACGTCAACCAGCTGCTCGACATGGGCATTAAGCTCTACGTCCAGCAGACCCCTACGTATCAGAGCGTCGACATCGACGCCAAGCTGTAATCAACCAGGCTTTTGCCTGACTGAAAGGAGAAGGGTATGAATACGTTCATCAGTGCGGTGCTCGTCGGCCTCGTCGGCGTGTTCTGCATGTGGGACTCCCGCCTGCTCGGTCGTCTTAACTTCGAGCAGCCCCTCGTTGGCGCTACGCTCGTCGGTTTGCTGCTGGGCGATGTGCCCACCGGCCTTGCCGTCGGTGCCGCCGTCGAGCTCGTGTCCATGGGCCTGGTGCAGGTCGGCGCCGCCGTTCCGCCCGATATGGTCCTGGGCGGCATCGTGGCCGCTACCTTTGCGTGCCTGACCGATGCTTCCGCCGAGACCGCCATGACGATCGCCATCCCGGTCGCCGTCCTGGGTCAGCTCCTCGGCATCGTGTTCCGTTCCATCATCGCCGCCCTCACCCATGTGGCAGATAACGCGATCGATAACGGTAACTTCAAGACCGCCTACCGTATGCACATCTGCGCCGGCTCCGGTCTGTATGCTGTCATGTACTTCCTGCCGATCTTCCTCGCCGTCTTTGTTGGCACCGACCTGGTTCAGGCCATCGTCAACATGGTTCCCGAGTGGCTGTCCACTGGTCTTAACGTTTCGACCAAGATCATGACCGCCTACGGCTTGGCCCTGCTGCTCACCATGATGATCAAGAAGGGTATGACTCCGTTCCTGTTCATCGGTTTCCTGCTCGCCGCTTACCTCAACCTGTCCGTCATCGCGGTCGCTCTGATCGGTGTGTGCCTGGCTGTCGTCTTCATGGGCTTCAAGTTCAACGGTTCCCATGCAGCCGCCGGTGTCGATTCCGACTACGATCCGCTCGAAGACGACGAAGACTAAGGAGGAACACACTATGGCAACCGCAACCAAGGACGTGTCCCTGAACAAGAAGGTCAGCCAGTTCTTCTGGCGCTCCTGGGCCATCCAGGCCTCTTGGAACTACGAGCGTCAGATGAACATGGGCTTCCTCTACGGTATGGTTCCCACGCTCGATCGCCTCTATCCGGATGAGTCCGACCCCAAGCAGCTTGCTGCTAAGAAAGAGGCTTACCACCGTCACATGGCGTTCTACAACTGCACCCCGCAGACGAGCGCTTTCATCCTGGGCCTCTCCGCCTCCATGGAGGAGGAGTACGCCAAGGATCCCGAGAACTTCGACCCCGATTCGATCAACGCGGTCAAGACCTCCCTCATGGGTCCGCTTTCCGGCATCGGTGACTCCTTCTTCCAGGGCACCATCCGCGTTATCGCCTTTGGCCTGGGCGTTCAGCTGGCTCAGCAGGGCTCCATCATGGGCCCGATCCTGGCCATGCTCATCTCCATCGTCCCCTCCGTGCTGATCACTTGGTTCGCAGCCAAGATGGGCTATCAGGGCGGCCACGAGTACCTGAGCAAGCTTCAGGGCGGCGACCTCATGGAGAAGCTCATGTATGTCTGCGGCATCGTGGGTCTTATGTCCGTGGGCGGCATGATCGCTACGCTGATCGGCGCCACCACCCCGCTGCAGTTCGCTGAGGGCACCGTCGTTATCCAGGACATCCTGGACGGCATGATGCCCCAGATGATCTCCCTCGGCCTCACCGGCCTTATGTACTGGCTCATCAAGAAGAACGTCAACACCGGTTGGCTTCTCGTGATCGCCATCGTGGGCGGCATCGCCCTCTCCGCGGCCGGCATCCTGGCCTAGTCGCGACCAAGCGTCTAACCGCTTTCCCCGGGGGCCTGCCTGGCATCCCATACCCCAGGCAGGCTTCCATTCCCAAAATGCGACAATGGGACAGTCCCCTTGTCGCATCCTCAACGGGCCGGCGACTCGGTCCAAACCACGGTAACCCTGCGAGCGCCCGGCAATGTGGCGCCGCAAAAATCGAAAGGAATGTGTCAGATGTACGAGATCGACCTTAACCTCCCTAAGCAGATCGTCGCTGACGTCCTGTCCAACCACGAGATCCACAGCGTCGCCTTCGTCGGCTGCGGTGCTTCCATGTCCGACCTTTACCCCGCCAAGTACTTCCTGGCCAACAACACGGACAAGCTGAACGTTCAGATCTTCACCGCTAACGAGTTCAACTATGACACGCCTTCCTGGGTCAACGAGCACACCTTCGTGATCACCTGCTCCCTCGGTGGCTCCACGCCCGAGACCGTCGAGGCCAACAAGACCGCCAAGAAGCACAACTGCCCGGTCGTCTCCCTCACCAACAAGGCTGGCTCCGCTCTGACCGTCGACGCCGACTACGTCATCGTTCACGGCTTCCACGCCAACTTCGCTGCCAAGTGCGAGAAGCCCGGCTATGCCATCGCTCTTGCTCTCGAGATCCTTCAGCAGACCGAGGGCTATGACAAGTACGACGACATGATCACCGGCCTCACCAACGTCTTCGATCTCTGCGAGAACGCTGCTCAGTCCTGCAAGAAGCTCGCCAAGAAGTTCGCTGAGGACTTCAAGGACGACAAGATGATCTACTTCATGGCCTCTGGTGCCTCCGAGAAGATGGCTTACTCTCACGCCGCCTTCCTGTTCACCGAGATGCAGTGGATCGACGCCGCCGCCTACAACACCGGCGAGTACTTCCACGGCCCGTTCGAGGTTTCCACCGAGGGTAAGCCCTACATCTTCTTCATGTCCGATGGCGCTACCCGTCCGATGGACGCCCGCGCCCTCACCTTCCTTGAGCGCATGGGCGCCAAGGTCGCTCTGATCGACTCCAAGGACTACGGCCTGGCTGACGCCGTGCCCGCGAGCGTCGTCACCTACTTCAACCCGCTGCTGCACCTCGCCGTTATGCGCGAGTACGGCAACCAGATCGCCGAGGCCCGTCAGCACCCGCTGACCATGCGTCGCTACATGTGGAAGCTTTCCTACTAATCACAAGTAAGTAGACCTTACGGGTTGATTGAGAGGGGATGGGGTTTGCGCCCCGTCCCCTTTTTTTGCTCTTGGGAGGGCACGCCTGTCGCGTCGCAAAACCCAGGATAAAACCTACCAAAATAAACCTGTCTCTATTTGGCAGGTGGGAGGAGATGCGTATGATCAAAGCAGTGCTGTTTGACATGGACGGCGTGCTGGTCGATACCGAGTGGTTCTACAACCGTCGTCGCGTGGCGTTTATGGAGGAGAAGGGGTTCCACTTTGACGAGATCCCCGATCTTTCGGGGTCTAACGAGCCGGCCATTTGGGAGGCGCTGGTGCCCGACGATGTTGAGCTGCGCGAGCGTCTGCGCGTGGAGTACAAGCAGGTCTACAGCCCGGACCACCCCGTTCCGTATGCCGAGCTGCTCAACGAGCAGACGGAGCCGGTGATGCGCGCACTGCACGAGCGCGGCGTGAAGTGTGCCATCGCGAGCTCGTCTTATCGTGAGCTCATTGACGAGCTGGTAGAGATTGCCGGTATCGCCGATGTGCTGGACTACACCATCAGCGGTCACGAGTGCAGTGCGTTTAAGCCCGACCCCGAGATCTACCTGCGTGCCATGGAGGCGCTGGGGGTGGAGCCTGCCGAGTGCCTGGTTATCGAGGATTCGCCTTTGGGGATCGAGGCTGGCAAACGTTCCGGCGCCCGCGTCCTGGCACTGCGTCCGCACGAGGGCGTCAACCTCGATCAATCGCGAGCCGATGCCGTTATTGATAATCTGACCGACATTTTGGCCGCTTTGTAGTGTCAATCCGCCGCGAGAAGCACGGGTTCAAACGTTTTTTGCGGTGGACTGGCTCAATTTGGTTTCGATTTTGATCCGTTTGGCTTCGATTCGGACTAAGTGAGTAGACTTTTTGGCGCAGGCCGAGCACAATGCATATCTTCCTTTGTAAAACCGCAGGTCACAGGGGTGGCGGTTTTGGGTGTGCTCGGCAGATCGTAAAAAGTCTACTCACTTGGAATTTTGCCCTTTGGTCGTGGGGGTTGCTGGTCCCGTTTTGGTTGTCGAGGGAGGTTGAATTGAAGCGCCCCCGCACGCTCCATGCTACAATCGCGGGCATGCCCCACAACCACATCTGCCTTCGAAAGGAGCCTACGTGGCGAACGCCATCGATCAGCTCACGGACCGCGTGCTCATGCTCGGCCGCCTCACCATCGTCCGCCGTGCCATTACTGCCGTGGCGGTCACAATTTCTGCCGTCCTCCAGACATTCCTGATCCAGGCGTTCATTCAGCCCGCCGACCTGCTTCCGAGCGGCCTCACCGGCGTTGCGGTCCTGCTCGATCGCGTTACCTCGCTGGGCGGCGTTCACATCGACATTTCGCTCGGTATGCTCGCGCTCAACATCCCCGTGGCGCTCCTATGCTGGAGCGGCATTAGCAAGCGCTTCGTCATCTTCTCGATGATGCAGGTCGTGCTCTCGTCGCTGTTCCTCAACGTCTTTCACTTCGCTCCATTTTTGGGCGACAAGATCATGCTCATCATTTTTGGCGGCGTGGTCTCGGGTCTGGGCGCTGCCATCGCACTTAAATCCGGCGCATCCACCGGCGGCACCGACTTTATCGCGCTGTGGGTTTCCAACCACACGGGCAAGACCATCTGGGGCGTCATCTTTGGTTTCAACTGCTTTATCCTGGCGATCTTTGGCTTTATGTTTGGCTGGGACAAGGCGGCGTATTCCATCGTGTTCCAGTTTATTTCGACCAAGACCATCGACAGTTTCTATCGTCGCTACGATCGCGTGACGCTGCAGATTACGACGCGCAAGGCAGACGAGGTCATGACTGCCTACGTAAACCATTTTCAGCACGGCATTAGCTGCGCCGAGGTCGTCGGCGGATACAGCCGCGAAAAGATGTACCTGCTGAACACCGTTGTTTCGACCTACGAGAGCCAGGACATTATCAAGTTGGTGTGCGACGTTGATCCCGGCGCCGTGATCAACGTGTTCCACACGCTCAACTTTGTGGGCGGCTGGTGGGGCGGTCATGTCGACGAGCCCATGCCCACGGCCGTTCCCGATCCCGACAAGCCCGCACGCATGGCCAGCAGGCAGGCGCGCCTCAGCGAACAGGACAGCCTGCAGCAGGACGACGGCAAGTAGGGTATTGGCATTTTGCCGGTCCTGCGCAACCCATCCGAACGAGCCCCTCGAAAGCCCCGTTGCTTTCGAGGGGCTCTCGTTTGCCCAGATAAAACCTACCAAAATGAAGCTGTCGCTTTTTGGTAGGGAGGGTGTATCGTTTTATCAATATGAGGTAACATGAAACTAGACGTTATATACGTATTAGTTATTTCGATATTTCGATAAGAGTGATCAGATATGCCCGCGCCCAAAAATGCACCGCTTTACCAGCAGATTTACGACGAAATCAAGGATGCGATCGAGAAAGGTGTTTATGCACCCAAGGAGCGTATTCCGTCCGAGCTTGAACTAGCCGAGCAGTACGAGGTGAGCCGTATTACGGTGCGCCGCGCTGTCGAGGAGCTGTGCTCCGATGGTTACCTGGTTAAGCAGCAGGGCCGCGGCACCTTTGTCTCCACGCCGCACATCAATCGCCAGTTTCACGCCTCGACGCTGCAGACGTTTACCGCGCTGTGTGCCGGCAACGGCATGAAGGCCGGTGCGCACGTGATCGATCGCCAGATCGTTCCGGCGCGCCAAAACGAGATGGAGTTCTTTGGCCTGCAGAAGGATGCGCTGCTGCTGCATATCAAGCGCGTGCGTACGGCCGACGGCGAGCCCGTCTTTGAGGAGAACATCTTTGTGCCGTTTGATGCCTACCGCGAGCTGTTGACGGCCGATCTTGAGGACAAGTCGATTTTTGCCGAGGTCGAGCGTGTTGGCGGAATCCCGATTGTCTCGGTTGGCTACCGTACGGTCGAGGCCGTTCGAGCTAACGCCGAGCAGGCGGCCGAGCTGGGCATTGCTCCGCACGATCCGCTGCTCAATCTGCGTGCCGGCTTTACCGGTCCCAACGATGAGCCGGTCTTGCTCGGCAAACAGTACTACGTGGGTAGCCGCTACGTCATGGTGATGTAGCTCTAGTTGCGCGGTTTTCCAAACCGCGCAACGGCTCGACGCTGTAAGCCCGCCAGAGCGGCAATCTGCCTTTCAACTTCGGCGGCATGA
>DBFNYT010000039.1:0-8643 GCA_048425625.1 Collinsella sp. | reverse complement strand
CACGTGGCTCGGACTGCTGCTAGCGCAACCTTTACGCAGCGAGGCGCTTGAGGACGTCGATGAGCAGCTCGTAGAAGCGCTCAGCAGAAGCGAGCTCCATGCTCTCGTCCGGGGTGTGGACATCGGAGAGCGTCGGGCCCACGGCGATGGCGTCCAGACCGTGCAGGGCCTCGGCGAACAGGCCGCACTCAAGGCCGGCATGGATGGACTCGATGCGCAGCTCGGAGCCAAAGAGCTCGCGATAGCTCTCGACAAAGATGTCGCGGACCGGCGAATGCTCGGCATAGCTCCAGCCGGGATACTCGAACTCAAACTTGGCGTCGAAGCCCAAGACATCGGCCAGCGTCTGCAGGCGGTCCTTGAACTCGTTCTGCAGCGAGGTGATCGAGGAGCGCGGGGACAGCATAATCTTGACCTGGTCGTCAGAGGTGGCAACCACGCCGATGTTGGAGGAAACCTCGACGGAGCCGTCGGTGGCGACGTTGCGGCGAATCACGCCGTTAGGGGCAAGACGCAGGGCGCGGATGAGGGCAAGCGCGGACTTCTGGTCCATGGCCTCGACCTCGGCGTCGTCGGCAATCTCGACGGTGCAGGTAAAGCCGGGGTCGAAGACCTCGAGCTCGGCGGTGACGTCGGCGATGATGCCCCTTGCGATCTCGGCCGCTGCCTCGGCGGCAGCGTGGTCGGCGTAAACCAGCTCGGCCTTGCACTCACGGTTGATGGCGTTGTCCTTAGTGCCGCCGTTAAAGCTGACGACGGCGGGCTCGCCGGCTACCATCAAGCGGTCGATGATGCGGGCCATGATGAGGTTGCCGTTGCCGCGCTCCAGGTTGATGTCGGAGCCGGAGTGACCGCCCAGCAGGCCGGAGATGTCGAGCGTAAGGGTGCTGCCGGTCTTGTGCTCGCGCACGATCGGGCAGGTGTAGGTAACGACGACACCGCCGGCGCAGCTGACGGTGGCCACGCCCTCCTCCTCGGAATCGAGGTTGATCATGGTGCGGGCGCTAATCTGGGACTTGTCGAGCGTCTCGGCGCCAACCAGGCCAGTCTCCTCGTCGGTGGTGAACACGCACTCGAGGGCCGGATGAGCAATCGAATCGTCGTTGAGCACGGTGAGCATCAGAGCGACGGCGATACCGTTGTCGGCGCCCAGCGTGGTGCCGTTAGCGGTGAGGACGCCGTCCTTGACGACCAGGTCGATACCGTCGGTCGCAAAGTCGTGCTCAACGGAACCCAACTTGTCGCACACCATATCGATGTGGCCCTGCAGCATCACGGTCGGGGCATTCTCGGCACCGGCAGATGCGGGCTTGCGAATGATGACGTTGTAGACCTCGTCCTGATAAACGTCGAGGCCGCGCTCCTTGGCAAACGCAACCAGGAAATCGCTGATGCCCTTCTCGTTGCCAGACCCACGGGGGATCGCGCTGACCTCCTCAAAGAAATGGAACAGCTGGGCGGGCTCGTAGCCGGTAATCTTGTAGTCCATGGTGCCTCCTTGGCGCAACTGGTTAGACAGTAAGACATGCGACTTGTATATTCCCAGACTTTGCGTGCATAAACCAGTCGAAAACGCCGAGCGCTCTCGCATCATCGGCTAACGGTGGGGAAACGTCACTTTATCAAGATAAAGCAGCTTAGACGGGCCGCGCCGAAGGGACGTTGGACCCTTCAACCAGCCTCAACGCCTGTTGAACGTTAATGCATACACCATTGGTATGTTTGATGAGATTTTTGTCCTCTGTCACGACGTAATCGGCATCAATGCGATTGGCGACGCCCAGCATCAGGTCGTCCTCAAAGTCGTTGTGATGATACTTGAACACAAAGGAGTCGAAGACCTCGTCTGCACCGACCGAGGCAATAATCGACTTTTGCCGAATCAGGCGAACACACGCCCACGCTGTCTCGTCGGCACCGGCGATGGCCTCGGGAGTGAGAGCCCCCTCACGGCGGGCGTCGGCCTTCATCGTCCTCCCCAGAATGTAATAGACGTCTTTGACAGACAGGGAGGACGAGAAGAGGACGATATCCTCCGCTTCCGCCGCGCGAGAAAGGAGCTCGACTATCGGCCTGGTCGCATTCGTACGAGCGAGAAAGTAATCTAGCCAGACGTTCGTGTCGATCAACAGCTTGAGCACACGTTTCGTTCCGACGCCGCTCATAATTCGATCCAATCGCTGAATCTCTCGCCCATCATTTGATCGTATAACTCGTCGTAATCAAAGGCTTCATCGGGGCTCGGCCTCTGAATCGAGAACCGCTCATAAAAATTCGAAATTAACGCAGCCCCTTCCGAGACGCGGGACGAACTCGCCTTCGATCGTATGTCGTCAGACAGGACTTCGTCATCATTCTTTTTTGCGACGGGCATATGACCGTTCTCGGTCAAGTACTGCCACAGCTCCCTCACAGCTTGCGACGGCGTCATGCCAATATGAGTCAGTACGGCGTCTCCTGCCTCTTTGAGCTGACGATCTATACGCACGTTCATCTGAACTGGCCGCGTGTCGAGTATTGATGTAGGCATATCAACTCCTTTGCTATACTGAATCTCAATTTCAGTATAGCACAGCAGATTGAAGCACATTTCAATAGAAACGGGGGCGCCTCCTTATCGGAAACGCCCCCGTTATACAAGGTATGTTTAATCCCTACAGCGCACCAGAGCCGGCTTGCATCATGCCGCCGGGGCCCGAGGTCACGCCGCCGCTCACGGGCGCGGCGTTGCCGGTGTGCGGTGCCGCCGGGGCGGTATCGCCACCGAGCGTGCCCGCCGGACGCGGTGCCGGGATCTCGCCCGTGCCGTGGCTAAAGACAAACTTGCCATCGGCCACGTCGCACAGGACGGTATCGCCCTCGCCCCACTCGCCGGCCAGAAGCTCCTCGGACAGCGGGTCCTCGATGAGCTTTTGGATGGCACGACGCAGCGGACGCGCGCCGTTGGTGAGGTCGGTACCCTCCGCCACAATCTTGTCGTAGGCCGCATCGGTAAGCTTGATGTTCATGCCGTTTGCGATCAGGCGCTGGCGCAGATCGTCCACCAGCAGGTGCGCAATCTTGGTCAGGTTCTCGCCCGAGAGCTTCTGGAACACCACGATGTCGTCGATACGGTTGAGCAGCTCGGGGCGGAACAGGCGCTTGAGCTCGCCCATCGCGCGGCCGCGGATCTCACTCGAGGTGAGGCCCTGCTCGCCGGTGGTGCCAAAGCCAACGCTCGCATCCTGCGCGATCTCGCGGGCGCCCACGTTTGACGTCATGATGATCACCGTATTGCGGAAGTCGACCGTCTTGCCCTGGCTATCGGTCAGACGGCCCTCCTCCAACACCTGCAGCAGGATATTGAAGATGTCGGGGTGCGCCTTCTCGATCTCGTCGAACAGCACGACCGAGTACGGGTGACGGCGAACAGCCTTGGTGAGCTGGCCGCCCTCGTCGTGGCCCACATAGCCCGGGGGGCTACCGATGAGCTTGGAGACCTCGAACTCACTGCCAAACTCCGACATATCGAAGCTGATGAGCGCGTCCTTGCTGCCAAAGAGATACTCGGCGAGCGTCTTGGCGAGCTCGGTTTTGCCCGTGCCGGTGGGGCCCAGGAAGATAAAGCTGCCGCCGGGGCGACGCGGGTCCTTGAGCGGCGAGCGGCTGCGGCGCACGGCCTTGGCAACGGCCTCGACGGCCTCGTCCTGACCGATGATGCGCGTCTTGAGCACGCTTTCGGCCTGCAGCAGGCGGCGGCTCTCGCTCTCGGTGAGCGAGGACACCGGCACGCCCGAGGTCACGGACACGATGTCGGCAATCTGGGAGACATCGATGGTGAGCGGGCTGGCGTCGAGCTCGGCCGTCCAGGCAGCCTTGGCCTCGGCGAGCTCAATCTCGGCAGCCTTTTGCTGCTCGGTGATCTCGGCGGCCTTGTTCATGTCGTCGCTCTCGGTGGCCTCCTGCGCGGCGGCCTTAAGCTCCTCCACGCGATGCTCGGCCTCGCGCACCGGCTCGGGCGCGCGGTTGGCGGCGATGCGGGCGCGGGCGCCGGCCTCGTCAATGAGGTCGATGGCCTTATCGGGCAGGAAGCGATCCTGGATGTAGCGGTCGGAGAGGTTCGCGGCGGCCTCGATAGCACCCTGCGTATAGCGCACATGGTGGTGCTCCTCGTAGCGCGGCTTGAGCGCGGTCAGGATCTTGACCGTGTCCTCGACGCTCGGCTCCTCGACATCGATGGTCTGGAAGCGACGCTCGAAGGCCGGGTCCTTGGTGAGGTACTTGCGGAATTCCTCGGCCGTGGTGGCGCCGATAATCTGGAAGGCACCGCGCGCGAGCACGGGCTTGAGCATGGAGCTCGCGTCGATGGAGCCCTCGGCAGAGCCGGCACCGATGATGGTGTGCATCTCGTCAATAAACAGGATGACGTCGTCAGCTTCGGTGGCCTCCTGGATCACGTTCTTGAGGCGCTCCTCAAACTCACCGCGATACTTGGCGCCCGCAACGAGGCCCGGCAGGTCGAGCGTCCAGATGTTCTGGTTCATAAGGTTCTCGGGCACGTTGCCAGCTGCAATCTGCTGAGCCAGACCCTCGACGATGGCCGTCTTGCCCACGCCGGGGTCGCCCAAGATAAGCGGATTGTTCTTGGTGCGACGCGAAAGGATCTCCATCATACGCTGGACTTCCTTTTCGCGACCAATTACAGGGTCGAGCTCGCCGTCGCGCGCCTTCTGCGTAAGGTTGGTGGCGAACTGCTTAAGCGTATCGGTGCCGCTCCCCTTTTGCTGCGACGCGTCCGAGCCGCTAAAGAACGGCAGGCCCGCACCGGGACGCCCGGCACCGGCGCCGGCGAGCGGACGCTTCTTGTCCTGGTCCTTGGCGGTAAGTTTCTCGATAGCCTTTTTGATGGAGGCGGACGACACACCCAGGCGCATGAGGATGTCCATGGCCATGCCGTTACCCTCTTCGACGATGCCAATCAGCAAGTGCTCGGTCGACACGTAGGTCTGGTTGTTCTCACGTGCCACGCGGAAGGAGCGCTCCATCACGCTAATGACGAGCGGCGTAAAGGCAAGCTTGGCAGCCTCGGTCTCCTCGCTGGGCTCGGGAACCGTGGTCTGGACCTCCTTGAGGGTGTCCATGATGTCGTCGTAGGAGATATCAAGCGAGCGCAGCGCCTCGGCAGCGATGCCCTCGTCCTCCTTGGCGAGTGCGAGCAGCAGGTGCTCGGTGCCCACCTTATTTGAGTGCAGATCGAGCGCCTCCTGTTTGGCCATCGACATGACCTTGCGCGCTCGATCGGTAAATCTATCTAACATGCTCGTTTCCTTACATGAGTTCATCGAAATCAAAACGCCCGCCCGTCGGCGGCGCTTTTGTCTCTTTACCCACAGGTTGTCTATGTTAACAGCTGGAGGAATATCTATAAACCCGGCTCACATGAATGCAGGTTATGACCGCATCGCGGGACTCACCGCGCGATGCGCGACAGGCGCCCCGCAAGAGAAACCCTAGGCGTCTTTCACCACGTCGGGACTCGTCGCACGCGATGCGCGATAGGCATCGGCCTCCTTGGAGACGCGTTCGAGCAGCTCGGATGTATCGACGCCCTCGACTTGCGCGACCGTTTCCACCGTCTGCATGGCGACCGCCCTCAGGTACGCGCACGCGCTGTCCCCCGGCTGCTCGAGGTCTATCTCCTCGCCGCCCTCCCGGGCAAAGCCGACCGCCATCACAAAGCCCATGATGCCCGAGACCAGAAAGCCCACCGCAAAGCTCGAATCTGCCTTGAGCTCTTCTCCGTCGGGGTGGACGATCTCTCTCACGCGGTCGATGATGATCGTATGGATGCCCTGAACGACCTGCTCGGCGGCACCCGCCCTCATGGTGATGACGATGCGCTGCAGCAGGCAGCGGACGTCGCGCCGGTCGAACGCCGAAAGGTCGCCCTCGCTCGAAAAATGCCAGAGGGCATCGGTGATGAGCTCGTTATCCTGCAGCAGCTGGGCTATGGCGATGGCGACGAGTTCATCGAAATCGTGAAAATAGTAGTAAAACGTTCCGCGATTGCACTGGGCGGCGCGGGCCACCTCGCCAACCGACAGCTCGAAGATGCTGTTGTTCTCGATGAGCTCCCAAAACGCCTCGATGATACGGGTGCGTGCATCGGGCGCATCGGCGTCCTTACGCGGTCTCGCCATGCGCCTCACCGCACCCCTGCGCCTTGGCGTTCATGATGAGCATCTGAAGACGGTTCTCCACGTTGGCGAAGCTCACGTCGGGATCGTAGTCGAGCGGCAGGAACTGCGCCGTGGGATACTGCTCCTTGAGCGCATGGATGAGCCCGCGCCCCACGACATGGTTGGGCAGACACCCGAACGGCTGCAGGATCACGAAGTTGCGGCAGCCGCGCTTGGCGTGCTCGAGAATCTCCGCCGGAATCAGCACGCCCTCGCCCGCATCGAACGTATGGTGCAGGATCTTATCGCTCGCGCGCACGAGCTCGGGCATGCGCGTCGGCGGCTCGTAGAGCGGGCTCGCCGCGCCCAGGCGGTCGCAACGGTCGTGCGCGAGCTCGAACAGGTTGTCCGCCGTGGCGTACCAGGCCTTTTCGGGCAGCGACAGGTCGACGTGGAACTCGCGCGACTGCGCATGCTTGTAGAAATAGGTCTTGCGGATCACGTCGGTCATGCGCGCCTCGATGACCTCGAGCCCGTTGTCCTCGAGGTAGCGCTCGATCTCGTGGTTGGCGCCGAGATGGAAATTGAGCAGGTACTCGCCCACGATGAGAACGGTCGGATGCGGGTTCGAGCGGTCGTACGGAACGGCGTCCATGATCGCAAGCGCGCGTTTGAAGCCCGTCGCCTGGCCTCTCAGCCCGGAGCGCTCCATGCCCTCGATAACCTCATCGAGCGCGCGGTCGAACGCAGCGTCCGCCGCGCCCTTCTCGAGCTCGTAGGGACGGATGCGCCTAAGCATGGCCTCGAGGGCATCGATCATGGGAAGACCGTAGGCGATCTGGATGCTCGGGCCAAGGCCGAGCTTGAAGCCCGGATGCGCAT
The DNA here is from genome assembly GCA_048425625.1 of Collinsella sp. Taxonomy (GTDB): domain Bacteria; phylum Actinomycetota; class Coriobacteriia; order Coriobacteriales; family Coriobacteriaceae; genus Collinsella. The sequence goes on along the minus strand of DBFNYT010000039.1, from coordinate 1,603 downwards.
TGTGGGCATCGACGTCGTCGTTGGTGAGCACCGGGACATAGTCGTATCCCGCGTCGTCGAGCGCGCGGCGCAGCAGGGGCATGTAGTGCGTCAGGCGGCAGTCGCCGATATACTTGCCAGTCACCACGGCGACGTCGTGCGGGTCGTACTTACCGCTCTCGAGTGCCGCGAGCGCCTCGCCGATCACGATTTGCGCGGGGAAGCAGATGTCGTTGTGCACATAGCGTTTGCCCAGGCGGATGGCATCCTCGCGCCCGATATCAAGGGCCTCGGCGCGCACGCCCTGATTGCGCATCGCCGCGGTCATGAGCCTGCAGAACGCATGGGAGGTGTTGGGGACCAGCGCGATCTTGTCGTGCCGGTCGCGCTTGGTGTACTTGACCTTATACGGGTCGTCGAGCGGATGGACCGCGTGCACCCGGGCGCCCTCGGCACGCTCCTCCGCGCGACGACGGTTGACCGACTCGATAAACGAACGCACGCGAATGCCCATGGGACCGGCGACGTCGCTCTCATCGAGCTTGATCATCATCGGAACCTTGGAGCCCATCTCGCCCATCATGCGCGCGATCTCGTCGGTGAGATACGCATCGTGGCCGCAGCCGAAGCTGCCCATCTGCACGAGCTCGAGCTCGGGCGTCGATGCGACGATGACCGCGCACGACAGCATGCGCGCATGATAGTTGTTCACGATGTCGATGCGGCTGTTGGAAAGATCGACGTTGCAGACCCCCGGCACCGCATCGGGCGTCAGCACGGGGATGCCGCGCTCAGAGAAGAGCTTGGGCAGCCCGTGGTTGACCAGCGGGTCGTTGTGGTACGGGCGCGAAGCGATCACCACCGCGTAGCCGCCGTCCTCGTGCACGTTCTCGAGCACCTGCCTGCCGCGCAGCTGCAGCTGGTTCTCAAACGTCTCCTGCGCGCGGTCCGCCTGCTCGGTCGCCTTGGCAACCAGGTCGGCATCGATATCGAAGGTCTCCTTGCACCACGCCTTGAGCTGGCGGTTTCGGTCGCCCTCGTCGTACCAGTGGAACAGCGGCGTATCGAACGGAACGCCGAAACGCTCCTCCGGGTTATCGGAATTGCGCATCACGTAGGGGTATCCCTTTACGACGGCGCACATCCACTCGCTGGTAGAGGCGGTGTTTTCGGTGGGCACCGTCGTGATGATGGGCATGAAGATGCGGTCGACGCCGGCGTCGACGAGATTGCGGATGTGCCCGTGGACGAGCTTGGCCGGGAAGCACACGGTGTCGGATGTGACGTGCGCCAGACCGCGCTCGTACATCGCCTTGGTGCTGCGTCCCGAGACGCGCACCTTAAAGCCGAGCGTGCTGAAGAACGTCGACCAGAACGGCATGGTGTCCCAGAACTCGAGCACACGGGGAATGCCGATCGTGACATCGCGCCCCCCGCTGACGGGAACCGTGGGGTACGACTCGAACAGCAGCTTCTCGCGGTCGACAAAGAGATTGGGGGCAGCCGCGGTCCGGTCGCGCCCCGTGCCGGGTGCCTGTGCCTCGCAAGCACCCTGCGGACGCAGCTCCTCCGCCGCGGGAACCTCGCGCACGAGCTCATCCCATGAGATGGCGCCGCCGCGCAG
>DBFNYT010000038.1:0-11567 GCA_048425625.1 Collinsella sp. | reverse complement strand
CGCGGCGACGGTGCGCACCCGGTCGATATCGCCAAGGGCGCCATTCAGGAGGCCGTCGACCACCTGCGTGACGTGGTCATCGTCGATACCGCCGGTCGTTTGCAGATCGACGAGCAGATGATGCAGGAGGCCGTGGACATCAAGAAGGCCGTCAAGCCCGATCAGGTGCTGATGGTCGTCGATGCCATGACCGGCCAGGATATCGTCAACGTCGTCTCGACCTTCGCCGAGCGCACCGACTTTGACGGCGTGATCATCTCCAAACTCGACGGCGACGCCCGTGGCGGCGGAGCGCTTTCCGTGCGCCAGGTGACCGGCAAGCCCATCAAGTTTGTGAGCATGGGCGAGAAGCCCGATTCGCTGGAGCCGTTCTATCCCGATCGTATGGCCAAGCGAATCTTGGGCATGGGCGATGTTGTCGGTATCATCGAGAAGGCCCAGGAGGCGGCCGACGCCGAGCAGCTCGAGGCTGCCGAGCGCATGCTGCGCGAGGGCTTCACCATGAATGACATGCTCGACCAGATGAAGGCCGTCAAGAAGATGGGCGGCATGAAGGGCATCCTGGGCATGCTCCCCGGCGGCCAGCGTGCGCTCAATCAGATGGGCGGCAACCTGGACGAGGGCATCTTCGACAAGAACGAGGCCATCATCATGTCGATGACCAAGGAGGAGCGCCTTCGCCCCTCCATCATCAACGGTCAGCGCCGTGCCCGCATTGCCAAGGGCGCCGGCGTGACCCCCACCGAGGTCAATAGCCTTATGAAGCAGTGGGGCGAGATGAACAAGATGATGGGCCGCATGCGCACGATGGCCAATCAGGCGCAGGCCGGCGGCAAGAAGGGCAAGAAGGGTAAGAAGGGCAAAAAGATGCGCATGCCCAATATTCCCGGTCTGGATGCCATGGGGCTGGGCGGCATGGGCGGCCTGGGAACGGGCGGCCCCAAGTCCGATATGGACCTGCTGCGCCAGATGGAAGCGCAGATGCGCAACAAGAAGTAACGACTAGTTGAGTCGTGTATGGCGAAGGCCGCCTGGATGGTATTCCAGGCGGCCTTCGCCGTTTGTTCGCTGGTTGTCGCACGCGTGGAAGCGCGTTCTCGACGAGGTGCTTGCCGCTAGTGGCAGCCGCAGCCTTCGTGCCCGTCATGGTCGTGGTGACCGTGGCAGCCGCAGGACTCGCCATGCTCGTGGATGTGCTCGTGATCATGTCCATGGCAGTCGCAGGTGGCCTCGCCGTTCTGTGCGAGCGTGCCGGCAACGAGGGCCTCGACGCAGGCATCGCAGCTGCCCTGGGCGCCCGCATAGACCGTGATGCCGGCTTGGGCAAGCGCGTTGATAGCGCCGCCGCCGATACCGCCGCAAATGAGCGTGTCAACGCCACCGTTGGCAAGCAGGCCCGCCAAGGCGCCGTGGCCGGTGCCGCCGGTGCCTACGACCTGCTCGTTGAGCACCTTGCCATCCTGGATGTCGTAGATTTTGAACTGCTCGCTGCGGCCAAAGTGCATAAAGATGTTGCCGTTGTCGTACGTCGTTGCCACCCTCATGGTGTCGACCTCCTTTGCTGGCCATGCGGCCGTTGTCGTGGTGATGGGGGAGTATGCGATATTGCCGCCCTCGATAACGAGCGCCCGTCCGTTGACCAGCGCATCGGCCACCTTGCGATGCGCGCGGCTGCAAATGGCCGCCACCGTTGCGCGGGCGATGCCCATCTGCTGGGCGACCGCCTCTTGGTTGAGACCCTCCAGGTCGCACAGGCGCAGCACCTCAAGCTCGTCGACGGTCATGTCGATGGCATCACCGCTGGCCAGGCCATCGGGGGTAAAGCCGCGGTATTCGGGGATGATCCCGACGCGGCGCAGTTTTTCGCGTCTTCCTGCCATGCACACTCCAAATCTGACATATGTCAACAATAGAATAGCGAACGTGCGGATTTGCGCAAGGAATTTCTGGCATATGTCAGAAAATGAGGGCTTATGTTTGGTCTGTGGGGCCGCGTGCGCCTGGGCTACAATAAATCTCGCTTATAGGCGACTGACAGGAGGGTCAATGAGCAAAGCTGATCAGCAGTTTGTAACCATGTGCCGCGATATCTTGGATCATGGCACCACCACCGAGGGCCAAAAGGTCCGTCCGGTGTGGGAGGACGGCACCCCTGCCTATACCATTAAAAACTTTGGTGTCACGGCGCGCTATGATCTGCGCGAGGAGTTCCCCGCGCTCACCCTGCGTCGTACGGCGCTTAAGTCTGCCATGGACGAGATTCTGTGGATCTATCAAAAGAAGTCCAATAACGTGCATGATCTCAACAGCCATATCTGGGATGAGTGGGCCGATGAGACCGGTTCCATCGGTAAAGCCTACGGCTATCAGATTGGTCAGAAGAGCCATTACGCCGAGGGCGACTTCGACCAGATGGACCGTGTGCTGTACGACCTTAAGCACACGCCGTATAGTCGCCGCATTATGACCAATACGTACGTGTTTAGCGATCTGTCCGAGATGCACCTTTATCCGTGCGCCTATAGCGTGACCTATAACGTGACGCAGCGTCCTCAGGACGACAAGCCGACGCTCAACATGATTCTCAACCAGCGCAGCCAGGACATTTTGGCCGCGAACAACTGGAACGTGTGCCAGTACGCCATTTTGCTGATGATGGTCGCGCAGTCGGTCGATATGATTCCCGGTGAGCTGCTGCACGTGATCGCCGACGCCCATATCTATGATCGTCATGTCGATATCGTCCGCGAGCTTATCGAGCGTCCGCAGTTTGCGGCACCCAAGGTAACGCTCAACCCCGATGTGCATGACTTCTATGCGTTTACGACCGATGACCTGATCGTCGAGGGCTATGAGCACGGCCCGCAGGTCAAGAACATTCCCATTGCGGTGTAGGTGGTGCTCATGACGTGTAAGCTATCTGCTATCGTCGCCGTGTGTGACGATTGGGGCATTGGGTGCGAGGGCGACATGGTGGTGTCCAATCGCGCCGATATGCGCCATTTTGTGGCCTGCACCAAGGGCTGCCCGGTTATCATGGGACGCAAGACCCTGCTGAGTTTTCCCGGCGGGCGTCCGCTCAAGAACCGCCGCAATATCGTGCTCACCCGCGACGAGAGCTTTGCCCCCGAGGGCGTCGACGTGGTGCATAGTATCGACGAGGCACTCGCCGCGGTTGCCGATGAGCCCGTTGCCTGGGTGATCGGTGGCGGCGATGTCTATCGGCATTTTTTGCCGTATTGCGTCGAGGCCGAGGTCACGCATAACCACTGCGTCCATGTCGTGGATACGTACTTTCCCGATTTGGAAGCCGATCCTGCGTGGGAGATTGCGCAGCGTAGCGGGGTCGCGACGATTGCCGCCGGTGAGGGTGACGAGGGCGTCGATTATGAGTTCGTGACGTATCGTCGCATCGAGGCGTAAATCGTCTGGCGTGAACGGTATCATCGGGTTGATTGAATGCATGGGGCGGCGCTTAGCGTCGCCTCGTTTGGTATAGATGTGCTGTAAAGAAGGGTGCGGGCTGGCTGCTATGACTGATGCCGTTGAGGTTCTGCGAATTGATTCGCTCGAGGACGAGCGGCTCGATGCCTACGTGCGACTGACCGAGCGTGAGCTTCGCTGCGTGCTGGAGCCGCAGAAGGGCATTTTTATCGCTGAGAGTGCCAAGGTCATCGAGCGTGCGGTTCGCGCCGGATATGAGCCGGTGAGCTTTCTTCTGGGCGAGCGCTGGCTCGACCAGATGATGCCGCTGTTTGACCAGCTTGTCGTGCGCGAGGGAGCGGGTCCGGTTCCCGTGTTCGTGGCCTCCATGGAGCTCATGGAGCAGTTGACGGGCTTTAACGTGACGCGCGGCGCGCTGGCGGCGTTCCGTCGCCCGCGTCAGATTCCGGTTGATGAGTTCTTGGGCGGCGTTGTCGAGGCGGCGGGGGGTCGTCCGGTGCGCGTGTGCGTGCTTGAGGGTATTGTCGATCACACCAATGTTGGCGCGATTTTCCGCTCGGCTGCCGCATTGAACGTTGACGGTATTTTGGTCAGCCCGACGTGCTGCGATCCACTGTATCGTCGCTCGGCCCGCGTGAGCATGGGCACCGTGTTTCAGGTGCCGTGGACGCGCATTGGCAGCGAGGCTCGTGTGTGGCCGCATGATGGTCTGAGCGCGTTGCACGATGCCGGTTTTTCGTGTGCCGCTATGGCGTTGACGGACGACTCTGTTTCGCTTGATGATCCTGTACTGCGGAAGATTGATCGCTTGGCGATTTTTATGGGCACCGAGGGTGCCGGCTTGGGCGCCAAGACCATTGCCGGCTGTGACCACGCGGTGCGCATTCCGATGGCGCACGGGGTCGATTCGCTCAACGTGGCCGCGGCGAGCGCCGTCGCCTTTTGGCAGCTGTGCCCGCACGTGAGCAATGAGTATCACTACCAGCCGGGTTTGTATCACTAGGCAGATATTTTGCACTGGGCTCTGATTCGGGGTGTTTCGGTCGACGCCGGTCGGTGCTAAGCTGGTATTTGCTTTGGTCTTAAATTGCCGTTTTGTTGTTTAACATACGTTGGCGGGGAGGGCGTGTGGCTAAGAAATCTACGGCTATCGATGTAACGCAGGGTGTCATTTGGCAACAGCTGCTGTCGCTGTGCGTTCCCATCTTTTTTAGTTCGTTTTTTCAGCAGGCCTACACGCTTATCGGTACGTATATCGTTGGCCAGTTTGGCGGCAAGCTCGCGCTGGGTGGCATTCAAGCCACGATGGTGCTCACCGAGCTCTGCATTGGCTTTTGCGTTGGCGTCGGCGCCGGCTGCGCGGTCATTACCGGTCAGTATTTTGGCCAGCACGATGATGAGCGACTGAGTCGTTCGGTCCATACAGCCATGACGCTCGCGCTGGTGGGCGGTATCGCTTTCTCGATTCTTGGCATAGTGTTCGTTGAGCCCATGCTGGTGCTTATGAACACGCCGCATGAACTATTGGCCGAGGGCGTGGCCTATGCTCGCTGTTATTTTGCCGCGATGGTTGCGGCACTGCTGCTTAATATGGGAACCGCACTGCTGCGTGCCGTGGGCGACACGCGCGGCCCCGCCGTGATCATTGCCTCTGGCTGCCTGGTTAACGTGGTGCTGGATATCATTTTTGTCGCTGTGTTGCATATGGAGGCGCTGGGCTGCGGCATCGCGGTGGCGCTGACCATTTGCTCCAATGCAACGATGATCGTGTTGCGCATGATGCGCGCTCCGGGTGCATGGCGTCTTTCGCTGTCTAAGCTCGGTATCGATCGCGGTATTTGCAAGAGTATGATCTCGTGTGGTCTGCCACTCGGTTTTCAATCGGCTGCCTATTCGATCTCGAACGTGCTGATCCAGGTGTCGGTTAATTCGTTTGGCGCCGATGTCACGACTGCTTGGGGTCTATCTGGGCGCCTGGATGGCATTATCTGGATGGTGACCGAGGCGCTCGGCGTATCGATCACTACGTTCTCGGCGCAGAACTTTGGCGCGCGCAACTACGAGCGCATGCGCAAGGGCTACCATACGTCGCTCGTGCTGTCGTTTATGCTCATTGGTGGCCTGTCTGCCGTGCTGCTGGTGTTCTCGGGCCCGCTGTCGCGTTTGTTTGTCGACGATGCTTCGATTTCGGCGTACACCACGACGATTCTTCATTTTATCGCGCCGTTCTACGCGATTTTCTCGATTATCGAGAACGCGTCGGGATCCATTCGCGGTGCCGGCGTGAGCTTGCAGCCCATGCTGCTCACGATTTTTGGCACTGTCGTGCTCAGGGTGATCTGGGTGTTTGCGATTATGCCGTTCGATCCGTCGCTTGAGCACCTGCTGCTGGTCTACCCTGTAACCTGGCTCATCACCGCCACGATGTTCACCATCTACCACCACAGCGGCAACTGGCTAGGCCGCGCCACCGCCTAGCTCATCCGTCGGGTTCCCCTGATAAGTTGCGATGAAATAGTTCCTGAAAAGCCCTTGCGGACCGTCAAACAAGTTCTATTCCACCGCAACTTCCTTATGAGCTGTAGGTGTTGGCGGAAAACGAATCAATTGGTAGCAAGCCGCGGCCGGTGAGCACGAGTTCCGTGGTGGCGGGCTTTATCGCGATCAGCGCTTCGACATCCTCGCGTGTCACGAAGCCGCGGCGCATGGCCTCGCCGAGTTCGTCCAAAATCAGAACGTCGACCTGTGATATCTGCTCGCATGCGAGCTCCATGATCTGTGCGGCGCAAGCCTCGGGCGTGTCGCGGTCAGCTTGTACGATGCGCAGCCCCAGGCGCGGCGCGGCATCGTGTTCGGCGCAGTGCAGTTTCTTGGCAAACTGCAGCCTAAGAACGTCGAGCCCGTAGCCCGTCGCGCGCAGCGCGAGCCCCAGCGCAGCCGTCGTCTTGCCCTTGCCGTCGCCTGTATAGATTTGAACCTTGCCGACTTACAGTGATGCCATCTCTGTCCTTTCGTGCCCGGCGTCGGTTTATCGCCGTCCGGGTTGGGTATTCTAGAAAGCATTATCAACCCCAGTAGATGGAGTTCAAGCAGATGGAGATGGATGACAACAAACGTAGACGGAATATGATTCTCTACGTGCTCATCGCCTTCGTCGTCTACCTCGTGCTCTCGACCGTTCTGTTCCCCAACATCGGTCACACGCAGCAGATTACGAAGACCGATTACTCGACGTTTGTCAAAGCGCTCGATAAGAAGAGCGTCGACAAGGTCGAGTACAACACGGACGATTACTCGATTTATTACACCAAGAAGGGCGAGGACGAGAACATCGCCTACAAGACGACCGGTGTGCCGAATGACGCGGGCTTTACCGATCGCGTGCTTGAGTCTGGCGCTTCGCTGGAGTCGGTCGTTCCCGATAAAAACTCGGGTTTGATGACCTACTACCTGCTCACACTCATTCTTCCCATGGCGATTTTCTTCCTCATCGGTTGGTGGCTCAACCGCCGCATGAAGAAGGCTATGGGCGATGACGGCCCGTCGATGAACTTTGGCGGCGGCGGTTTTGGCGGCGGCGGACTGGGTAAGTCCGGCGCGCGCGTGATCGCCTCCAAGGACGTGGGCGTGACCTTTAAGGACGTCGCCGGCCAGGAAGAGGCCAAGGAGTCCCTCAAGGAGGTCGTCGACTTTCTGGAGAAGCCGCAGCGCTACGAGGAGATTGGCGCCAAGCTGCCGCGCGGTGCTCTCCTTGTTGGCCCTCCGGGTACCGGTAAGACCCTGCTAGCCAAGGCTGTTGCCGGCGAGGCTGGTGTTCCGTTCTTTAGCATTTCGGGTTCTGAGTTCGTCGAGATGTTCGTCGGCCGTGGCGCCGCCAAGGTGCGTGACCTTTTTAAGCAGGCCAAGGAAAAGGCCCCGTGCATCGTGTTTATCGACGAGATCGATACCATCGGTAAGAAGCGCGATGGCGGCGGTTTTAGCGGCAACGACGAGCGTGAGCAGACGCTCAATCAGTTGCTGACCGAGATGGATGGCTTCGATAACCACAAGGGTATCGTTGTCCTTGCCGCAACCAATCGCCCCGACAGTCTCGATCCGGCGCTGCTGCGCCCCGGTCGTTTTGACCGCCGCATCCCCGTCGAGTTGCCCGATCTGACCGGCCGTAAGAACATCCTCGAGCTTCACGCCAAGAGTGTGAAGACCGAGCCGCCGATCGATCTGACCGCGATTGCCCGCGCCACGCCCGGTGCCTCGGGCGCCGACCTGGCCAATATCATCAACGAGGGCGCCCTGCGCGCCGTTCGCGAGGGTCGCAAGCGTGCAACCCAGGACGACTTCGAGGAGTCGGTGGAGGTCGTCATTGCCGGCCAACAGCGTAAGTCCACGGTGCTTTCCGACCACGAGAAGCAGGTCGTTTCCTACCACGAGATCGGCCATGCTATCGTCGCTGCCCGCCAAAAGGGTTCCGCGCCGGTTACCAAGATCACCATCGTGCCGCGCACGAGCGGTGCTCTTGGCTATACCATGCAGGTCGAGGAGGACGAGCGCTTCCTGACGACACGCCAGGAGGTCTTGGACAAGCTCGCCGTCTACTGCGGCGGCCGTGCGGCCGAGGAACTCATCTTTGGCGAGATGACGACCGGTGCCGCCAACGATATCGAACAGGCCACCAAGCTTGCCCGTAACATGGTGACGCGCTTTGGTATGTCCGACGAGTTTGGCATGATGGCGCTCGGTACCGTGCAGAACGCGTATCTCAATCAGGACACGTCGCTCACCTGCGCCCCTGGTACGGCCGAGCGTGTGGACGCGATTGTCGCTAAGCTGATCGAGGACGCGCACGATCGCGCCCTGCAGATCCTCAAGGAAAACAAGTTCAAGCTCCATGAGCTGGCTCGTTATCTGTACAAGAAGGAGACCATCACGGGTGAGGAGTTCATGAACCTCCTCACGCGCGAGAATCCGCTGATGCCCAAGCAACAGTAACGCCGCGGTCGAGCCAGTAAACGCCGACGCCCCATTTGAGCAGCTTTCTCAAATGGGGCGTTTTGCTTGAGAGGGATGGAAATGAAGATCGTGGTGAGCGCCTGCTTGATGGGCGAGAGCTGCAAGTATAACGGGCTTGACAACTATCGTCGCGAGTTGGTCGAGGCCTGCGAGCGTACAGGGACTGAGGTCCTCTTGGTGTGCCCTGAGGTCTTTGGCGGCCTGCCCACGCCGCGCAGGCCGTCCGAGATTGTGAACGGCGAGGTCCGTACCTGCGAGGGTACCTCGGTCGATCGCGAGTTTCGCCTGGGCGCTCAACGTGCGCTCGACATGTGCGAGCAGGCGGGCGGCCCGTCCGAGATCGTTGCGTGCATTTTGCAGGATCGCAGTCCGTCGTGCGGCGTGGGCCATATCTACGACGGATCCTTCAGCGGCACGCTCACAACAGGTAACGGTGTCTTCGTTGACCTGCTCCTGCGCCACGGCTACCGCGTTATCCCGGCTAGCGAGTTCGACTCGAGCATGTTACGGCAATAAAAAACCGCCACAAAGGTATTGTCCCCTTTGTGGCGGTTTTGGTCGGTTAGGCCAGGATAGAATGGCCGTAGGCGTTGGCGGCCTTGATGGCGGCGGCGAACTTTTCGTCGGTGAAGGGCTCCGGGTTGCCTTGCTTCCACTCGTTGGTGGCGTGTGCGTATTCACACAGGGCAGGGATGTCGGCCTCGGAAAGTCCGACCTGCTCAAGCGTTACGGGCAGGCCCATCTGCTTGTTAAAGGCGGCGTAGCGTTCAAGGCTCTCGGTATCGCCCGTATAGGCAAACAGCACGAGCACGCCCAGGCTCACGACCTCACCGTGCAGATAGGTTCCCTCGCGCGGAATGCTGCACGTCGCATTGTAGAACGCGTGCGCCACGCTCGAGTTGTAGTAGTAATCGTTTTGGTTGGTCAGGTTCGAGACATAGCCCGTGTTGACAACGATGTCGAGCGCGATCTGCTTGACGGCCTCGCTCGACAGATTCTGGCGCACATCCTCAAGACCCTGCACACCATAGGTAAACAGCGGCTCGGAGCAGGTGTGGGCGAGTGCCAGGCCAAGACCGGCGGTGTGCTCCAGGTTGCCGGCGCTCGTGGCGTATTCGACCTCGGGCTGCTTAGACAGGGCATCGCCCACGCCGGCCCAGAAGTACTCTGCCGGTGCCTCGGCGATGATCTTGGGGTTGATGAAGATGTGCGCCGGTCGGTTGGGGTACGAATATCCCTCGAGCGAGCCGTCGTCGTTGTACACGACGGCAATGGCGGTCGCGGCGGAGCAGTTGGAACAGATCGTCGGGACAGTGAAGACGATCTTCTTGAGCTCGATGGCCGCCGTCTTGACGGTGTCGAGCGCCTTGCCGCCGCCGCAGGCGATAAGAACATCAGCCTCCTGGCAGGCAGGGGAGTTCACGACCTTGGCGATATTGGCACGCTTACTGTTGGTGCCATAGACGCGCGTCTCCAGGACCTCGACATCGGTACCTTCAAGTGCCGCCTCGATTCCCGGCAGCGCCGCAGCCAGGGCTCGCTTGCCGCCAATGATGGCGACTTTCTTCGCGCCGTACTCCGCCAGTGCAGTTGGCAGCTCGGTAAAGCAATCCTCGCCAACGGTGTAGTCGCTCATTCCAATCGTGCGCATAGCAACCTTCTTTCGTTCGATAAAGTGCTTTCAGGTATTTTGCTCCTAGAGAAGGGCTGTAATAGCGAGAAATTTCGAACGTATAAAACCAGTGTTGAGGGTTTTTCGCCGACGCGGAACGTGCTAGCATACACCGCATAAGCGTTGATGGGGACGAGTAGTCGGCCGTCCGCATGCTACAGAGAGCGGGGAGCGCTGAGAACCCGTGCATGCGACCGATGAAAATCACCCCGGAGCTGCGGTCCCAACGGACGTGCCGCGCAGGTTCGTCTTAGTAGACATCGCCGAGATGGTCGTCGATACAGGCCAGCCGAGTAACGGATGCGAGCGCGCGAATACGCGGGCGAGGGCATCTAAGCTGGGTGGTTAAGCGAAGAGCTTTTGCGGGCGTGCAGCCCGTTTTGTGGCGCTTCGTCCCAGCTTGTAGGGACGGGCGCTTTTTTGGTGCCCAGAGGGCGTGCGCGCCCATGACAAGAAAGGGGTACCGTGGCAAACGAGTACAAGCAGACGATGAATCTGCCCAAAACCGGATTTCCCATGCGTGCCGGTCTTTCCAAGTCCGAGCCAAAGCGACTCAAGGACTGGCAGGACAACAAGGTCTACGAGCAAGTTCTAAAGAAGAACGAGGGTCACAAGAAGTTCGTGCTGCACGACGGCCCTCCGTACGCCAACGGCCCGATCCACATCGGCCACGCCATGAACAAGATCTCCAAGGACATGATCAACCGTTACTGGATGATGCAGGGCTATGAGGTTCCCTATGTTCCCGGTTGGGACTGCCACGGTCAGCCGATCGAACATAAGGTCGAGGAGAAGCTCGGCACCGAGAAGTTCAACCAGACCTCCACGGCTAAGATCCGCGAGCTTTGCAACAAGTTCGCTGTCGAGAACATCGAGCTCCAGAAGGCTGGCTTCCGTCGCCTTGGCGTGCTTGGCGACTGGGACAACCCGTATCTGACGCTCTATCACCAGCATGACGCCGCCGACATTGAGGTCTTCAAGGCCATGTTTGACAAGGGCATGATCTATCGCGGCCACAAGCCCGTCCACTGGTGCAAGCACTGCCACACCGCGCTGGCCGAGGCTGAGATCGAGTACTCCGACGAGACGAGCCCGTCCATCTTCGTGCGCTTTGAGATGACCTCCAAGCCCGCCGGTCTCGAGAACTTCGACGGCCCGGTCGACTTTATCATCTGGACGACCACGCCGTGGACCATCCCCTCCGACCAGGCAGTTTCCCTCAAGCCCGGCGCCGCCTACGTCGCCGTTGAGCACGACGGCCGCGCCGAGGTCATGCTCGAGGACCTGGCTCCTAAGTGCTGCGAGGAGTTTGGCTGGGAGTACACTCCGGTTATGGTCGACGGCAAGCCCTATGTGGTTCCCGCCGAGACCTTCCACCACATCCACTACAAGCAGCCGATCTTCGACGGTGTCGAGGGCGTGGCACTGCTGGCCGATTACGTCG
>DBFNYT010000037.1:0-7031 GCA_048425625.1 Collinsella sp. | reverse complement strand
GTCCCACATATCGAACTACAAGCGAAATCGTCGATTAACGGCGGGCTGCCTTAACAAGCTCGGCAACCTTGGCAACGACCTCGTCGATCGCCACGTCCTCGCGCTCGCCCGTAGCACGGTCCTTGAGCTCAACGGTGCCATTCTTAAGGCCGCGCTTGCCCAGAACCACCTGATACGGGAAGCCCATGAGGTCGTTATCGGCAAACTTAAAGCCCGGACGCTCATCGCGATCGTCGACGACGACCTCGATACCCTCGGCACACAGGCCATCAACAATCTGCTCGCAGACGGTAGCGCACTCTTCCTTCTTGGGATCAAGCGGAATCACCGCGACCTCGTACGGGGCAACGGAGACCGGCCAGACGATACCGTGCTCGTCGTTGTGCTGCTCCACGACGGCAGCAAGCGAGCGGGACACGCCCACGCCGTAGCAACCCATGATGAGCGGCTTCTCCTTGCCGTCCTCATCCATAAAGGTGGCACCCATGGCCTCGGAGTACTTGGTGCCCAGCTGGAAGACCTGAGAAACCTCGATGCCGCGGGCAGCGGAGAGCGGCTTGCCGCAGTGCGGGCAGGGGTCGCCGGCGACAACGGTGACCAGATCGGCCCACTCATCGACGGTAAAGTCGCGCTCGGGGCAGGCACCGGTAAAGTGATAATCGACCTCGTTGGCACCGCAGGCCCACTGTTTGGACTCGCGCAGGCTCTCGTCGCAGACCAGACGAATGCCATCGGGCAGGTTAACCGGTCCGATAAAGCCCTTGTGCAGACCGTTCGCCTGAAGCTCCTCGTCGGTCATCATGCGATAGCCCTTGCCAAAGACGTGCTCGGCCTTGCAATCGTTGAGCTCGTGATCGCCCGGAACAATGGCCACGACCGGCTTGCCCTCGGCGTCGATGAGTGCCAGCGACTTGCGCGTGCCGTTCTCGGGGAACCCAAAGAACTTAGCAACAGCCTCAATGGTGCCCATGCCCGGAGTCTCAACCTTGGTGAGCGTACCGTCACCAGGACCCTCGGTCACGACGACCTTGGTGCTTGCAGCCTCGTCATCGGCAGCGAAGCCGCAATCGTCGCAGTAGACGAGCGAAGCCTCGCCGGCGTCAGCCAAAGCCATGTACTCGACGGAGGTATCGCCACCGATCTCGCCAGAATCGGCGACGACGGGCAGAGCCTTGATGTAGCAGCGCTCGCAGATATTGGCGTACGCCTGCTTCATCTTGTCGTACTCCTCCTGCAGGCTCTCCTGCGTGGCGGAGAAGCTGTAGGCGTCCTTCATGATGAACTCGCGGCCGCGCATCAGGCCAAAGCGGGGACGGAACTCGTCGCGGAACTTGTCCTGAATGTGATACAGGTTGACGGGCAGCTGCTTATAGGAGCGTAGCTCGTTGCGCACCAGGGCCGTGACGGTCTCCTCGTGCGTGGGGCCCAGGACGAACTCGCGACCATGACGGTCGTCAAAGCGCACAAGCTCCTTGCCATAGGCGTCGATGCGGCCGGACTCGCGCCACAACTCGGCGTCGACCATGATAGGCATCATAAGCTCCTGGGCGCCGGCAGCGTCCATCTCGTCGCGCACGATGTTCTCGATCTTACGGATCGAGCGCCAGGCAAGCGGCAGGTAGGAATACAGGCCGGCGGCCTCCTTGCGGATCATGCCGGCACGGAGCAGCAGGCGGTGACTGGCGAGCTCAGCGTCCGCCGGATCCTCTTTAAGCGTCGGCGCATAGAGCTTAGACATATACATTGCTCGGGTCATTTATTTCTCCTCAATAAGCTTGTCGACCTCGGCCATAAGCGCGTCGACAATTTGGTCCTCAGCTACTTTACCAATGATCTGGCCATGCGAAAAGAGCAAGGCCTGACCACGTCCGCAAGCAACGCCCAGGTCGGCATCAGAAGCCTCGCCGGGGCCATTAACGGCACATCCCATAACGGCAATCGAAAGCGGCGCGGTATAGTTCTTAAGCCGCTCGGTTACTTCCTCGGCAATGGGAATAAGGTTAACCTGGCAGCGGGCGCACGTGGGGCACGAGACAATCTCGGGGCCACGGCGACGCAGGCCCAACGACTGCAGAATACCCCAGGCAACCGGCGGCTCCTCAACCGGATCGGCTGTGAGCGACACACGCATGGTGTCGCCAATGCCTTCGGAAAGCAAGATACCCAAGCCTACAGAGCTCTTGATGGTGCCCTGGAGCTTGGTCCCCGCCTCCGTCACGCCCAGGTGAAGCGGAACGTGGGGAATCTCACGCGACAGGGCTCGATAGGTATCGAGCGTCGTTTGCACGCTATGGGCCTTGGCCGAAAGCACAATGTTCGTAAAGCCGCGGTCCTCAAAGTGCTTGACGAAGCGCTCGCTCGACATCACGAGCTTTTCGGGCTGCGTGAGGTCGTCGCGCTCGGCGATATCCTGCTCAAGCGAACCAGCGTTGACACCGATGCGAATTGCGCAGCCCGCAGCACCCGCGGCATCGATGACAGCATCGACCTTGGCCCAATCGCCGATATTACCGGGATTGATGCGGAGCTTGGCGGCACCGGCCTCCACAGCGCCAATGGCCAGCTTGTGGTTAAAGTGGATATCGGCAACGATTGGCACCGGAGACTCGGCACAGATGGTGCGGAAACCCTCAAGCGCGGCCTCGGTGGGCACGCTCACACGCACGATATCGCAGCCAGCCTGCGCCAACGCGCACACTTGCGCAAGCGTTGCCTGGGCATCAGCGGTATCGGTGCAGGTCATGGATTGGACCACCACCGGCGCACCGCCACCGATCTGCACACCGCCCACATGCACGGGGCGCGTCAAATCGCGAGGCAAAGGATGGGATAAAGACAATCCAAACACTCCCCTACAGAATAAATCGAAGGATGTCGGAACGAAGCATATAGACAAACAGCAGCGCAAAGAGCGCGATGCCCACATAGCTCACAATCGTCTGGACCTTGAGCGGAAGCTCGCGGCCCACAATCTTTTGAATGATCTCGATGACCAGCTTGCCGCCATCGAGTGGTGGGATGGGCAGCAGGTTCATAAAGCCAAGCGAGAACGAAATGAGGGCGGCAAACGAAAGGAACGTGGCAGGACCGGCAGCAGCAGCCTGTGAGGACATAACGCTAATACCCACGATCGAAGAAGACTGATCGAGAATCTCCATCGTATGCTGCGGCTGGAGCAGGCGCATCACGCCCTCCGCGGTCTGCACAACATAGGAGAATGACAGACGCGCCGACGTGATGGGGTCTAAACGGACCACCTGCGTAGAGGCATACACACCTAGGCGCTCGTCCTCTTTGAGCGCAACCGAGGTCGAATGCTGCTTGCCGTCGCGCTCATACTCAATGGCGATATCGTCCTTACCGGCGGCCTTGCCGATGGCATCGTAAACGTCCATCCAGGTAGAGCACGATACTCCGTCAACCGAAAGGATCGCGTCGCCGCCCTCGATACCCGCCTTGGCGGCAATAGACCCCTCGTCAACCTGACCGATCACGTTGGTATCCATCGGCACGGTGACACCCGCAATAGAGTAGATGCTCATAAGCAGCAAAAAGCCCGTCAGGATATTGACGAGAATGCCCGCGAGCAGCATAAAGGCGCGCTTGAGAAAACCCTGGCCCAGATAGGTATGCGAACGCTCTTGCGCAAGGAACTCGGCTTCGCCGCACGGCAGCTCCCACACATCGCCCTCGGTAGTCGCATGCTCTCGATCGAAACGGCGGCCGTCAAAGGTGGTGTAACCCGCCGCGTCTCGCGGCAGCGTCTGATACTTGGCGGGATAGTAGCTCGGCGAGGGCTTCTCCCCTTCCTCATACCAAGGCGCGATAGAGCCCCAACCCAAGAGCAAGGCGCATGCCTCGAGCACAACCTCCTCGGATAGCTCGAGCTCGGCGGCAAGGTCGGCCACGGTCACGCGACCATGACGATAGATAGCCGCGAGCACGCGATCGGCGCACGAGACGTCGGTCGGATCCATACCGCAGATGGCAGCGTAGCCACCCAGCAGCAGCGGGGTCACGCCAAACTTGGTTCCAATGCGACGTGACGTGTAATGGATGTCAAAGCGACACGGCAGGCCCAAAAAGAACTCGGTCACGCGGACGCCGCAGGCACGCGCCGCCAAAAAGTGGCCGCCCTCGTGCAAAAACACAAGGACGGAAAGCATCAGCAGGCCCCAAAAGACCGATGAGAGAACGCTCAGAACAGTATCCATAAAACGAAAAAGCAATCCTTATGGGTTAGGAACGGGTTGCGGCGAGCACCTGCGCAGCCTTTTCACGCGCCCATGCATCGATGTCGCGAAGCTGCTCAAACGAATCGACCGCCTGCATATCGTGGGAATCCATGCAGGATTCCACAATGCGATCGATATCGGTAAAGCTGCAGCCATCGTTCAGGAAGGCATCGACGGCGACCTCGTTGGCGGCATTGAGCACGCACGGCATGGTGCCACCCGTCTTGCCGGCACGTTCGGCCAGTGCCAGAGCGCGGAAGGTATCCATGTCGGCAGCATCAAACGTGAGCTGCCCCAGCTCGCGGAAATCGATACGAGGCGCCGGGGTATCCCAACGCCCGGGATACGAGAACGCGAACTGGATGGGAATACGCATGTCGGAAGCACCGAGATGCGCCATCACGGAGCCGTCGGCGAACTCGACCATAGAGTGAATCTTGGACTGACGCTGCACGACCACGTTAATGAAATCGAGGTCGCAGTTAAACAGATGCATGGCCTCAATGCGCTCCAGGCCCTTGTTCATGAGGGTGGCGGAGTCGATGGTGATCTTGGCACCCATGGCCCACGTGGGATGTGCGAGGGCATCGGCACGCGTCACGCGGTCGAGCTCGTCGCGGGTGCGGCCAAAGAACGGACCGCCCGAGCAGGTGAGCCAAATACAATGAGCCTCGCGTGGGTTCTCCCCCAGATAGCACTGGTAGATGGCGGAGTGCTCAGAGTCGACTGGAATAAGCTGGCCCGGTTGCGCCAACGGCATAAGCAAGTCGCCGCCGACGACGAGGGACTCCTTGTTGGCAAGGGCAAGGCGCTTATTAGAGGTCAAGGCCGCATGGCTCGCCTCGAGACCGGCGGCGCCCACAATAGCAACGAGCACGCAGTCGACATCGTCGCGACGCGCGAGCTCGCAAACCGCCTGCGCGCCAACGCCGAGCTTCGTTCCCTCGGGCAACTCCTGCAGCACGGCGTCATCGCCGTGAGCGACATCGGCCACGGCAACCGCCGGAACCGAGAACTCGCGGGCAGCGGCAACGAGCTCAGAGGTGCTGGAATTAACGGACAGCGCCGTCACCTGCAGGCGATCGGCATGCTGACGGCACACATCGAGTGCCTGGGTGCCGATAGAGCCCGTACAACCCAGGATGGCAACACGGAGGCGTCCATCGGGGCCATACGTCGTCTGGAATGACATTACAGCACGCCTCCGATCATCAAAAGCAGCTGAGCGGTAATGCAGCCAAAGATGAGCGAATCGCTACGATCGAGCATGCCGCCGTGGCCCGGGATAAGGTTACCGGAATCCTTAACGCCCACACCGCGCTTGATGCGCGACTCGATGAGGTCTCCGATAACGCCCAAAATGGACACGACCACGCCGCACAGCAGCGCATAGGGCAGGCTGAGCTTGTAGAAGTGCGTCGCCCACAGAATGAGCCAAATCAAAACCGAGCCCAGGATGCCGCCGGCAAACCCCTCCCAGCTCTTTTTGGGAGAGATCTTGGGAACCATCTTGTGCTTGCCGATACGGCTACCCACGATGTAGGCAAACGAATCGGAGACCCAAAGGGACGCGCAAACGCCCACTGAAAGCAGGGCACCGGCAAAACCGGGCACGGCATCGCGCAGCAGCACGATAGCCGACAGCATAAAGCCAGTGTAGATGGGACCCATGAGCGTCACGGCCACATCAGAGATGCGGGTACGCGGCGACCAGACATACCAAATGCCCACAGCGAGCATCAGGGCAAAAAGCAGGGCATTCAGCAACATCGAATCGCCCAACGCCGACAGCGGAAAGAGTACGGCGGCAGCGATACCCATGCGCTCGTTAGCCATCTTGCCATCAAGCCTTGTCATACGGAAAAACTCATAGCAGCACAGACCGCTCATGACAGAAACAAAGATGGCCGTGGGCACGATACCCAAAACCAGGCACAGGATAAAGACAACGGCGTAGACGATACCGGCGGCGGCACGGGTAATAAAGCCCGCCAGCCACGAACCGGTGCCGCTCTTCGCTGCAGGCGCTCCCGCAGCGGCAGCTTTGCGCGCAGGCGTCTTGGGAGCAGATGCCTTGGGACGATCGGACACGATTAAGCCTCCTCGGTCATGCTCAGTCCACCAAACCTACGGTCACGGCCCTGATAGGCCAAAATGGCGTCGACAAGGCCCCAACGATCAAAGTCAGGCCAATAGGTATCGGTGACGTAGAATTCGGAATAAGCCACTTGCCACAGCAGATAGTTCGAAAGGCGCAGCTCACCAGAGGTGCGAATCACAAGCTCAGGATCGGGAAGGCCGGCGGTATAGAGATGGGAAGCCACCATGTCGTCATCAATTGCGGCAGGATCGATCTTACCGGCGGCAGCGTCGAGTGCAATCTGACGGACAGCGCGGGTAATCTCGGCACGCGCGCCGTAGTTGACGGCAAGCGCCAGCGTCATACCGGTGTGATCGGCGCACTCGGCAAGACCGCGTTCAAAAACGTCGCGGGTCTTCTTGGGCAGCGCGGAAATGTCGCCCAAAAAGACAACGCGCACGTTTTCGCGCTTCAGAAGCGGCAGCTCGTCGATGAACGTCTTGGCAAACAGGTGCATCAAGACGTTGACCTCGTGCTGCGGACGTTTCCAGTTTTCGGTAGAAAACGCATAGGCCGAAAGCACGTCGACGCCCAGACGCACGCAGGCGGTAATAATCTCGCGAAGGGAGACGATACCCGCCTTGTGGCCCTCAGTGCGCGCAAGACCGCGCGACGTAGCCCAACGACCGTTGCCGTCCATGATGCACGAGATATGG
>DBFNYT010000036.1:0-12075 GCA_048425625.1 Collinsella sp. | reverse complement strand
CATATTGAAAATGGGAAAAATCTTTTTTGATTTCAATGCTTATCGAATACGCATGCTATGTAACATAAACATTCCCCCCCCCCCTTTTTATATAATATTATATACAAAAGCAGCTTGTTGTCAACATATATATATATGAACTATTTACTCCTTAAACTCGTTATTAGAATTGATATGATTAGCCTAATAACGAGTTTCCGGCACTAAAGATATGGAGGGCGCGATGCAAATCGAGGAGAACGGCCAGGGAACGCTCCGCAATAATCTATCGGGGAAATTGGCTTACTATTCGTTTTTTCCAACGCCCTTGCAATCATTGAGGCAGCTAAACCTCACCGAGGAAACCTATCGTACGCTTTCCGCATGCTCACGAAAGCTTGGAGAGCTTGAAGGCATGCTCTACTTTGTTCCCAACGCCGACATGTATCTGACAATGTACGTGCGCAAAGAAGCACTCCTTTCTTCGCAAATTGAAGGAACCCGGTGCACGTTTGACGACCTACTTAGTCCATCGCAAACACAACTCCATCATAAAGATGTCGCAGACGTCGTGAATTACGTCCGTGCTGTCGACCGCGGCGTAGAACTGCTCAAAAAGATGCCCTTGTGCACGAGACTTCTTAGGCAAGTTCATGCGGTCCTGCTGGACGGAGCGCGCGGAACGGAGAAGAATCCAGGCGAGCTGCGCTCCTCACAAAACTGGATTGGCCCCTCAGGCTGCACCATTGCAACCGCATCGTTTGTCCCTCCAAACATTGAAGATTTGAGTAACACGCTCCAGGACCTCGAACGCTTTATCAATGAGCCTCAAGTCGAAATGGATCCGATTGTGCGGGCGGCGCTCGTCCATTACCAATTTGAAACTGCCCATCCATTCCTAGACGGAAACGGTCGTCTGGGCAGGCTTCTCATTACACTTATGCTCATCAATGATGGCGTTCTTCATTCTTGCTTGCTCTATCCATCGTTCCAGTTCAAGAAAAATCGAAGCGAGTACTACTGGCAACTCACATCCGTAAGGGAGAGAGGCACTTACGAGGAATGGATAGAGTTTTTCTGCAACAGTCTTCTCGAAAGTGCGAAGGACTCGGTAGGGTCTTTAAAAAACCTTGTTGACCTCCATAACCGTTCCACAGCAACCATTACCGAAAATCTCGGAAGGACTGCTGCAAACGGGCAAAGGCTGTTGGGCATTCTTGAAGAGCACCCCATCGTCGACACCGCATTCATCGCTGCCCAACTCGATATCGGCAGGAGTACCGCGAGCTCGCTCGTCAAATCATTTGAAGAATTGGGTATCCTCCGTCCGCTCGACGAGTCAAGACAGAGATACCGGCAGTACGGGTATGAAGAGTATCTTACGATTCTCAGGGAAGACGCCGAGCCGATTAGATAGGCACCGCAGCCCAGGCAAATTAAAGCGAGCGTGGATAATCTCCCACTTTGAGCCCGCACACAGGCCAAAACCGGGAGATTATCCACGCTCATTTCTGACTAGTCATTTAAGAACGTCCCCAATGACTACTCTAAGAACGTCCCCAATGCCCACCAATTCGGAGCAAGACGACGCCGCAGGTAGAGAACGGACAGCGAGCGGGTCGCATTTGAGACAAGGTGACGTGAAACGAAAGGGCGCTGACCTTCTGGTCGCGCCCTTGAAGTTGAACGTCAGATTGTCCAAATGCGGCCCGCGCAGCGTCGAGCAGTTACGGCGTTTGGTAAAACGCCGTAACTACTCTCGGGCTCCGTACTGCTCGTAGTAGGCATCGATGGCGGCCTTGAGCTCGTCGTCGATGACGACCTTGCCGTCGATCTCGTGGTTATAGAGGGTCTCGACGACCTCGGCCATGGAGACGATGCTCGCGACAGGGAAACCGTACTTTGCCTCGATCTCCTTCTGCGCGGTGGTCACGCCGCCCTTGCCGACCTCCATGCGGTTGAGGGACACGATCAGGCCCTTGATTTCGACGTCGGCAGCAGCCTTAACCTTGGGATAGGTCTCGTCGATGGACTTGCCGCTGGTGGTGACGTCCTCGACCATGACCACGCGGTCGCCGTCCTTGGGCTCATAACCCAGCAGGTTGCCCTTGTCGGCGCCATGGTCCTTGGCCTCCTTGCGGTCACAGCAGTACTTGACCTCCTTGCCATACAGCTCGTGGTAGGCAATCGCGGTCACGACGGCCAGGGGAATGCCCTTGTAGGCCGGCCCAAACAGCACGTCAAAGTCGTCGCCAAAGTTATCGTGGATGGCCTGGGCATAATACTCGCCCAGCTTCTTGAGCTGATAGCCCGTCACGTAAGCGCCGGCGTTCATAAAGAACGGGGACTGACGGCCGCTCTTGAGCGTAAAGCTGCCGAACTTAAGAACGTCGGACTCGACCATAAACTTGATGAACTCTTGCTTGTAAGCCTCCATGCGGGCTCCTCTCGTAATCGCGTACGTGCTTCACAGTTTAGCGCAGGTAGGACGTCGATGCGGGCGCGCTTTGAAGCCATGGCGCTCTGTAAGGGCTTTGTCAGGGGCGATGATTTTCCGAACAATGGGGTTGACACGTCAAACCCCCTCGTCAAAAATACCGGCGGATTGAAACGGGCACGAGATACCCAAAGCGCGCTGCGCCCGGCCTTAAGGAGGTGTGCCATGGAAGGCAGTCATAGTCGAAAAACCTGCATGTCGCCCTCGGCACGCCGCAAGGATTCCGCGCACGCATAAGCGCCAACAGCCGATCACCAAAATCACCACAAAGGTGCCTGTCCCCTTTGTGGTGATTCGCGAGCATGACGTGAGCGACATCTAGGTTTTTTGCAATTCAATACGACACGTACGCTAACTCCCTTTAACAAGGAGGACCCTATGCTGATGCTCAAAACCGCCACGGTACTCGAAGTCATCTCCAAGCGCCGCCGCACGGCGCGCCCTGCCGCTCACGCCGGCCTTGCCAAGAACACCATCTTTGCCGCAACCCATAGCGCCGAGGACTCCCTCGTGCTGCTCGACGCCACGGCTGACGGCCTCACCGCCGGGCAGGCCGCCGAGCGCCTGGACGGCGCCGGTCCCAACACCATCGAGGCGCCGACCAAGACACTTGCCCGCCGCATCGCCGACGCCTTCATCGACCCCTTCGCCGGCATCCTCGCCGCGCTCGCGCTGGTCTCGCTCTACATCGACGTGCTCGCCGTGCCCGAGCCGCAGCGCGACCCCTCCACGGTCATCGTCATCGGCATCATGCTACTGGTATCGGGCGGCATGAAGTTTATCCAGGAAGCACACAGCGGCAATGTGGCAGAGGCCCTCAAGGACCTGGTCTCCAACACCTGCACCGCCCTGCGCGACGGCGAGCGCATCGAGATACCCTTCGATGAGCTCGTCCCCGGCGACGTGATCCGCCTCTCCGCCGGCGACATGGTGCCGGCCGATGCCCGCATCATCACCGCACGCGACCTGTTTGTGATCGAGTCCGCCCTCACCGGCGAAAGCGAGGCCGTCGAGAAGACCGCCGTCGCCACCGTCGTCGAAGGCGCCGACAGCTCCACGCTGCCGCTCTCCGCCTGCAAGAACATCGTCTTTACCGGCACCTCCGTGCAAAACGGCACCGCCATGGCGCTTGTCGTGGCCACCGGTTCGGACACCTACCTGGGCGGCATCGCCAAGATGCTCAACGGGCGCGGCGAGAAGAGCGCGTTCGACCGCGGCGTCTCGAGCGTCTCGATGCTGCTGGTGCGCCTGATGCTCGTCATGGCGCCGGCAGTCTTTGCCATCAACGCCGCCACCAAGGGCAACGTCATCGATGCGCTGCTGTTCGCCACGAGCGTGGCCGTGGGCATCACGCCGCAAATGCTTCCCGTCATCGTGACCACGAGTCTGTCGCAGGGAGCCAAGGACCTCGCCCGCCGCCAGGTCATCGTCAAGGAACTGTCTGCGATCCAAAACCTCGGCGCCATGGACGTGCTGTGCTGCGACAAGACCGGCACCCTCACCGAGGACCGCATCGTGCTCGAGCGCTACCTCAACATCGACGGCAACGAGGATACGCGCGTGCTGCGCCATGCGTTCTTGAACAGCTTCTTCCAGACCGGCCTCAAGAACCTCATCGACCTGGCCGTTATCGACCGCGCCGATGTTACGCTCTCGACCGTCGTGCCCGATTCCATGCTGGGCCAGAGCCTGCGCGACCGCTACGCCAAGGTCGACGAGGTGCCCTTCGACTTCTCGCGTCGTCGCCTGAGCGTGGTCGTCGCCGACGCCCAAGGAAAGACCCAGATGGTCACCAAGGGCGCTGCCGAGGAAATGCTCGAGATTTGCTCTTTTGTCGAGGTCAACGGTATCGCCCGGCCGCTCGCCGAAGACAAGCTCGCCCAGATTCGCCAGCAGGTCGCCAATCTTAACGCCGAGGGCCTGCGCGTGATTGCCGTGGCGCAGAAGACCGATCCGCGCTGCGTGGGCGAGTTTGGCATCGCCGACGAGTGCGACATGGTGCTGATGGGCTTTTTGGCCTTCCTCGATCCGCCCAAAGCGAGCGCCGCGGGCGCCGTCGCCACCCTCGAGGCCAAGGGCGTGGCGGTAAAAGTCCTGACCGGCGACAACGACCGCGTCGCCGCCACCGTCTGCGAGCAGATTGGCATCGACGCAAGCAACGTTTTGCTGGGCTCCGAGATCGATGCGCTCGACGACGCCGAGCTGGCGGAGCGCGCCGAGCAGACCCATCTCTTTGCCAAGCTCTCGCCGCTGCAGAAGGCGCGCTTGGTGCGCGTCATGCGTGAACTGCTCGGCCATACCGTGGGCTTTATGGGTGATGGCATCAACGACGCCGCCGCCATGCGTGCGAGCGACTGCGGCATCTCGGTCGATTCGGCCGTTGACATCGCCAAAGAATCCGCCGACATCATCTTGCTCCAGAAGGACCTGGGCGTGATCGAGCGCGGCATCATCGAAGGCCGTCGCACCTACGGCAACCTACTCAAGTACCTCAAGACCACGGTGAGCTCCAACTTTGGCAACGTGCTGTCCGTGACCGTCGCGAGCCTGTTCCTGCCGTTTTTGCCCATGAGCGCCCTGCAGCTGGTGCTGCTGTCGCTGGTCTACGAGATCGTGTGCATCGCGCTGCCGTGGGACACCGTCGACGATGCCTGGACTGCCCGCCCGCGCGCCTGGGACGCTGCGTCCATCAAGGGCTTTATGCTCGAGCTGGGCCCCGTGAGCTCGCTGTTTGACATCGTGACCTTCGCCGCGCTCTTCTTTGCGGTGTGCCCCGCCACCGTGGGCGCAAGCTGGTCCGAGCTCTCCGGGACGGGCAACGTCGCGGGTATGGCGACCTTTGCCGCGCTCTTCCAGAGTGGCTGGTTTATCGAGTCCATGTGGTCGCAGACGCTCGTGATCCACATGCTGCGCTCCCCGCGCCTGCCGAGCCCACGTGACCACGCCGCGCCGGCACTGTGCGCTCTCACCGTGCTAGGCCTGGCGCTTGTCACCTGGCTGCCGGCAAGCCCCATCGCCGATGCGCTCGGCCTCATGACACTGCCCGCGGGCTTTTTCGCGCTGCTCATCGGCATCGTCACCGCCTACATCGCGCTCACTCAGCTGACAAAGCGCCGCTACATTGCACGCCACGGCGAGCTACTGTAGCGAGCAGACGGAAAACACCCCGCCAGCTGCCGTTGCCACTACCACAGCTACCAACGCCGCTGCCGTTGCCTCTGCCGCCGCCGCAGTCTATCCCCCCAGCAGTTGCGGTGGAATAGTTCCTGTTTAAAGCCCCGTGACTTTAATTTAGGGACTATTCCACCGCGACTTATTGGGAGATTAGCTAGTCCTTGGGTGTCCAGGACCAGAAGAAGTTGATAAGGGCTACACGCGAGGCGGTGCCGGTCTTTTTGTTGATCGAGGAAATGTGACGATAGAGCGTGGAGCGCGAAAGGAAAAGCGTTGTGGCGATGTCCTGAACGCTCTGGTCCGAAACGACCAAGACCTCAAGAATATCGCGCTCGCGCTCTGTAAGCCCAAAGGTGGCGACGAAGGCATCAAGGCGTTCATCGGACGTGAGCTCCGCTGCCTCCACGGGCTCGGGGTCGGAGCACGTGGGCGCAAGATTCCCACCAAGATCGTCGGTGGCAAGTGGCAGGCCATCCTGCATCACGGCATCATCGGCTCGTTGCCCCAACTGCCCCAGCAGCGTAATCGCAATGCCCACAAACATCACGAGCGCCGCACCGATCGCAGCCAGCACGGTTTGACTCGAGATGATCGCCACCGCCGGCGCCGTCACGAGCATCGAGCACACGTTGTTGACGACGCGACCCATGCACGGCCAAAAATATGACCTGCGCGCATAGAGCGAGACGGCGGCATATTTTGTGGTAAAGAACACCACAAAGAAGCCCGAGCCCAGATAAAAGACGATCGTGGCAGCAAGCTCGTTGCCGCCATTGCCATCGACGATGAGCACAAAGAACGAAAGCGTGGACAGTATGGCGGCACATGTCATGCCGATATTCATATACGAGCGGCCGTGCAGGTCAAATAGGACGCCGGCAGCCAACGAGCTCACGACAAGCAGCAGGCGCGGCCAGTCACCCAAATCAACGGCTCCGGTAGCATGCAAGGTTGTGAGACCCGCGTTGAGAGCGGCGAATACGCCGGAAAGATACGCCGTCGCCACGGTCAGGCGGACCACGGCGCGGCGGAATGCCGCCTTTGCCTCGGGATCGTCTTGCCACTTGGCGCCATATTCCAAAGCATCTACCGAAAGCCCGGCAACACTGGGTTCAAAGCTGGGATCGGACTCGTCGCGCAGCTTGGCGCGTCGGGCACCGTGGAGCAACGCCACCTGCGCGATCGCACAGACAACCAGAACAGCCTGCTGAGGAATGCCGGCAGGCATCACCATGTGGTTGAGAACCTGCACCGGAACGCCCATGGCGTAAGAAAGTGCGGCGGCGCGCGCCAAGCAGGGCGTTCGCGCAAAGCGCCTCGCAAAATTTGCATGAGCAGTCGATCCGCAGTAGCCCAGCGCGCAGCACGCCACCAAACCGCCGGCAATTACCACCTCAACCTGAACCGCCATAATCAACAGCAGCAATGCCGCCACCAGCAAAACGCCCGTGACGTCACTCGTTGCGTCGATAGCATGGGGACGGCGATAGTACAGAATGGGACGCACAAAAAAGCCAATCACGCTCGCGCCGATGACAAGGCTCTCATAAATAACGACCTCGTTCGGAGACACGAACTCGGCCATGCGCACATCAAAAAGATACTCGCACGCCAAAAACGTGAAGAAGAACAGCGCCAGGCATATAATCTCCCGAATGCCCCGACGCAAATATGCGGTTGTGTCTCCCGTGCCCCTCATGGTTAACCCCCAGCCGCTCAATTGTCTGGAAATCTATTTTAATAAAGAACTAGTCTCAATATCGAAGCCAGGCTCGAAATGCTGCCAATTCGACCCCAGCCGTCCACATCACGCCGCGATTTTGAGCCGCATGGACCAGAAGGGACGCGCGCGATCTCTAGCTCGGCCAGGAGTGTCCCCAACTACCACTCATTTAAGTACGTCCCCAATGAGTGCCCAATGAGTGGCCGAAGAGTGTCCCCGGCGTCCAATCAAAAAATGGGCCATGTGTCCCAGTTGTGGAGACTCCTTGAGCCGTCTGGGTATCGCGAAGGATCGCGCACTCCCCCATCATCAAAAGTGACACACGCTACCAGTTGATGGGAGGCAGCCATGGGCTTCTTTGACAAGATGTTTGAGAAGAAAGAGTGCGCGATTTGCGGTACCGAGCTGGGACTTCTAGGTAAGACAAAAATCAATGAGGGCTACCTGTGCAAAGAGTGCGCCGGCAAGCTCTCCCCCTACTTCCACGGCTATCGCTCCAGCACCGCGGACGATATCCGTGAGCAACTCGCCTACCGCGAGGCCAATGCCGAGCGCTTGGCGTCGTTCAACCCCACGCGTACGCTTTCTGCCGGGCGCACCAATATTATGCTCGATGAGGACGCGGGCCTGCTGATCATCACTTCGCAGAGCCGCTGGCGCGACGCCAATCCCGACATCATCGAGTTCTCGCAGGTACTCGGCTGCGATATGGATATCGACGAGCAGCGCACCGAGATCTATCGCGAGACCAAGGACGGCGAGCGCGAGAGCTACAACCCGCCGCGCTACGACCTGGATTACGACTTTAATCTGACCATCCATGTCAACACGCCGTACTTTACCGAGATCAACCTGCGCGTGAACGACTCCACCATCGATCAGCGCGGCTCCATCGAATACCGCGAGGCCAAGCGCCAGGCAACCGAGGTCCGCGATGCGCTGGTGCAGCTGCGCCAGGAGACGCGCGACAGCGTCGTGGCCGCCAAGGCCCCCAAGACCGCGGTGACCTGCCCCTTCTGCGGAGCCACCACCATTCCCGATGCCAGCGGGCGCTGCGAATACTGCGGCGGCGCCATCGGCGCATAGCACCCGGCACGGAAAGGACCGACCATGGCCTTCGAGAGCGTTAACTATCAGTGCCCTGCCTGTGGTGGCCCCCTGCATTTTGCCAGCGCCGAGCAAAAGCTCGTCTGCGACTACTGTGACTCGCGCTTTGAAGTCGAAGAAGTCGAGGCCCTCTATCGCGAGCGCCAGGACAAGGCAGATGCCAAAGCCGATGCCGCAGCCGCGGCTCCCAAACCTGCTGCCGACGATGCCGTGCAGGAGCTCGCCCAAAACGCCGGCTACATCTGCTCGTCGTGCGGCGCCGAGCTCGTGTCCGACGGCACCGTCGCCGTCACCACCTGCCCGTACTGCGGCAACTCCGCCGTGGCGCCCGGCCAGCTCTCTGGCGACTTCTCGCCCGACCTGGTGATTCCGTTTAAACTCGGACGCGACGATGTCATGACCGCACTCAAGGAGCACTACAAGGGCAAGATCCTGCTGCCCAAGAGCTTTGTCACCGGCAACCACATCGACGAGGTCCAAGGTGTCTACGTGCCGTTTTGGCTCTACGGCGCCCGCGTTGACGGCGAAGTATACTTTGACGCGACCAACGAGACCGTGACCGAGGAATCCGATCGCACCGTCACGACCACCGACCACTACGATGCCTATCGCAAGGGCAATATCTCGTTTAAGCGCGTGCCCGTCGACGGATCGTCCAAGATGCCCGACGGCCACATGGACGCCATCGAGCCGTTTGACTACGACGCACTGCGTCCGTTCTCAGTCGCATATATGCCCGGCTACATCGCCAACCGTTACGACGAGGACTGCGAGACCTGCAAGGCGCGCGCCGAGCGCCGTATGGAAGAAAGCACGATCTCGGCCCTGCGCGAGACCGTTGTCGACGAATACGACGACGCCACGGTCGAAAGCAAGCAGTTCGACTACACATGGGAAGACAGCGACTACGCACTGTTCCCCGTCTGGATGCTCTCCACCTCGTGGAACGGCAAGAGCTATCTGTTTGCCATGAACGGCCAGACCGGCCGTATGGTCGGCGAGCTCCCCTGCTCCAAGCCCAAGCTCATCATCGCCTCGCTGCTGTTCTTTGTGATCGGATTTATCCTCTCCCAGATTCTCTTTATGGGCGAATACGCCTTCGATCCGGATTACCTCACCTTTGATATCGAGGGCATCCTCATCAACATCATGGCGCCGCTGATCATCGTGATTATCGGAGACGTGTTGCTGGTAAGCCAGCTCAAGACAGCCAACGAGGCGACCCACGCCGACGAGTACTGCGGAGAGCTCGATCTGGTCGAGAAGCACGACACCTTCAGCCACACCGAGACCTCGGTCGTCATGAAGGACAACAAGGACGATTAGCCATTCTGACCAATACCACCCCGACTTTAACGAGAAAGGAAGATCACCATGGGACTCTTGAAAGCTGGATTGGGAGCTGCCGGCGGCGTCATGGCCGACCAGTGGAAGGAATTTATCTATTGCGAATCGATGCCCGCTGACGTCTTGGCCTGCAAGGGCGTCAAGCGCACCGGCGGCCGCAGCTCCAACACGCACGGCGAGGACAACGTCATCTCCAACGGCTCCGTCATCGCCGTCAACGACGGCCAGGGCATGCTCGTGGTGCAAAACGGCAAGATCATCGAAGTCGCACTGGAGCCCGGCGAGTTCGTCTTCGATACCGGCAGCGAGCCGAGCGTCTTTAGCGGCAACCTGGGCGACTCCATCAAGGAGACCTTCGCCAATATCGGCAGCCGCTTTACCTTTGGCGGCGACGCGGGCAAGGACCAGCGTGTCTACTTCATCAACACCAAGGAGATCATCGGCAACAAGTACGGCACCGCCTCGCCCGTGCCCTTCCGCGTGGTCGATAACAACATTGGCCTGGACGTCGACATCTCCGTGCGCTGCAACGGCGAGTATTCGTACCGCATCACCAACCCGCTGCTGTTCTACACCAACGTATGCGGCAACGTGACCGATAGCTACACGCGCGACAAGATCGACAGCCAGCTTAAGTCCGAGCTGCTCACCGCCCTGCAGCCCGCCTTTGCCAAGATCTCGGAGATGGGCATCCGCTACAGCGCCATCCCCGGCCACACCACCGAGCTCGCCCGCGCGCTCAACGAGGTCCTCTCTGCCGACTGGCGTGACCTGCGCGGCGTTGAGATCGTAAGCTTTGGCGTCAACTCCATCGCCGCCTCACAAGAAGACGAGCAGATGATCAAGGACCTGCAGAAAGCCGCGGTCATGCGCGATCCCACCATGGCGGCAGCCAACATCGCCAGCGCCCAGAGCGATGCGATGCGCGCGGCAGCCGCCAACCCCAACGGCGCGATGGCAGGCTTTATGGGCATGGGCATGGCAGGTGGCATGGGCGGCATGAACGCCAGCCAGCTGTTCGCCGCCGGCCAGGCACAGCAGCAGGCCGCCCCGCAGCCGGCTCCGGCTCCCGCCCCCGCACCGGCTCCCGCCGCCGCACCTGCGGCCGGCACGTGGACTTGCAGCTGCGGCGCCACCAACACCGGCAAGTTCTGCTCCGAGTGCGGCAGTCCCGCACCCGCCCCGGCACCGGCAAAGTGGTTCTGCCCCAACTGCGGCAGCGAAAACGGCGGCAAGTTCTGCAGCAACTGCGGAACGCCCCGGCCCTAGCCCCTCTATCTGGTAATTGGCGGGGGATCCGCCACCCCCGCATTTGCTTCTATGGGTTTCGTTCGATAAAGGAGGACACCATGAAGACAACGTTCAAAAAGTCCGTACTCGCATTTCTGACATGCGTCCTGGCGCTCGCCTTTGCCCTGACGGGCTGCAGCGGCGGCGGCAAGGACCCCAAGGCCAACTTCGTCGGCAGCTGGCAGTACTCGGGTGGAACCTTGGATGGCGAAGAGCTCACCGATGAGTACATGGATATGCTCAAGGAGTGGGGCCTCAACTGCGTCCTGATCCTCGACGAGGACGGCACAGGCGTCCTCGATATGTTCCTTGAGGTCGCCGACCTGAAATGGGAAGCCAAGGACGCCACCACCGTAACGATCACCGCCGAAGATGAGTCGCACGATCTGAAGCTCAAGGACGACAAGCTCGTCCTTGAGGTGGACGGCGACAAGCTCATCTTTACCAAGTCCGACAAGGACCTGTCCGGCACGGTGAAGAAGGATCGCGAGGCGGCCGAGAAGGAAGAAGAGATCGATGAGGCCGTCGAAGACGACGACGTCCAGAGCATCGAAATCTCCCCCGCCGTCACCGTCGCCGATGACGACCTGTGCACCATCACCATCACCGAGAAGTTCAAGGACGACTGGGGCGACATCGGCTTTGTTGTTAACATCACCAACAAGAGCGACAAGGACCTGACCTTCTACGCTCCCTCCGGCAAGACCAATGTCAACGGCACCATGAAGGACCCCTGGTTCTCGGCTCACCTGATGCCCGGCACCAACGCCACTGAGGAATTCACATTCTCGAGCGGCGAGCTTGACAGCCTTGACGACCTGGTCAACACGACCATCGGCATCGACGCCTACCTGACCGATTCCTACGAGGACGTCGCCTCCTACAGCGCAACCATCGCGTAGCGGCAGACATCGACGGCCGCGGATTGGCGGATACATCCGCGCACATGTCAGGCGGG
>DBFNYT010000035.1:0-11318 GCA_048425625.1 Collinsella sp. | reverse complement strand
GTCCTCGCCCAGCTCAACGCCACCGTCCCAGGTAGCGGCGCCGCCCACGGTGAGCGGATCGCCGCCGGCGCGCATCATGGCCTCCTTCTGGTCCAGAATGCCGCACGCCTCCACGATGGCATCGATCACGGTCTCGGGGCGAATGGCGCATCCGGGCGCGTACACGTCCACGGGAATCGCGCGGTCCACGCCGCCGATCACGTTGTACGCATCGCGGAACACGCCGCCCGAGCACGCGCAAATGCCGCACGCCACCACGCACTTGGGCTCGAGCATCTGGTTGTAGATCTGGCGCACGACGGGCAGGTTCTGCGCATTGACCGAACCCGTCACCAAAAAGATGTCCGCATGCTTGGGGTTGCCGGTGTTGACCACGCCAAAGCGTTCCGCATCGAACAGCGGCGTGAGCGAGGCCAGCACCTCGATATCGCATCCATTGCAGCTCGAGCCGTCGTAATGAATAACCCACGGCGAGCGCGACATTTTATGATCCATAAACGCCGCCTCCTAAATAAACACGTCGACGAGGATGGGCATAAGGTTGAGCAGGCCAAACACCAGCGCCACGCCCCAGCCGAGCTTAAAGCAGCTGCGCCAGGTGCTGCGGGCAAAGGTGTTGTCGATCAACACCTCGACAAAATACGTCGCGGCCATCACGACCAGGGCGACCACCCAGCTCACCGGGTTGTCCCAGACAAAGAACATGCCCACCCACATCAAAAACAGCACGGTCTCGCACCAGTGCATAAGGGTCATCTTGGCCAGCGTGCCGCCGCTCATCTCGGTGGCGACGCCCTGGACGATCTCCTGATGCGCGTGATGCGAGTACGAAAGGTCAAACGGCGACTTGCGCAACTTGATGGTAAGCACCGCGAGCAGCGCGAGGAAAATGGGCGCGCTGTACACGATGATGGGGGCCGACTGCCCCGTCACGGCGATGGAATCGAAGCTGTCGGTGGCAAGGTACAGGCCCACGCTCATCAGCAGAACGGCGGGCTCGTAACTCATGACCTGCAGCAACTCGCGGTCGGCGCCAACCTGGGCAAACGGGCTTTGCGTCGAGGCGGACGCCAACACCACAAAGATCGCGGCGAGCGTCACCATAAAAGCGCACAGCAACGTGTTGGAGCCCGACACAAAGATGCCGCCGCCCACGACGGTAAAGATGAGCGCACACGCCATGTAGGTATCGTCCATGGTGTTTACGCTGGCGGGGGCCTTGCGCAGCAGCTTGGCAACGTCGTAGAAAGGCTGCAGCAGGCGCGGGCCCACGCGGCCCTGCATACGGGCGGACAGCTTGCGGTCAATGCCGTCGATCAGGCCACCAACCAAAGGCGCCAGCAAGGCAAACGCCACGGTGCCAATAAAGATGCCCACGACGCCCGAACCTTCGAAATACTTGCCACGCAGCACCGAGGGCGCGCTCATGGCAAGTCGCTCGGGCCCAATCCACGCGCAACACAGCAGCGCAAACAAGATAATGCTGCAGCACACGACACTACCCACGGGGCTAATGCGCTTCTCGCCAAGGGCGTCCTCCGAGTACCAATTGCGCTTTTCGGCCTTCACCTCGTGTCCCATCGCGCCGCGGAAATGGCGATATTTGTCGGTTCCCACGCCCGAAAGATATACGTTTACGTGCGGTTTGTCGCTCACGCGGAATGAAGTCAGCAGCACCACGGCGATAAACGCCACGATAACCACCATCAGATACATAGCGTCCTTGCCGATAACGTACGGCACGCGGCCAAACACCATGGCCAAGTAAGGCGACACCAGACCGCTCGAGATAACCGGGAACGCCACGCAGCACAGAATCAGTAGCGCGGCGATGGTGTTGAGCGCCATCCATTCGGTCTTATGGACATTGACCTCAACGTTTTGAGCCGTGGGGTCGACGCCCGAAAGCTTGGCAAGCCACTTGCCCCAGAAGTAAAACGTCGCGGCCGAGCCAAAGGCAAGCACCATGATCATGAGCACGTTGCCGGTCTGCGCAAACGCCACCAGGGCGCCCCACTTGGACACGAGCATGCCAAACGGCGCCACGAACATGCCCATGATGCCCAGCATCATCAGGCGCGTCAGGTGCGGCATGCGGCTGAACATACCGTCCATGTCCTCGATATTGCGGCTGCCGATATGATGCTCGGCCGTGCCCACGCACAGGAACAGCAGCGACTTTGCCACCGTGTGGAACAGGATCAGGAAGATGGCCGCCCATACGGCCTCGGGCGCGCCGACACCCAAGCAGGCACTGATGAGGCCCAAGTTGGAAATGGTGGAGTACGCGAGCACGCGTTTGGCGTTGCTCTGCGAGATGGCCATGAGGGCAGCGAGCAAAAACGTGATGGCACCCACACTCGTGACCATAAAGCCAGTCACGGGATAGATGGCATAGAGCGGGCTGAGCTTGACCATCAGGAACACGCCGGCCTTGACCATGGTGGACGAGTGCAGCAGGGCGCTCGTGGGCGTGGGGGCAACCATGGCACCCAACAGCCAAGTGTGGAACGGCATCTGTGCGGCCTTGGTGAGTGCGGCGAGCGACAACAGGATGACCGGCATCACCAGCAGCGCGGACTGCGCGGTTCCGGCGCCGGAAAGCTCGATCATGCCCGAGATGGTCAGCGGCATGCCGTTAACGTGCAGGTACATGAGTCCGGCCAAAAACGCGATGCCGCCCAGCATGTTGAGGATGATCTGGGTAAAGGCGTTTTTGATGGCTTCGGGCGTGCGCGTGTAGCCAATCATGAGGAACGAGCACACGGTGGTGATTTCCCAGCCGCAGAACAGCCACTCCAGGTTGTCGCTCGTCACGATGACGAACATGGCCGAGAGGAACAGGAACATAAGCGCCAGGAACTGCGGGCGACGGTCGGGCGCGGTCTGCCCGCGCAGCGCGGCCTCGTGCTCGTCATGGGCCTGGAAGTCCTTCATGTAGCCCAGGGCGTACACGCAGATGAGGCTGCCGACAATGCCGACGGCAAGCACCATGATCACGCTCATGTAATCCAGGTAGAGCGGCGTGGCGGTGACGGCCTCTGCCGCAGGCAGCGTCATGGCCGCAAAGGCGACCGAACCCACCAGCTGCACCACGCCGAGCACCGTGGTGAGCATGTTCTTATATTTGTGCGCGTTGTACAGGATGGCGGCGCACAGGATCACATCGATGACGGAGCTGATGATCGAAAGCACGTGCGAGGTGCCCGGCGCAACCTCGAAGCTCTGCGGACCCGCGCCAAAAAACATGACGGCGACTACAACCGTCACCGCCATAATAATGCCGGAACCTATGAGCCCCACCGCATCGCGGGCGCGGTCACCGCGCGCGAGCAGCATGCTCAGCGCCGGTACCAGCGGAAACAGGGTAAGGAAATACAGTAGCGTCATACCATCACTCCCCCATGCAAAAACGCTGCAATTGTTTAACGTTATAGCTCAATTGAGGAGCAGCGGCGGCAGGTTTTCGGTCAACTGGGGAGTTTTAGGCGTACGGGGTAAGGGCACGTCCGCTTTGGAGCAGTGGGGCGACGCTCCCCTATCGCAGCGACAGGCGCGCGGGCCACTGCGCGCGGTTTATTGGCCACTTTGGAGGATGTCCCGACAGGCTCGCGCCGGTCCAAAAAGTTGGCGCGGCAAGAAAAATGCGCCCCTATGGGCGCACCATCCCGTTTGCTATTCCGCCTTTTTAACGCGCGGCTTGCGACCGCGCGGCTTATCGACCAGTGCGGCCTCACCGCTCTCGCGGTACTGACGGCACCAAGCCTTGACCGAAGACTCGCTGGGAATCTTGTGCTTGATCATGGCCTCGCGAACCGTCAAGCCGTTTTCCAGACGGTCCTTAACCACAGCGAGCTTTACGTCGTACGAGTAGGTGTGATGATGCGAACCGGCATTGAGAACGGCGTCGGCACCGCCCACGGCATACGCGCGGGCCCACTGACGAGCCGTGGCCTGGGGAATGCCAAGCTCCGCGGCGAGGGCGCGATGACCGACCCCCTCTTGGAGGATCTCGACGGCGCGCTGCCTAACCTCGGGCGCATGCGTGCGAGTCCTAGTTGCTTCCGACATACCTGCCACTTCTTAGCCTTAACCGTTAATCTGCTTTCTTACGTGCAAGTTAGATAGTAGCATTTTACTGTTTGCTCAAAGCAGTTAATTAAAATAGACGCGGCGTTATCTGGGCATTTGGCACCAAATTACGACATTTCTTTATCGATTATTTACGCTGGTAGCTGACTCGCAGCCAATCGTCATTCGCTTGTCAACAAAATTGGCATCTCTTTATGTCCTTTGATATAGAGGATATAGTTATTAACCCCTCCCACAATAATTTTGAGTGATCTGCAATGCAGTAGACGTCCTCACTCCTCATGATTACCGCGCATTGCCATCCACTGGAGCAAAACAAAAAGGGCGGGACCTGCTGCGCTTGCAGGCCCCGCACCGGTTGACACCCGACGGGACACAGCCGGGCGAGACGGATCCGTGCTACCGCCCCGCCTGGCCGCGATGTCCAACTACAGCTCGTTGGCCGCGTGATACGCCGTACGAATGGCGCTCGCAATGTCGGCGGTGCGCTCGCCCGAGCAGTCGCCCACGCAGGTCACGGGCACCGTCACGCCATCCAGGTCAAACGCGTTGGCCTTGGAGCCCACGGCCATCACCACGTAATCGCAGGCGATCTTCACCGGCTCCTCGGCGCCGTCCTCGGCGGTGCGAACGGCCTCCACGCCCTCGTCAGTAATGGCGGTCAGGCGGGTCTTCACGTGCTGCTCCACGTTGTGCTCGGCAAAGTCGCTCATAATCAGCGGCAGAATGGTCTCAGACTCGCCCGCGGCAATCTTGTCGAGCATCTCCACGATCGCCACCTCGCAGCCGTGCTGCAGCAGATACTCGGCAGTCTCGGTGCCCACCAGGCCACCGCCAATGACGGCGACGCGGCCGCTGAGCTCCACCTTGCCGGCCAGCACGTCCCAGCTCGAGACGACCTTGTCCGAGTCGGCACCCGGAACGGGGATGACCACGTCGTGCGCGCCCACGGCCACGATCGCGGCGTCGGCGGCGTTGAGGTCCGCGGGGCTAGCGACGTGGTTGAGCTCAACCTTCACGCCCAGGCCAGGCAGAATCTTCTCGTAATACTCGACCGAGCGCATGATCTCGTCCTTGCGCGGGGGCGCGGCCGCCAGCACAATCTGGCCGCCCAGATGATCGCTCGCCTCGTAGACGGTCACGTTGTAGCCGCGCTTGGCTGCCACGCGCGCGGCCTCCAGGCCGGCAATACCGCCGCCCACCACGGCGATCTTCTTGTCGCCCTCGCCCGGCTTGATGGCGATGGTCGCCTCGTCGCCGTTCTCGGCATTGAGCACGCACGAGATGTACTTGCGGTTTTGAATCGCGTCGACGCAGCCCTTGTTGCAGTTGAGGCACTCGCGGATGGGCTCACCCGTGGCGGCCTTCAGCGCAATGTCGGGGTCGCACATGAGCGAGCGGCCATAGGCGATGATGTCGGCGGCGCCGTCTTCCAGAATCTTCTCGCCGGCCTCGACCGAAACCACGCGGCCGACGGTTGCCACCGGCACGGAGACCAGGGCCTTGACGCGCTCGGCCACGGGCAGCGTCCAGTTGTAGGGCATGGCGCCCATGGGCGGAATGGTGTCGCCCATGTTGCCGGTATGGTTGGCCTGCGCGACCTGGATCATGTCGATGCCCGCGCCCTCGAGCAGCTTGGCGAACTCGCAGGCCTCGTCGGGCAGCAGGCCGCCCTTGCCGCGCGGCGTGCCGTCGGGGTTCTCCATGATCACGGGGAGCTTGTACTCCACCATCAGCCCCGGCGCGGCCTCCTTAATGGCAGCGACGACCTCCAGCGCATAGCGAACGCGGTTCTCGAACGAGCCGCCGTACTCGTCGGTGCGCTTGTTGAGGATGGCCGAGCACAGCGAACCCACCAGGCGGTCGCCGTGGACCTCGATGGCGTCGATGCCGGCCTGCTGCGCGCGGGCGGCCGAGGCGGCGATGGCCTCCTTGATCTGGGTGAGCTGCTCTACGCTCGCCTCGTTCACAAAGTGCTGCATGTCGTGATGCAGCTTGGCGTAGGCCTGCTTGCGGATCTCGTTGGACTCGGCCATCTTGGCGGCGAAGGTCTCCTCGTCGCCGGCGGCTTTGGCCTCCTGCGCGGCCTTGGCGGCGGCCATGGAACCCATGACCATGCGGCCGACGCCGGGCACGTCGTACTCGGGGTGGAACAGCTGCAGCGCAACCTTGGCACCGTGCTTGTGGACAGCGTCGGCCAGGGCCTTAAACGTGGGGATCTGGGCGTCGGTCGCCAGCTTGGGCGTGGGGCTCGCAGTCATGACGGGAGCGACGTCGCCGATGACGATGTAGCTCACGCCGCCACGGGCCAGGCGCTCGTAAAAAGCCAGGCTGCGCTCGCCGATGGAGCCGTCGCGCTCCTCGTAGCCGGTGGTCAGCGGCGGAAACATAATGCGGTTCTTGAGCTCAAGGGGGCCAACCGTAATGGGCTGGAGCAGCTTGGATGCAGGTGCGGTCATGGACATTCCTCTCTTGTAGGCGCGGCGGCGATGTTGCCGCGTAGTTGTTTAGAGGATATGGCATGGGAATACAACAGCGCAACGGAAATCGGCGGACAGCAGGTAGCGGCAGGTGGATGGGGCAGGGCGGCCCGTCGGTTTGTCTCAATCTGTAACAGTTGCGCGGCAAAACTGGGTCTTACTGTTACAGATCGAGACAAACCAAACCCGCCTGCTAGAAAATCTCAATCTATAACAACAACTCGGCAAAATCCGTCCCTCGTGTTACAGATTTAGACAAACACGACCCAACCCACCGGTATATCTCGATCTGTAACACCTAGCCGCCCAAATCGGGTCTAGATGTTACAGATCGAGATTTTGTTTGAGAGGCCGAGAATTGGACCGAAAACACGGTCCCGTAATAACAAAAAAGCTCGCCGGCTAGGCCGACGAGCTGCAATTTCTTGGTCGCGGGGGCAGGATTTGAACCTACGACCTCCGGGTTATGAGCCCGGCGAGCTACCAGACTGCTCCACCCCGCAATGTCTGGGCGCCTCATGTGCGCAAGAAAGAATATTACGCGGGAGTTCGGTAAACGGCAAGGAAAATCTCGTAGAGCATAATTCCTTCATATTTAGAACCCCTCAGCCCCTATCACCGTAAACGAATCGCAGCCGAGCGCCGTCGACGGCGCGTATACAATGGTGCGCGTCCTTTTATGCCAACACCGGGAGTAGACATGCTGCTCGCTATCGATATGGGAAACACGCAGACGGCCATGGGCCTGTTTGACGGAGACGAGCTGGTGCAGTCGTGGCGCATGCCCACCGACCGCTCCTATACCGCCGACGAGATCCATGTGCGCCTGATGGGCTTCTTTAAGATGTACGGCCTCTCGCTCGACGCGGTCGACGCGATCGCCTTCGCCGGCGTGGTGCCGCAGCTCTCGCGCGAGTGGCACACTGTGGCCGACCGCATTGCCGCGGACGCCATCGTTATCGGGCCGCAGACGGCCGCGGTGACCAAGCTGCGCGCGGCGCGTCCCCAGGCCGTAGGCGCCGATCGCGTCGCTAACGCCGTTGCGGCCGAGACCTTCTACGGCGCGCCGGCAATCGTGGTGGACTTTGGCACCGCGACCAATATCGACGTCATCGATGAGGACGGTTATTACATTGGTGGAGCTATTGCGCCGGGCATCCGCATTTCGATGGACGCGCTCGCCGCCCGAGCCGCCAAGCTCGCCAGCGTTCCGCTCGAGGCGCCCGAGCACGCCATCGGCCGCGATACCGAGGAGTGCATCAAGGTGGGCGCCGTAACGGGCGCCGCCGCCATGGCCGAGGGCCTGGTCGCGCGCATGAAGCGCGAGCTGGGCCGCGAAGATGCCACCGTTATCGCCACGGGCGGTCTCGCCAGCATCGTCGCCGATTCGACCGATGCCTTCGACGTGGTCGACGGACAGCTCACCATCAAGGGTATCTGCGAAATCTACCGCCGTATGCAGGAGCTGGGATAGAGCAGGGGCTTAAGTCGAGCACGAACGCGAGCGGCGAACTAGGCAACGCATCGGTCCTATTCCTCAAAATCGAAAATTTATCAGTTTTGAGGAATAGGCTTTCTGCTACGCCTCGCCGCATAGCCACCTCGCCAGGTCCACGATCTGCACCCCATTGCGGTCCGTGGCCTCGTGATGCGTTCGGGCGAGAATCATCTTGGGGTACGCGTCGCCAATGCTCAGCAGTGGCGAAATCTCGCGTTCAAATGTCTTATCCGAGCTGATGTCGTCGCTCACCTGAATGTAGAGCTTCTCGCTTCGCTTGATTGCTATAAAGTCAATTTCCTTTTTATAGAGCACACCGACGTATACCTCGTATCCGCGGCGCAGCAGCTCGATGGCCACCATGTTCTCGTATACGCGTCCCCAATCCATATCACGTGTACCGAGCAGTGCGTATTTGAACGCGTGGTCTGCCAGGTAATATTTCTCGCCGCTCTTAAGGTATTTTTTGCCGCGAATGTCGTACCGACGAACTTTATAGAAGGCAAACGCATCGCACAGGTACCCCATGTACGTGCCGACCGTCTTGTTCGTAATCTTTAGCCCATCCGCATTTAATGCATCAGTAATGTTGCGTGCCGACGTAATGTTGGAAACGTTGTCCATCATGTAATCGGCAATGCGCAGCAGCGCCGATTCGTTTCTCACGTTATGCCGCTGCACGATATCCCTCACGATGAGCGTTTTAAAGACATTGGAGAGATATTGATAGCGCTGCTCCTGCAGTGGATAAGGGTAAGAGCCGGACATACCGCCGGTTCTCGCGTACTCATCGAAGTCGCGGTCGACATCGCCCTCGTCGCCATAGAGACGATACTCCTCAAACGAGAATGGGAAAACCTCGATCTCGAACGTACGCCCCGTAAAGAGCGTCGACAGATCGCTCGACAGCAAAAAGGCGTTCGATCCGGTAATGAAAATGTCGTACTGCTCGGATGCATGGAGGCTGTTGATCGCGCGTTCAAAGCCGTCGCACATCTGAACCTCATCGATAAGCAGGAAGTTTTGCTTGTCGGACGCTCGATGCTCTTTTACATAGGCGAGCAG
Source organism: Collinsella sp. (assembly GCA_048425625.1). Lineage (GTDB taxonomy): Bacteria > Actinomycetota > Coriobacteriia > Coriobacteriales > Coriobacteriaceae > Collinsella. Next base: position 2,183 of record DBFNYT010000035.1, on the reverse strand, counting down.
GGCATGATATTCGAGCAGGTCCTCGAACTCGTCGAGGTTGTAATTGATATGGATGACATTCGAATTGGACAGATTTGCCTCCACGTAATCGCGGAGGGCCTCGAGCAATTTTGACTTACCGCCACGGCGAATGCCCGTTATGACCTTGATGTCCGGCACGCCAATAAGGCTCGTCAACATGTCCATGTATGACGTTCTATTGATGAGTTTCATTGGCGCCTCCCTGCGGTCTTTTATCGCTATTCCTCAAAAACGAAAATTTTTCAGTTTCGAGGAATAGGCTCTGCAACGAATATACCTCGCAAAAGCCCGAGCTGGCTTAATTCTATTCCTCAAAATCGAAAAATTTTCAGTTTTGAGGAATAGGTCCGAGGTGCTACCCCGCAGTCACGCAAAGCCCTCCCCGGCACAGGCCGAAGAGGGCTTCGTTGTCATCGTTGTCTTTGAGCGCGGGCGCCTCGCGTTACAGTCCGCGAATCCGTACGGCCTCAGGCGGAAACTCCTGCTCGCCGGCATCGGTCTTGATGGTCGCGCGACCCCAGATGTCCAGGCCCGCAAACACACCGACCGCAAGCGGCAAGCCGTTGGGCGACACCGCCGCAACTTGGCGACCGAGCAGCGGCACCATATCGAAGTACTCGCCCAACACGGGGGCCAACGGCCCTGCGGCGCCTTGCGGCGTGTTGGCAACAACCGCCCAGGCGTCCACGCGGGCCAGCACGGCGGCGGCCAGCGCCTCGACCAGCGCTTCGTCAGCCACGTCCACACCAAGCTCGCTCAACGCCGAACGCTCAATATCCACCGTCACGGCACCGAACATGCCCGCGGCACCGGCACCGCCGTTCACGGCAACACGCGCGAGCGACGTCTCAAACGCAGGCGCACCGCACACGATATCGCTCGGCCACCGGATACCCACCTTGCCGGCAAGGCCCAGGCCCGGCGTCGACACTGTGCCCACAAGCGCATCCATCATGCCCATCGCGGCCACAAACGGCAGGCCGTGGAAGGCGTGCATATTCACATCCGGACGCACGACCAGCGAAAACATCAGCGATGCATCGCCCGCGTTCCACGCGCACCAGCCCGCGGACATGCCCTCGCGGCCCGCGTCGCGCGCCGCGTCGAGCTCGGTGCCAGCGGCAACAGCATTCATCTCGATCATCTACATACGCCCCAATTCGCCCACGATATGGCCCACGCGGTCCTCGGACTCCTTGACCTCGACACCGTTGTAGCGGAAGAACCGCGCCGGGTCGTGCATCAGGTCCTCGAGCGGCACCAGCACAAAGTCGCGCTCGCCAATGAGAGGATGCGGCAGGCGCAGCTTTTTGCCGCCGTGGGTCTCGCCGTCCATCCACAGCAGGTCCAGGTCGATGGTGCGCGGACCGTTGGCCTTGGCCTTCTTGGAGCGGTCGCGCCCCAGCTCGGCCTCGATCTTCATGAGCTCATCGAGCAGCACCAGCGGCGCCAGCTCGGTCTTGATCTCGATGACGGCGTTGGCAAACGCGTCCTGGCGCGTCTCGTAGGCCGGCTCGCTCTCGTAAATCTTGGAGGAGTTGGACACGCAGGTGAGTGGAATCTCGGCGATCATCTCGCGTGCGGCGCGGATGTTGTCGCAGCGATGCCCCAGGTTGGAGCCCACGGCCACAAACGCGCGGCGCGGCTGCGGCTTGGCAACCGCCCAGTAACCGTTCAGGAACTGCGCAAAACCCGCGGCGTCGTGCACGCGCACGATGTTGGCACCGGCCTGGATGGCGCCCAGGCACACGCCAAACGTAGCGGCATCGCGCTCGGCGGCCTCGGTCACGCCCGAGACGGCGCCCACAAAGCGCTTGCGCGACACGGCGCACATGAGCGGGTAGCCCAGCGACGCCATCTTGGCAGTCTCGCGCTGGATGACGATGTCCTCGTTAGCCGACTTACCAAAGCCCGGGCCAGGATCGATGCAGATGCGGTCGCGCGACACGCCGGCATGGATGAGCGTGCGGGCCTGGTCGGACAGAAAGCCCATGACGCGGCGCATGATGGGCGCCGAATCGGGCAGGGTAAAGCGGCGGAGCTGCGAGGTGGGCACATAGGCCTCCTCACGGCGGGCACTGCGGCGCATCATGGCGGCCAGGCGGTCATTGGACTCCGATGCGGCCTCGGTGGCTGCGGGCGCGGCCTCGGGCGCGGGCGCG